>NZ_JFYT01000107.1:0-14682 GCF_000632165.1 Delftia sp. RIT313 | reverse complement strand
CCCCTACCCGCCCCGCAGGCCAGCGGCTGCCTGCCGACCACCCGCCGCCATGCACTGCTCCCCCTGGCCGCCGCAGCCCTGTTGGCCCTTGCACTGCCCACGGCCCGCGCGGCCGATTCCCCGGCGCACGCGCCGCAGGGCAAGCCCATCACCTGGATCGTGGGCTTTGCGCCCGGCGGCAGCCTGGACGTGCTGACCCGCCATGTGGCCCGGCAACTGGAGGCCAGGGCCGGTGTCAGCGTGGTGGTGGAGAACCGGCCGGGCGCCTCGGGCGCGATCAGCCTGCAGGCGGCGGCCAAGGCACCTGCCGATGGCCTGACCCTGGTCTCCGTGCCCGGGCCGCAGCTGTCCGGCCCACGCCAGCCCGAGGTGGGCCGCGAGCTGACCGCCGTGGCCGTGATGGCCCGGGGCGCCATGGTGCTGGTGGGCCCGGCCCCGGGTGCAGCCGGCAGCCTGGGCGAACTGGTAGCCGCCATGAAAGCCAAACCGGGCCAATGGAGCTACGCCAGTTCGGGCACGGGCACCTCCCAGCATCTGGCGGGCGAACTGCTCAACGCCCTGGCGACCACCAGCATGGTGCATGTGCCGTACAAGGGTGGCGGGCAGGCCGTGACCGATGTGGTGGGCGGGCAGATCCCCCTGGCCATGCTGGGCGTGACGCCCGTGCTGCCGCACATCCAGTCGGGCCGGCTGAAGGCCTATGCCGTGACCAGCGCCACGCGCATAGACAGCCTGCCTGATGTACCGACCATGCGCGAGGCTGGCGTGCCCGGCTACGAGGCCACCCAGTGGTATGCCGTGGCCGTGCCCTCCGGCACGGCCCCCGAGCGGCTGGCCCAGCTCAATCAGTGGATCAACCAGGCCATACAGTCGCCCGAGCTGCGCCCCACGCTGCAGGCCGCCGGGGCCGTGGCCACGCCCATGTCCCTGCCCGAGATCCAGCGCTTCATGTCCCAGGACAACGCCAAGTGGAAGAAGCTGGCTGCAGACCGGCGCCTGGCGCTGGACTGACCCCACAGCGCCGGGCCACGCCAGGCCGGGCCACGCCGGGCCGGGCCGCCAGCCCCTTTCAATGCGCCGAGAACCCCAGCAGGTACTCGTAGCTGAGGCTGGTGGTGCGCGCATCGCCTGCCACGGGCAGGCGCACGATGGCCAGCAGCTGGTTCATGCCGGCACGCGGTGTGACGGTCACCAGGCCGTCGGCATCGGTTGCCAGTGGGGGGCCGCTTTCTCCCAGCGACACGCGCACGCCGGCCCGGGGCTGGCCGTTCAGCAGCACCTGGAATTGCTGGGGCTCGCCCGCGTGGGGCGAGCGGCGGGTCCTGGCGATGATCTCCAGGGTCTGGCCCAGCCTCTCGCGGGTGACCGGGCCCCATTCGAGGATGGTCTTGTGGAACTTGAGCGCATGCACGCCGCTGGTGGCACCGGGGTTCTCGGTCATGGGCTTTTCAAGCATCGGCCCCTCGCCCACGCGGCTGAAAAATCCGTTGTCGAAATGCGCGGCCAGCAGCGCGGCCTTGCGGGCCGGCGTGGCGCGGGCACCGCCGGGCACGGGCTGCACGGCCACGTCGATGCGGCGGCCGCGCGCGTCATAGGCTTCAACGCTCTTGAGCTTGCCGGCCGCAAAGTCCTCCAGCTGGCCCTCATGGCCGCCGAATTGCACGGTGTAGGCGCCGTCGGCATCGGGCTCCAGCCAGACGTTATGGGCCTGGGCCAGCGGTGCGCAGGCCAGCAGGACCACGAATGCGGCGGTTGCAACGGATGCGAAACAGGGGTTGGATTTCATTTTTTTCCTCCTCAAAACTGTGTCTGCACGCCGACCTTGAGCGTGCGCGGCGCGCCGGGCGCGAACAGCGGCACGCCGCGGATGACCGAGGCCGACGTGGCATAGGCCTTGTCCCCCAGGTTGGAGACCACGGCATAGATGCGGCTGCGCGCCGAAGGAAGGCGCCAGCTCAGGCCCAGGTCCCAGGTGGCGTAGCCGCCGTAGAACACGCTGTTGTCGGCCGTGACGGCATAGCGGCCCACACGGCGCCAGGTCAGCGTGCCCTCCCACTGCGCCAGCGGGCGCCAGGCCAGGCCCACGGTGGCGGTCTGCCGGGGCACGCCGGCCACCTGGTTGCCGACCAGGGCCGGGTTGCCGTTCTCGGTCACGCGCGAATGGGCGCTGCCCCAGGCCACTTGCAGGTCCAGGTTCTTGCGCACCGCCCACAGCGCGCTGGCCTCCACGCCCGTGCGGCGCGTGGCGCCGAAGTTCTCGTACACGCCGGGCGCCACGTTGCGGATCTCGCCCGAGGACTGCAGGCGATAGGCGGCCACATCCAGCACCAGGCCCGGCATGGGCTTGATCTGCGCGCCCACTTCAGTCTGGCGGAAGATGTTGGGGTCGAGCCGCGCGGCGCCGAGCGCGTACTTGGCGAAATCGCTGGCCAGCGCAAATCCTTCGGACCAGCTGGCGCGCAGCAGCACACCCGGCGCCACCTGCGAGCGCAGGCCCAGCTTGGGGCTGGCATGCGCCGTGCGCGCCAGCGGGCCGCAGGGGTCGCTGCCCGTCTCGGGGCCATTGGGACGGCAGCCGCCGGTGAAGCGGTCCCAGCGCAGGCCGGCGGACAGCTGCAGCAGGCGGTGGATGGGCGCATCCACCTCGGCAAAGGCCGAGAGTGTGTTGAGCCTGGAATTGCGGTCGTCAATGGCTGCGCCCGTGCGCTCGCGCCATTGCAGGCCGTCGTAGAACTGGTAGTCGGTGGACTCGCGCACGGCCTCCAGCCCGGCCACCCAGTTGAGCGGGGTCAGCGCCGTGACATGGCGGCCATTGAGGCTGGTGCCGGCGCCGTAGGCGGCGCGGTCATAGCTTTCCTCGCGCTGGCGCCACTGCAGCGCATCAATGGGCCGGCTGAACCAGCGCGTGAAGCTCTGCTGCGTGGTGTAGGCATGGCCCAGCCAGGTCAGCCGGGGCGAAAGCGCGTACTGCACATCGGCGCGCAGCGTGGCGAAGTTCTTGCGCGTGCCATCGTTCATGGCGCGCGGATCGATGCCATGCGGATCGCGTGCGAACTGCCCCGCCGTCAGGTACGACGGCGAGTCGCCCTCGCCGTGGTGCAGCCGTGCCGACAGCGCCACCTCCAGCTGCGACGAGAGCCGCTTGCTCCAGCGCAGGGATGCCGTGCTGCGCTGGAACTGCGACTGCGCGCGAAATCCATCGGTGCGGTAGTGCTGGGCCGCCAGGTTCAGGAATTCGCCCTCCCCCGGCTTCAGCCCCAGCGCCGCCTGAGCGTCCAGCGTGCCGTGCGAGGCCAGGCTCACGTCGGCCTCGCGGTAGGGGGTGTAGTCGCCCTGCTTGCGCGTCTCTATCGCCATCAGCCCTGCGCGGTTGAAGTTGCCGTACAGCGCGGACACGGGACCCTTGTAGATGCTGATGCGCTCCATCTCCAGCGGCACGATCACGCCCAGGTCCACATAGCCGTCGGCATGCGACATGGCCTCGTTCAGTGGAATGCCGTCCAGCACCACGCCCACATCGCCGCCATGGCCGCCACCGCCGAAGCCGCGCATGACGATGGCATCGCCCACACCGGACAGCTGGTAGTTCTGCACATTCATGCCCGGCACCTGGCGCAGCAGCTCCTGCGGATGGCTGGCATGGGCGTTGGCGATGTCCTCGGCCTCGATCACGCTGGTGGTGTAGGCGGCCGAGGCGCCGCGCGCGGTCTGGCCCTTGACCTCGACGGGCTGCAGGCTGGGCGAGGCATCCGTCGCCTGCTGTGCACCAGCCTGGGGAATGGCGGCCAGGCCCAGCAGGCCGGCCGCCGCAATCTGGTGCAAGGCGCAGGGCCGAGAAGGAAATTTCAGAGGATGTGTCATGCGGGTCCAGGAGTTGTATGAAGAAAAAAGCAAACTTCATACCGACCTGCGTGACAGAGGCGGGGCAAGGCGCCCGCCCTGGCTTCAATCAGTCGCCGTGGGCGTGTGAATGGGGATGTGGATGCGGATGGGAATGGGGATCGGGTTGCGCGTGCTCATGCCCGCCAGACTCCCCCCGGCGCGCCATCACCACGTTGAGCTGGCCATGGTGCACGCCGCGCTCGGCCGTGATGGTGTCGGCAAATCGCCGCACAGCGCTGGCCGGGCCGCGCAGCATCACCGTCTCTATGCACTGCTCATGGTCCAGGTGCACGTGGGTGGTGGCCATGTGCAGTTCGTGGTGGTCATGCTGCAGGCTGGCCAGGCGCTCGGACAGGTCGCGCTCGTGGTGGTTGTAGACATAGGACAGGTTGGCCACGCACAGGCCGTCGGCGTCCTGGCGCTCGCGCACCTGGGCCAGGTGGGCGCGCAGCACGTCGCGGATGGCCTCGGAGCGGTTGTCGTAGCCGCGCGCGGCGATCCATGCGTCGAAATCACGGGCCAGGTCGTCGTCGATGGAGATGGTGAAGCGTTCCATGGGCAGCAGAAGTGGGGAAACAGGTGGCGGGAACAAAAAAGGTCGGCATCACGCAGGATGTGCCCGGCCATTGTCCGGCCATCCAGGCCGGTGCCCCACATACAACACCCGCGCCAATCACTGTCGGTACGGACTGGCAATAGCGACAAACCACCACGGTCATGCTTTGTTCACATTCGCGCCATATCCGGTTACGCTGATCGAGGATGCGCGGTGCGCACCGTCGATCGCTGAAAGGGGCGCGGCATGCAGTATTCATTCGATCAGCTTCTGGACATGCTGCTGTCCCTGCTGGAGGCTGCGCCCGCCTGTTCCTCGCGCGAACAGTCCTTCGAGCAGCTGCGCACGCTGTGGCTTCAGACCCACAGCTATTTCGCGGCCCCCGAGACCGAGCTGCGCCGCATCAGTACACGCCGGCTGGAAGACTTTCACGGCTGGAAGGACCTGGACAAAGATCCCTGCTACCTGGACCACGATCCCGGCAACGGCAGCGCCCTGCGCATCTACCTGCACCGCGATGGCGGCATGGTGATACAGCGCCTGCAGGGCGATGGCCGGCAGATCCTGTTCTCGCGCCTGGGCGTGCAGTTGCAGCCTGCTAGCTGAGCCTGCGCCCGGCCTGCGGGGCCAGTTGCTCCGGGGAAGACACGGCCTGGCCCTTGCGCTCCAGCAGCCACAGCACGGCCAGCGCCGTGACCACCGCCAGCCCCGCCAGCAGCAGCAACAGATCGTGGAAGGCCGCGCCGTACACCTGCGCAAGCAAGCCGTCCTGCCCCGGCAGCGCCTGGGCGGCGCGCGCCAGATCGGCCTGGGCCAGTTGCCCGGCCATCTCGCGCCGCAGGCCTGCATCGGGCGACAGCCCGCCAAGCTGCCCCTCCACCAGCACCGCCAGCACGGCGCCCGCCACGGCCAGGGCCACGCCGTCCGCCGAGATGCGCACGGTGTTGAAGATGCCCGTGGCCATGCCCACGCGGTCTGGCGCCACGGTGCTCACGGCCAGCCCGTCCATCAGGCCCCAGGGCAGGCCAATGCCGGTGCCTATCAGCAGCAAGGGCAGCGCCAACGCCGGACCGGCGCCCTGCCCGAAGGCAGCCGCCAGCCACCACAGGCCCGCCGCGGCCAGCAGCAGACCGGCCGCCGACAGCCGGCCCGGGCTGATCCAGCGCGACAACAGGCCCACCAGCAGGGCCGCCAGCAGCGGCACCACCAGCAAGGGCGCCGCCAGCCAGCCCATCATGCGGCCCGCCGCCAGCGGGCTGAGCCCCTCCACGCCAATGAAGCGCCCGGGCAGCATGACCACCAGAGAGATGAACAGAAACGCCGGTGACGCCGCCAGCAGCTGCACGCCCAGAAAGCGCGGCTGCGAGAACAGCGACAGATCCAGCAACGGACGGGCCACGCGCCGCTGCACCGCCACGAAGACCACGAACAGCACGGCGGACAGCGCCAGCGGCCCCAGCACCTCGGCATGGAGCCAGCCGCGCTCGGGCACCATCAGCACGCCGTAGATGAAACCGCCCAGGGCCAGGGTGAAAAGGGCTGCGCCCAGCCAGTCGGGCCGGTCGGCAGACACGGCTTCATCGCGCCGCGCGCTGGCCATCACCATGGGCAGGCCCAGCAGCGCCACCAGCCCCGTCCCATGGAACACCCAGCGCCAGCCCAGGCTGTCCACCATCAGGCCAGACACCCAGGGGCCGAAGGCCAGGCCCAGGCCAAAGGTCGTGCCCAGCAGGCTGAAGGCCCGCATGCGCGCCGCGCCCTCGAACAGCGGCGCCAGCGAGGACATGGCCGCCGCAAAGGCCACCGCCCCGCCCAGCCCCTGCAGCAGGCGCAGCCCATCGGCCCAGCGCAGATCGGTTGCCAGGCCCACGCCAAAGCTCAGCAGGCCGAACCAGACCAGCCCCAGCAGCCACAGGCGGCGCCGGCCATGGATGTCGGTCAGGCTGCCGGCCACCATCATGGCGCTGCCGTAGCTCAGGATGTAGGCATTCATGATCCAGCCCAGCTGGGAGGGCGTGCCGCCCAGCTCGGCATGGATGGAAGGCAGGGCCACGGCCGGGCCCGTGAAGCTCAGGGGAATCAGCAGCCCCGTCAGGCAGACGGCCAGCAGTTGCAGCCATTTGAGGGGGCTGCCGCGAGAGAGGGAAGACATGGTTTGTGCGCCATTTCAAGAAACGACCGCCAGCGTAGGCCCGTCTTCATCTGAGACAATCCATCTTCATTTCCGAACACTTGAGACACATGAGTCTCAAATCATCTTCTTCGCACATCTCTTCACACAGCACATGGAAATAGACAGCCTGGGCAGCATCGGCCTCTTTGTGCGCGTGGCCGAGCGGCTGGGCTTCTCTGCCGTGGCGCGCGAGCTGGGGCTGTCGCCCTCGGCCGTGGGCAAGGCCGTGGCGCGGCTGGAGGAGCGCCTGGGCGTGCGCCTGTTCAACCGCAGCACGCGCACGCTGGCACTGACGGCCGAGGGCGAACGCTTTCTGGAGCGCTGCCGGCGCATCCTCTGCGAGGTCGAGGCCGCCCAGCAGGAACTGCGCCATGCGGGCGAGCGGCCCCAGGGCCGGCTCAAGGTCAGCCTGCCACGCCACTGCGGTTTGTTCGAGCAGGCGCTCTCGGACTTCCTGCTGGAATACCCCGAGGTCGAACTGGACCTGAACTTCTCGGACCATCTGGTCGATGTGATCGGCGACGGCTTTGACGTGGCCATACGCGCCGCGCCGCTGCAGGACTCGGGCCTCAAGCACCGGCGGCTGGGCGGCTTCCGGCGCGTGCTGGTGGGCTCGCCCGCCTATTTCCAGCGCCATGGCAGGCCGGTGCAACCTGCCGACCTGGCCCGCCACCAATGCCTGCACTACCGCTATCCGGCCACCGGCCGGCTGGAGCGCTGGCCCTTGGGAAACGACGACGACACCGCCCCGCCCGCGCTGCCCTCCAGCGTGGTCTGCAACAGCGTGGAGATGCGCATCTTCCTGGCGCTGCGCGGCCAGGGCATTGCCTGCCTGCCGGACTTCACCGTGGCCCGCCAGCTGGAGCAGGGCCTGCTGCAGACCGTGCTCGACCCGTTCACCGCCAATGCCCAGGGCACGGTCTGGATGGTCTGGCCCCCGGGCCGCGACCTCTCGCCCAAGGTCAGGGCCTTTCTCGAATTCATGGCGCACAGGCTGTTTGCCTGAACCGGGTCAGCGCATCCGCTCAGCCCCGCAGTTGCGAGACGGCCCAGGCCGCGATGAACAGGCCCAGACCGAACACCGTGTGCGCCATCAGGCTGCGCAGCCGCGCCACGGCGGGCTTGGGTGTCTTGCGGGCAAACAGCCCCGCCCCCATGCACGGCTGCAGCGCCAGGAAGGGTGCGGCCACGGTGAACACGCCCCAGGCCAGGGCCGGCCACAGCGTGGGCGCCCGGGCCCAGCCCTCACCCGCCAAGGCCAGCAGGGCCGCCGCAAAGGCCACGCCGATCGCATAGTGCGCCACCCAGCCCAGGGCCTTCTCACCCGCCACCGGCGCGGACCGGCCGATGCCGGCATGCACCAGCCGGCCGCGCGGCAGATGGCCCAGCCAGCGGCCCACCATGGCGTAGTCCAGCGAAGGCACGCCCCACAGACGCTGCAGCAGCAGCGCCCACACATCCATCACCAAGGTCGCGCCTGCGCCCGTCAGCACGGCGCGCAGCAGGAATTCCGGCACATCCAGCATGTCTTTTCACTCTCTTGCAGGTTCGCAGCGGCCTCCTTGGATGCCACCGCATGCACAATGAACAATACATTCAATTAATTGATTGAATGTTTGCGCGATGCTAGGCTATCCCCCATGAATCCGTCAAGCAGCCCTGTACCGATCGAGGCCTTCCCCGACCTGGCCGACCTGGCGCGCACCCTGGGCCATGCCCACCGCCTCGCCTTGCTGAGCCATGCGGCCGAAGGCGAGCAGCCCGTGGAGCGCCTGGCCGAGCTGTGCGGGCTGTCCGTGGCCAACACCTCCCAGCACCTGCAGCACCTCAAGCGCGCGGGCATGGTGCTCACACGGCGCGAGGGCAAGCATGTGCTGTACCGGCTGGGCGACGGGCCCATCACCGGCATCGTCGATGCGCTGCACGACTATCTGCAATTCCGCCACGCCGAGATCCGCGCCGTGGTCTCCGACAGCCTGCGCCAGCGTGACCGCCTGCAAGCCGTTGCGCTGGACGAGCTGCTGCAGCGCATGCAGATGGACGACACCATCGTGCTGGACGTGCGTCCGCCAGCGGAATTCGCCCAGGGCCACCTGCCCGGAGCCGTCAACATTCCCCTGGAAGCGCTGGAAGGCGAGCTGGGCGCGCTGCCGCCCGACAAGGACATCGTGGCCTATTGCGGTGGCCAGTACTGCGTGCTATCGGCCAATGCCGTCACGGCGCTGCGCGCCAGCGGCCGGGAGGCGCGGCGCTTCGAGGCAGGCTTCACCGGCTGGCAGCAGGCCGGACTGCGCGTGGAGGCCGGCGCCTAGCGCAGCAGCCGCGCCAGCCCCTGCTCAAACCGGCCATGCAAGGCCTGCGCGCCCTCGCCCGACAGGGCCAGCGCCAGCGCATGGCCATGCGTGTAGTCGATCAGCAGGTCCAGCAGCACGGCGGCATCGCCCTCGTTTTCGCCGGGCTCGCACTGCTGCACCTCGCCGCGCAGCCGCTGCGTGAAGGCGGCCAGCGAATCGGTGAACAGGGCCGGGTCGCCCAGAATGCACACCGTCAGCGCCGGATGGCGGCGCACGCGGTCCATGTAGCCCACCAGCAGCGCCTGCACGCGCTGCACGGGTGCAAGCCCGGGCGAAGGTTCGGCCAGCGGCTGGCCATGCACGCGCTCCACCAGGCTGCGCATCAATTCCTGCTGGTCACCCACATGGTGGATCACCGACATGGGCGTAATGCCCAGCTGCCGCGCCAGCGGCCGCAGGCCAAAGCCCTGCGCGCCCACGGCCTCCAGCAAGGCCAGCCCGGCATCCAGCACCTGATCACGGCTGAGCGAGCGCCCGGCCGAGGGGCGCCCGCGCCGTGCAGCCTGTGCAGTCGGTACAGCCCCTACAGCCGGTACAGCCGGCTCACTCATCGCCGCCACCGTTGCGCACCATGACCCGGCCGCCCGCCTCCACCCGGTAGCGCGTCCTCACCATGCCGCTGGGATAGGCCTGGGAGGCCAGGCACGTCAACCGCAGATCGCAGCCGATATCGCCAAACAGCGGCCGCCCCGCGCCAATCAGCACGGGTACGCGGGTGATGGTCATCTCGCCCACCTCACCCGCCGCCAGGAAGGCGCGGATCACGGCGCCGCCGTCGATATAGGCACTGCCCCAGCCCTCGGCCCGCAGCTCGGCCACCAGTTGGGCAGGCTGGGCGGACGTGATGCGCAACTTGCCGCGCAGGTGGGCAGACACATCGCCCGCGCCCAGCGTGCGGCTCATCACCACCACGGGCTTGTCGAACGGCCAGGACTCGAAGCCGAGCACGCTTTCATAGGTGGAGCGGCCCATGACGATGCCGTCCACCGTCTTCATGAAGGCCGCGTAGCCGTAGTCCTCGCCGCCATCGCCCCCGGCCGGCAGCCAGTCCAGCGAACCATCGGGCCGGGCGATGAAGCCATCGACCGAAGTGGCGATGAAGACCTTGCCGAATGCATTGCTGAGGGCTTTTGCGGGTGCCATGGCGATCTCTCCATCCAATTAAACATACACCGTATGATAAATAATCCGCAGCCCCTTGCCAACCGTTCCCACGCTCAGGCACCGCGCGAAGCAGACCACTGCACCGCCAGTACGCTGGCCAGCACCACCAGCAGGCCCAGGAAGGACATGCCCGTCATGGACTGCGACAGCAGCGCCCAGCCCAGGACCACGGCGGTGAGTGGGCTCAACAGGCCCAATGACGACACGGCCACCGACGGCAGGCGCCCGATGCCGCGAAACCACAGCACATAGGCCAGCAGCGCGCCGGCAAGACACAGGTAGGCATAGGCGCCCATCTGGGTGGGCGACAGCGCGGGCAGCGGCGCATCCACCCACCAGGCCAGCGGCAGCAGCATCAGCCCGCCAAACAGCAGTTGCCAGCCCGTCAGCGCCAGCACCGGCAAGTCCACGCGCCAGCGCCGCGTAAGCCAGGTGCCGGCCGCCATGCACACCGCACCCGCCAATGCCGCCGCCATGCCCACGGGTTCGAACACCGTCTGCGGCGACAGCAGCAACACCGCCATGCCCGCAATGCCCGCCACGGCGGCCCACAACGTCAGCCGCGCGGGGACCCGCCCGTCCACGCCCCATGCCAGCGCCATCACCAGCAGCGGCTGCACGGCGCCGAGCACGGCCGCCAGCCCGCCCGGCAGCCGGTAGGCCGCCACGAACAGCAGCGCCTGGAACACGCCGATGTTCAGCGCGCCCAGCACCAGCAGCCGCCACCAGCCCGAGCCCACGGGCAGCCGCCGCGTGAAGAGCACCAGCAGCAGCCCGGCCGGCAGCACACGGATCAGCGCAGCCGTGAACGGACGGTCTGGCGGCAGCAATTCGGAAGTGACGATGTAGGTGGAGCCCCAGATGGCGGGCGCCAGCGCGGTCAGCAGGATGTCGCGCCAGGACATGGCGGGGCTGGCCGAGGGTGCGGAAGAAGAGGATGGCGAGGAGGACATGGCATTTATCTTCAATTCAAGACAAATCCATTATGCACGACTTATCTTAAAATCAAGACAAATGCCGAAACCTATCCTCCCCCGCCTGCCCGACCGGGTAGACACCATCCTCGAACAATGGGCGCGCGAACGCCCCGACCTGGACGCCAGCCCCATGGGCCCCATAGGCCGCATCAAGCGCTGCGCCGCCCTGCTGGAGCAGCGGCTGGAAGAGTGCTTTGCCCGCTTCGGCATGACCATGTGGGAATTCGACGTGCTGGCCACGCTGCGCCGCTCGGGCGCGCCCTTCTGCCTCACGCCCACGGCCCTGTTTTCCACGCTCATGGTCACCTCGGGCACCATGACCCATCGCATGAAAAGCCTGGAGACGCGCGGCCTGGTGCAGCGCCTGCCCAACCCGCAGGACGCGCGCAGCATGCTGGTGCAGCTCACCGACCAGGGGCTGGAGCTGATAGACCGCGCCGTGGAAGCGCACCTGGACAACGAGCGCGCCATGCTGGCGCCCATGCCCGTTGCCGAACTGGCCGCGCTGGACCAGCGGCTGTCCCTGCTGCTGCGCGTGCTGGAGGGCGGGCCTGACGAGGGCGCCCGCCCTGCCCCCTGAACTGGCGTCTATCCAGGTCGTTGGAACTGGCGACGGTCGTGGTGCTCACGCCCTTCGCCATGACCCGGGAACGCTTTTGGCAAAAGAGGTGCTTCCCTTGAAGCACGTCGCAGGCACCCAGCCGCTTCTCGATAAGCCATGGCAGGAATTGCTTGCCCGCATGTCTCAAGACCTGCGCAACAGCCCGCATCCTGGACTCGGCTGGGCAATGCCAGAAAATCCTGATCACGCAAGCGCGATCCACAGAAGACCATTGGCTTTCCCACAATCTGCTGCAAAAACCTTGGTGTCGAATTTTTGTAGCCAGATGTAATGATTTCACCAGAGATTTCCACTAAGATGTCCATTCCAACGGTGAAATGGCGATAACAGATTCTCAAACGACTTTGATACTCCCTCAACGCACCACACCATCTTGATAATGGTTTACTAATCTCCCGCCTTGGATACAAAAGGCTGCCACAGGCTGAATGCGCGCGATTTTCAATCGTCCAATGTTCAGGCTTTTTCCGGCTGATCCTTTACCGCACAATTTTCACACGAATGGCATGACGTCAGTTTACTCAGGCGGTAAACAGGCGGTTTAGCGAGTTATTCAATCTTTCAAACGGCACTGTGCAAAGCAGTCTCGCCGAGGCTTCGGCGTGGAATAGCCCTATGGCATCGGCACATAAAAAATGGGAGACATACCATGGATAGATCGGAAATAGTTTTAGCAAATAGCGAATGCCATCTCGATGCTGCGCATCCAACAGCAGATGAAGTCATCGCGTCTGCGCTCACCGCGCGCGAAATCGATGTACTCGAAGCGATGGCCAAAGGCCTCGACTGCAAGGACATTGCGCACACGCTGGGCATCAGCGAACACACGGTACGCAAGCACCGCAGCAATATGTGTACGCGGCTGGGCCTGCGCAATGCCGTAGAACTCGTCACGCACGCCAGGCGGCACGGCTGGTTGAGCGCTGCCCGCTCACCGCTCCCTCTGTCGCCCCGCGAGCAGGAGGTGATGGTGCACGTGCTGGCGGGCCAGACCAGCAAGGAGATCGCACGTTCGCTTTACCTCAGCGACTTGACCGTGCGCAAGCATCGCGAAAACATTCTGCGCAAACTGGGCCTGACAAGCACCGCCCAGTTGCAGACATTCGCGCCAACGGCAACTCGCAATGGCGGCAGCATCTGATATCCAGGCCAGCGTGCATCGCCTGCCCGTACTCACCGAATACGACATTGGAAGTATTCCATCCTCCTGATGCAATTGGGCATGATGAGTCCAACGAATACTTATGACGGCTTCAGCAGGCGCCAGTGCATTCCAGGTTTGCGCGGTTGATATGAAATATCCGCGCGAGCCTTGAAAGGCTGCAAAGGCTCATATCCCTTCACCTCTTCGCCTCTACGGTCAGCGTCCGTCGAGGCATCTTCCCGGCGCCCACGTGTCGGATTCCTGCACGCAACTCAAAGGAGTATCCCGCCATGAACCACTCTTCGCGTTCACCACCTGAGATTTCTCCCGGGCGCCCCATGCCTTAGGCCCAATACCGGGCAATCATTCTCATTGGCAAAGAAAAGCGTTCATGACTTCAAACCTCATGTCGCTCCCTATTCATTCAATTTCAGGAATTGCACGCCATGTCAGATCAAGCCATGTTCAGCCAGTTGTACAACGCCCTTGTCGATAATCTCGGCACCCCGAATTTCCAGTTGCTTGGCACCCCCAAGGACTTCAGCTGGGGCACGGCTCCGACCGGGCAATGGGACGCGGCGGCCTATCAGGTCGTCAGCGGCATGCCGCAGTGGTCTGCGATCGGTCAGTACGGCAGCCTCGATGCAACGCTCTTCGACGCCGTTCGCCAGATCTTCGGTCACGTGACATTCAAGGTCAGCCCCGAGCAGCAGGCCGATCAGACAGCGCTGGCCAACCTGTGCGTCCAGAAAAGCAATGCGATCGTCAAGGCCAACAGCGACATGAACCAGGTCTACCTGAGTGCAAAGCAGAACGGCGGCTTGATATTCGCGGCCCGCTACCCTGACATCAGCACGTGGATCAACAACGCGCCGGAGGCTGCTGCCTACATTACGACCATCCAGGCGGCCACCAACGCCTACAACCAGGCGGTCAAGATGAAGATGGAGCTGGAGCGGGCCAGCATGCCCAGCGATCTGCAGCGCGCCATCGACATGATGCAGACGCCGTCGGGCGACCCCGCCACGAACAACGCACCGGCAGGCTGGACCAAGGTGCCGGATGGCGCGGGCATCCTGCGCTGGCAGCCGGACTTCCACATCGACACGAACGGCGCGGACTGGCGCGCATCGCTCAGCAACGGCAGCGCAGGCGCGTTCTCGATCGCGATGAAATCTTCGCAGTCGAGCAGCGACTTCAAGTCCTCGTTTGCCAAGGGCTCGACCAGCGTTGGCAACTTCTTCTGGAGCGTCAACGCATCGGGCGGCTGGAGCAAGTCCGACCTGTTCAACCAGGACTCGAGCTCGGCCGTGAAGATCAGCTGCGAGTCCTCCACGCGCGTGAAGGTGAATCCGGGCGACTGGTACCCAGGCGGCTTCATGAGCGAACTGGCCAAGGCACAGCAGGGGCCGAACGGCCAGGGCTACACCATCGTCGCTCCGTGGGTGGCAAACGGTGGCCCGGGATCGAGCTCCCTGTTCGGCCCGAACGGCATCGTCGCGGCAAGGGTGTCCGAGCTGCTGGTCGTCTACAAGCCTTCGTTCGAGATCACGATGAGCGCCAACACCTATCAGCAGAACAAGCAGGCCTTCGAGGCCAGCGCGGGTGTGCGCATCGGACCCTTCACCTTCGGTGGCACGGGCGGTCACCAGTCCGAGTACACCAAGAGCACCGCACAGGCCAATACCTTCAAGGGAAGCAGCACCTCGGTGAACCCGCAAATCATCGGCGTGATCGTTGATTTCCCGGGCATCCACTGACCTGAAGACCAGCGGGTGGGCGGGACTGGCGGGTCCCGCCCACCCGCTGG
>NZ_JFYT01000106.1:0-15340 GCF_000632165.1 Delftia sp. RIT313 | reverse complement strand
CCCATGAACCAGCCCTTTCCCATCGACCCGGATGACTTCATCGCCGGACTGGCCAAGGGCCTGGCCGTGCTGGAGAGCTTCGACACCGAGCGCCAGCGCCTGAACGCCACCATGGCGGCCGAGCGCTCTGGCATCACGCGCACGGCCGCGCGCCGCCATCTGCTGACCTTGACGCACCTGGGCTACCTGGAGACGGACGGCAGCCATTTCTGGCTGGCGCCCAAGGTGCTGCGGCTGTCGGGCAGCTACCTGGCCTCGGCGCGGCTGCCGCGCATCGTCCAGCCCGTGCTCTACCGGCTGGCGGCGCAGACCCAGCTGTCGTTTTCCTGCGTGGTGCGCGATGGCCACGAGGTGGTCATCGTCGCGCGCAGCGCCCTGCACGAGCGCGGCCAGCGCCTCATGGCCCACGGCCTGCACCTGGGCAGCCGCCTGCCCGCCCATGCCACCTCCACGGGCCGCGTGCTGCTGGCCGCCCTGCCTGCGGCCGAGCTCAGGCAATGGCTGGCATCGCACGATCTGCGGCGCCTGACCGCCCACACGGTCACCGACAGCGCAGCGCTGGAAGGCGTGCTGGACGAAGTGCGCCGACAGGACTTCTGCCTGGCCCTGGAAGAGCATGAGCTGGCCGTGCAGGCCCTGGCCGTGCCGCTGCGCAACATGGAGGGCCGCACGGTGGCCGCGCTCAACATCGTGACCTCGCCCCAGCGCATGGCGCCCGCCGACATGGCGGCCGAGCTGCTGCCGCTGCTGCAGGAGGCGGCGCGGGAGCTGCGGCCGCTGCTCTGAGGACTGCTGACCTGCGGCCTGCCGCCGTCGCTGCAACCGCTCAGAGCGGCGCGCACACCAGCCGGCTCAGTTCGCGCAGGGCCAGCGAGGTCTTGCGGATCAGCGGCGTGGCCTTTTTCTTGGCCGACTGCGCCAGGCACAGCGTGCTCACCACATGGGGCGACTCGATGGGAATGCCCACCAGCTCGGCATCGGTCAGGTGGCTGCGCATGGCGCTGTCGGTCAGCGCGGCGTAGCCGTAGCCGCCGCGCACCAGGTCCAGGATGGCCGGCACGCTGGACACTTCCCAGACTACGTTGAGCTTGACCTGGGACAGCGTGGCCTGCGCTTCCATCAGCTTGCGGAAGATCTGGCCGTGCTGCGGCATGATCAACGGGAACTGCGACAGTTCGTCAAAGCGCACGCCGCTGCGCCCGCCCAGGGTGTGCGCCGGGCCGATCAGGCACAGGCGCTCCTCCAGCACGGGCGTGACCTCGATGTGCGGATGCGGCTCGGGCGTGTAGACCAGGCCCAGGTCCATGCGGCCCGAGGTCAGCCATTCGGCGATGTTCATGGAAAAGCCCTCGACCACGGCCAGGCGGGCCTTGGGCATGTCCTTGCTGAACAGGTCGATCAGCGGCAGCGTCAGGCGCCGCGCCAGGCTGGGTGGCAGGCCCACCACGATGCGGCCCACGGGCTCGTCGCGCTGGCTGCCCAGATCCTCCTTGGCCAGCGCCACGCGTTGCATGATGGCGTGGCCGTGCTCCAGCAGGCGGCGGCCCGCGTCGGTCAGCGTCACGCCGCGGCCGGTGCGGATCAGCAGGGTTTCGCGCAGCTCGGTCTCCAGCGCCCGCACCTGGCGGCTCAGTGCGGGCTGGGCCGTCTCCAGCAGCACGGCCGCCTTGCTGAAGCTGCCGGTCTCGGCCACATGCACAAAGGTCTCTATCTGCTGCAAATTCATGTTCTATCGTCTCCTCACTTATGCCATTTTGCTATAGCTGCTAGCGGCGGCGATGGCTAGGTGCTTTGCGGCGAACTGACACAATGCGGCGACTGGATCATCCAGCCGCTCCCGCAAGAGAGCGTAAAAAACAAGAGCGGCCCGTGCATTCCCGGCATAGGGCCAAGCCACCCAGCAAGCCCAACAGCGACTCGGAGACAAACCATGAAAGACAGCGCCTTCAGCATCAATCGCCGCCAGGCGGGCCTCGCCCTTGGCGCCCTGGCCCTGGGCGCGCTGGCGCCCGCGCGTGCCCAGTCGGGTGCCGCCGCCAACTGGCCCACCAAGCAGGTGCGCATCATCAATCCGTTCCCCGTGGGCGGCGGGCCGGACGGCACTTCGCGCCTGGTGGCCGACAAGCTGGCGCGCCTGTGGAACCAGCCCGTCATCGTGGAAAACCGCCCCGGCGGCAACGGCTTCATCGCCATCGAGGCCTTCAAGCGCGGCGCCACCGACGGCACGGACATCATCCAGCTGGACAACGTCCACCTGGCCGCCTATCCCCACCTGTTCAAGAAGCTGCCCTACAACATCGACAAGGACTTCGAGGTCGTCCTGCCGCTGTTTCGCACCTTCTTCTTCGTCTGCGTGCCGGTCAACAGCCCCTACAAGACCGTGGCCGACCTGATTGCCGACGCCAAGGCGCGCCCCGGCAAGCTCAACTACGGCTCGTGGTCCGTGGGCAACCCGGTGCACCTGGGCTCGGCCCTGCTGGAGTCGCTGACGGGCACCAAGATGGAACACGTCATCTACAAGGAAACCAGCCAGCTGTACACCAGCGTGGCCACGGGCGAGCTGGCCTTTGCGCTGGGCTCCTCGGGCACGGCCGGCCCGCTGATGCGTTCGGGCAAGCTGCGCTTCCTGGCCGTGCTGGCACCCCACCGCCTCAAGGGCTACGAGGATGTGCCCACCGTGGCCGAATCGGGCGGCCCGGCCGACGCCGTGGTCACCGGCTGGAATGCCTTTGCCGTCTCCAAGTCCACGCCGCCCGCCGTGGTCGAGAAGATCCGCCAGGACACCATGAAAGTCCTGCGCGAGCCCGACATCCAGCCCAAGTTCCAGACCTTCGGCTACGAGAACTACTTCCCCACGCCCGAAGAGTTCAAGGCCTTCATCGTCGAAGAGAACAAGCGCTTTGGCGACGTGATCCGCCGCGCCAAGATCGAGCTGTAAGCCACAGCAGGCCGCAGACGCGAAAAAGCCGCCGTGCCGAAAGGCCGGCGGCTTTGCTTCATGTCGCCGTCAGCGCGACAGCCCGCGCGCCGCAATCGGCCACAGCGCGTGCACCACGCCGTCGTGCAGCACCACCAGCTCGTCGTGCAGGTTGAATGTCGGGTCCACGTGCGAGGGCAGCAGCTGCAGAACGCTGCCCAGGGCGGGCGCCTGGGCGCCCGGCTCCACGCGCACCACGCTGTGCTCGTCGTTGATGGCCACGCAGCGCAGGCCCGGCGTGCCGTACACGGCAGGCGGACCGCATTCGGCCGAGGTGGACTTCAGGCCCACGTCCAGGATGACGCGGTCCGGCGCGGGCGTGCTCATCACCGTGGACAGCAGGAACAGGCTGCTGCGAAAGGCCAGCGCCCCGTCCCACTCGTTGGCGCCGTAGTCACCATCCATGAAGGCATAGGAGCCCGGCTGCAGCTCGGTGTAGACGCCGCTGGCCGCGTCGAACTCCACGCTGCCCGTGCCGCCACCCGTGATGGTGTCGCAGGCCATGCCGTTGTCGCGCAGCAGTTGCGCGCATGCCGCCGCCTGGCGCGCCGCCTCCCGGCAGACCTGCGCACGCTCTTCGCGGCTGCGCCGGTGCTGCACCGCGCCGTGGTAGGCCTGCAGGCCCGCGAAATTCACGCCCGGCAGGTCGTGCGCCTGCCGCGCCAGGGCCAGCACGGCCTCGGGGCCCGTGACGCCGCAGCGGCCCTGGCCCACATCCACCTCCACCAGCACGTCGATCTCCACGCCCGCCTGCGACATGGCCCTGGACAACTGCACCAGGTTGGCCGCATTGTCCACGCACACGGCCATGCGCGCCGTGCGCGCCAGCCGGGCCAGCAGCGCGTGCTTGGCGGGTCCCACCACCTCGTTGCTGATCAGGATGTCGCGCACGCCGGCCGCCACAAAGGGCACGGCCTCGCTCACCTTCTGGCAGCAGATGCCGCGCGCGCCCAGCGCCAGCTGGCGCAGCGCGATCTGCGGGCACTTGTGCGCCTTGGCATGCGGGCGCAGCGCCACGCCGTGGCGGTCGGCCCAGTCCTGCATGGTGCGCAGGTTGGCGTCGAAGACGGTCAGGTCCAGCGCCAGGCTGGGTGTATCGACCCGGTCGAGCGGATCGCCGGGCCGTGCGGCAGGCTCCATTGCCAGGCCGCTGGAGTCATTGTGCAGGGGCATGGGGCTGTGCCTCATTCCTGCGGGGGCGCGTATTGGGCGATGACCTCGTCCTCGGTCATGGTCGGCGTCTGGTTGGCGAAGTCGTAGTAGTCGGGCTTCTTGTCGATGTAGATCTGCGTGGCCAGTTCGAAGTCCTGCGACTCGAAGGCGCCGGCCGGCACAAAGTACTCGCCCGTGGCGTGCAGCCGGTAGTACAGGTGCGTGCCGCATTGCCTGCAGAAGGCGCGCTCGGCCCATTCGGAGGATGCATAGGTGCCGATGTGCTCGCCGCCCTCGAACTTCACATCGGGCCCGCAATGCACCGCCAGCATGGGGCCGCCGCCCCAGCGCCGGCAGTATCCACAGTGGCAGGCCCCGATTTCCCGGGCCTGGGGAGAGACAAAGCTGACAGCGCCGCAAAGACAGTGACCGTTCATGGTGCGTGGACCTTTCCATGGGTTGCAGGTAGCTGTGATTATTCACAGGTGCCGCGCATCATAGGCGATGGCGCAGCACCTGCAAACCGCGGCGCCCTACACTGCGCGCCATGCAGCTTTTTCACTTCAGCGAAGACGGAGATATCCGGCAATTCCAGCCCCGCCCGGTCCTGAAGGCGGCACCCCGCCGCCAGGGGCAGGAGTGGCTCAACGGCCCCCTGGTGTGGGCCATCGCCCAGACGCATCAGCGGCTGTACCTGTTTCCGCGCGAATGCCCGCGCATCGTCATATGGCCGCACGAGCACAGCACCAGCGAAGACAGGGCCCAATGGCTGAACGCCCTGCCCGATGGAGCGCTGGCCGTGGCCTATGTGGAGACCGCCTGGGCCGCGCGCCTGCAAGCGGCCCGGATACACCGGTACGAGCTGCCAGCCGATACGTTCGAAAGCCTGGAGGACGCCGGCATGTACGTGAGCCGGCAGGCCGTGCAGCCCCTGCGCCGGGACCTGCTGGTCGATCTGCCGCAAGCGCTAGCGGAATGCGGCACCGAGCTGCGCATCGTCGATTCGCTGCAGCCGCTGCGCGGCGTCTGGGACAGCTCGCTGCATGCCAGCGGCATACGGCTGCGCAATGCGGCCAGCTGGGCCTGAGCGCCGGACGCCACGGCGACGGCGACCATAGGCAAGCACGTAGGCAAAAACAGTCAATTGCATTCGGACGTACGCTATAGTAACGAACGGTATCAAAAGCACGGTCTGCCGTATGACAAATGGACGACTGGATACCCTCCAGGAGGACCCCCAACCGAGGCTGAAATGCACGATGCCATCACCAACCCCACGCAAGCTGCGGTGACCCCGGTGGCGCCAGCCCCCCTGGAAATACCCGATTACGAACTGCTGGAAACCTTGGGATCGGGTGGCTACGGCACCGTCTACCGCGCGCGCCACCGGCGCACGGGTGCATCGGTGGCCATCAAGGTCGTCAGGCTGCAGGAAGGCGGCCGCCAGGTGGAGCGCTTCCACCGCGAGACCATGCTGTGCGCGTCCCTGCACCATCCGCACATCGTCCAGTTGCTGGACAAGGGCGAGCAAGGCGACTGCGTCTACGGCGTCTTCGAATATGTGCCGGGTGAAACCCTCAAAAGCCTGATCCGCCGCCAGGGCGTGCTGACTGCCGCCGAGGCCGGCCGCCTCATGGCCGAGGTGCTCGATGCGCTGGACTGCGCGCATGCCGCCGGCATCGTGCACCGCGACCTCAAGCCCGACAACGTGATGGTCACCTCCACGGGCGCCGTGCGGCACGCCATGGTGCTGGACTTCGGCATCGGCACCGTCATTCCGCAGTTTGCCGGCCCGCAGGTCTCGCAGCTCACCATGGGCGACGAGTGCCTGGGCACGCCCGCCTACAGCGCCCCCGAGCAGCTGCGCGGCGAGCCGCCCAGCGCCCGCACCGACCTGTATGCCTGGGGGCTGATGTTCCTCGAATGCCTGACGGGCACGCCCGCCGTGCAGGGCGCCTCGGTGGCCGAGATCGTGCACCGCCAGCTCAGCCCGCAGGAAGTGCAGCTGCCGCCGGCCATCTCCACCCACCCCATCGCCACCTTGCTGCGCAAGGCGCTCAAGAAGCGGCCCGCGGAGCGCAGCGACTCGGCGGCGGCCCTGCTCAGGGACCTCATGCGCGTGCGGCTGGACGATCTGGTGGGCCAGTTGCCCGCCGCCGCCCAGGTGCAGCAGGCGGACCTGACACGCACCGTGGCCACCACACGCGTGTTCTCCGAAGTGCGCCAGCTCACCGTGCTGTGCTGCAGCGTCTCCCTGTGGCCGGGCAGCGACACCCACGGCATGGACAGCGCGGCACGCACCGCAGGCCAGCCCTCGCAGGGGCTGAACATCGAAGACATCGAACTGCTGCAGCGCGAAGAGCTCACGCTGTTCTCCGACGTTGCCACCCGGCGCGGAGGCATGCTGGCGGGCACGCTGGGCGACCGCATGCTGGTGCTCTTCGGCTACCCGCACACCAGCGACACCGATGCCCGCCAGGCCGGCATGACGGCGCAGGAGCTGCTGACGCTCAGCCGCAGCCGCGCGGCCGCCATCGAGCAGGTCCACGGACTGCACCTCGGAATCCGCATGGGCCTGCACACCGGCATGGCCGTGGTGGTCGGCGGCGAAGCACCCTCGGGCCATGCCGTCAACGTGGCCATGCGGCTGGAGGCCATCGCCGATGCGGGCACCCTGCTGGCCAGCGAAAGCAGCCATCGCCTGCTGGCCCGCCATGCGCGCTTCGAGAAAGCCGGCAGCCTGCGCCTGCCCGGCCAGCCCACGGGCATGCAGACCTATCGCCTGGAGCTGGAACAGCCGGCCGAGCCACTGCCAGGGCCTGTGTCCGATGCAGCCTTGCAGTGCATAGGCCGCGAACCCGAACTGCAGCGCCTGAACGACGCATGGGCGCGGGCCCGCGAAGCCGGGGGCAATGCGCTGTGGATTCGCGGCGAGCCGGGCATCGGCAAATCCTGCCTGGCCGACATGCTGCTCGTCCACGCCAGGACACAGGGCGCGAACACCGTGGTGCTGCAATGCCAGCCCGAGCACCGCAACACCGCGCTGACCCCTTTCCTGGGCCTGATACGGCAGCGGCTGGAGGCGGCCGATCCCCCGCAGGACCACCGCGAGCAGATGCGCGAAGCCCTGCGCGCCGCAGGCTGCGATGCCGAGGCCGCCCTGCCCATTCTGTGCGCCTGGCTCTCGCTGCCCCTGGGCGACTGCGAGCCCAGCCGCATCTCGGCCGTCATGCAAAGGGCGCTGCTGCTGCAGTCCACCGCGCAATGGCTGCTGCACATGTCCGAAGCCGAGCCCCTGCTGCTGGTCGTCGAGGACGTGCACTGGGCCGACCCCACCAGCATCGAACTGCTGGAGCAACTGGTAGCGCGCCTGCCCGGGCGGCGCGTGCTGCTGGTGCTGACGGCGCGGCCGCAGTGGCAGCCGCCCGAAGGCCTGCAGGCCGAGTGCGTGGACGTGCGGCGCCTGGAAGACGCGCAGGCCACCGAGCTGGCCCGCCAGACGCTGGCGCCGCGCAGGCTCAGCCCGGCCGTGATCCGCCACGTGGTGGAGCGCACCGACGGCGTGCCGCTGTTCATCCAGGAAATGGCGCGCATGCTGCTGGATGCCCACCTGGTGGAGCAGGACGGCGTCTGGGACTTTCGCCATGCCGGGCTGCCGGCCGCCATTCCGCTGACCCTGCGCGACTCGCTGGTCAGCCGCTTTGACCGCATCGGCCCGCTCAAGCCGCTGCTGCAACTGGCCGCCACCATGGGCCGGCACTTCGACTTCGGCCTGCTGTGCGCCTGCGTGGAACGCCCGCAAGGCGAGGTCGAGCAGGAACTGGCGCAGCTGGGCCAGGCCGGCCTGGTCATTGCCGATGAACGTGCGGGCGCCGGCGCCTTCATGTTCCGCCACGCGCTGATCCGCGACACGGCCTACGAATGCATGCTGGCATCGCAGCGCCGGCTGCTGCACCGCGACGTGGCCATGGCCCTGATGCAGCACCAGCCCCAGCGCGTTGCCGCAGAACCCGCAGGCGTGGCCCAGCACTGGGCAGACGCGGGCGACCATGCCCAGGCCGTGGCGCTTGCGGTGCGGCAGTTGCGCATCACGCAGCTGCGCTCGCTCAACGATGAAACCATTGCCTACGCGCGCCACATCGACGACTGGCTGCACCAGCTCCAGGGCGTGGCCCAGCGCGAGGCGCGGCTGGACGTCAACAGCTACGTAACCCAGGCGCTGATGAACAAGCACGGCTGGGCCCATGCCCAGGTGGTGGAAAGCATCGCGCTGTCGCAGGAGCTGCTGGCCGGCCCCGGCGCCAACGCGGTGGCCGACTACAAGCAGGTGCAGCACCTGTGGATGCTGATCACCTACCACCACGTGGCCAGCAACCGCGAGGAAGTGCGCCAGCTCAGCCACCGCCTGCTGGAGCAGGCCGTGCGCCAGCAGGACACGGGCGTGCTGGTGGCCGCGCAGACCTATCTGGGCCTGGCCCACTACTCCGACGGCCGATTCGAGCAGGCCGAAGAAGCGCTGACCGACGCCATCACCCGCTACGACCCCGTGGCCCATGCCCACCATGCGGCCGAGTTCGGCTTCGACACGCGCGTCTGGGCCACCTGCGGGCGCGCCCTGGTGCGCTGGTTCGCCGGCTTCGACCAGGCCGCGCTGGCCGATGCGAACGACGCCGTGCGCCTGGCGCACGAGGTCTCGCACATCCCCTCCCTGAGCATGGCCCTGCTCTACCAGGCCCTGGTCCACCAGGCGCGTGGCGACAAGGAAAGCGCCTTGGCCACCACGGGCGAGCTGCTGGACATCACGGCCCGCTACGGCCTGCCCGCGTTCTCGGGCTATGCGGACATCATCCGCTGCTGGGCGCTGGGTGACAGCGCAGGCAGCGCCAGCGCCGAGGGCATTGAACGCGCCAGCGGCACGGCGCAGCTGCTCTGGGACATGGGCTGCCGCTACTGCCAGACCTACTACCGCTCCTTCGTCGCCGAAATGCTGGCGGCCAGCGGGCGCTGGGCCGAGGCCCTGGACAAGATCGACGAATGCCTGCGCCTGGCCGACGTACTGGACGAACGGCTGCACAGCAGCGAGCTGCACCTGAAGAAGGCCCGCTTCCTGCTGGCCATGGGCGCCGACCACGCAGCCGTGCAGGACAGCCTGGCCCAGGCGGCAGGGACTGCGCGCACCGCCGGCAAGTACCGCACCGAAACCGAGGCGCTGGCCCTGTCGCAGGCCCTGGCACCCGCCAGGCCGGACGTGGCCGCGCGCCTGAGTGAGCTGGCCGCGCTGCGGCCTGAACTGTCCGTGCACCTGTCCGGGCCCCGGCCCGGCCAGGCGCATTTTTCTTGAACCGAGGATGAAGTCACATGACCACCCAGCTGCAGAATACTGAACCGTTGCTCGCATTCCGCCTTGCCTATCTGCGGGCCATCGCCCGCTCCTGGCAGGATGACGCCTACCGCCGTGACCTGCTGGGGCAGCGCGACATCCAGCCCATGCTGCACCGCGACTTCAGCCTGCCGACCCAGTGGCCCCAGGTCGATGTGTCGCTGCGCCTGAGCGACGACCCCACCCAGCGCGCCGAATGGAAGCCCGTGCTCACGGCCGGCTGGATCGGCCCTGACGATGAATTCGTCATCGTCCTGCCCCAGGCGCCCCAGACCCATGCCTCCGAGGCCCTGGCCGCCTACTACCAGCTGTTCCCCAACTTCATGGGCGTCAGCACCTCGTTCGAGGAACCGAGCAACGGCACGCTCAGGGCCGCCCTGCCCACGGGCCTGGGCATCCCCGGCGGCGGCCCGGACTCGCTGCTGGCCTTTGGCGGCGTGGTGCTGCGCGCCATCGCCCTGGCCTGGCAGTCGCCCGAGTTCCACGCAGAGCTGACGCGTGACGACGGCAAGGACAAGGCCCCCGTGCTGAGCCAATGGCTGGGCTACAACAACCCGTTCAACTTCCAGGTGCGTTTCGAGACCGAGCAGGCCTTCACCTGGGATGCGGCACGCGGCGAATGGAACCTGCAGCGCGCAGACGGCACGGCCATCAAGAACGGCATCGTGCTGAACTACCCGGTGGCACCTGCCGAGCAGGACCTGTGGGCCATCGCCCTCACCTCCTACAACAACACCGGTGACGCCTACCCCTTCACCTGCTGATACGGCACCGGCGCAGCTGCAAGGGGCCACGGCCACCTTGCTGCTGACGCTGGCGGCACGTGCCCGGGCGGCAGGTCCGGCAGCTTCCTCGGAACTGCCGGACCTGCCGCCTTTTTCCGACCCCGAGGCGCGCCGCATTGCCGCCGCCCTGCCCCAGGCCAGCGAGGCCCATGCGGCCGACCCCGCCTTTGTACGCAGCGTGGTGCTGCGCTCGCAGCTGTTCGACCGGCTCACCACCGAATTTCTGACCGCCCATCCGTCCGGCCTGTGCATTGCGCTGGGTGCAGGCCTGTGCACGCGGCGCAACCGCCTGGCTCCCGAGGCCGGCACCGCACGCTGGCTGAACGTGGACCTGCCCGACGCCATCGCCCTGCGCGCGCAATACATTGCAGGCACTGAAGCCAACCTCGCCTGCTCCATCCTCGACACCTCCTGGCTGGACACCGCCGCCCTGCCCGGCAACCAGCCCGTTCTGGTGCTGCTGGAAGGCGTCTGCCCCTATCTTCCCCAGGCTGCGCTGGAGGCCATGCTGCAGCAGCTGGCCCAGCGCTTTGCCGCGCCCGGCAGCCCGCCGTGCACCGTCGTGCTCGACCATGTGCACACGGCCCTTGCGAGGCTGCCCATGCAGGTGGGCGGAATGCGCCTGCCCGTCGTCTCGGGCTTTGCGGACGGCGCGCAGATAGAGCGCATCCACCCCGCCATCCGCATCAGCCTGCAAGAGCACCTGTATGCCCGGTTCTCGCAGCAGCACCAGCTGTTCGAGACCGCCTTCCACGCCACCACCGGCCAGCACCCCTATGCCGTCGTCCGCCTTGAACTCGGAGCACCGTCTCTTGCCTGAGCCCACGGCCCCGGACCTGTTCGCCCACGCCTTTCGCTGGCACGAGAAATTCCTGCCGCCCGTGCAGCAGGGCGACCGCCTTTTGCTGGCCAGCGAACGCGACACCCTGGCCCTGGGCTCCGCCGCCGTGCTGGCGCTGAACGCCCCGCTGCAGGCCGGCAACAGCCTCATGCAGCACTGCGCCGCAGCGCCCGATGCGCCGCTTGCACAGATGCTGCACGCCCTGGGCGCCCTGCTGCGCCAGGGCCTGGTCCAGACGGTGCTGCACAGCGACGTGAACGGCCACGGTTATCTGCAGCCGGATTTCTCGGCCCCGCCCGTGCGCCTGCAGGCATCGGAGCAGATCGACATCGTCATGCTGACTGCAGCGCTGGACGGCACAGCCGCCTGCCACTGGGCTGCGGCCGTTGCCGGGGCCGTTGCCACGCAGGCACCCGCCCCCGCCCCGCTCACCATCGTTTTCTGCGACGACTATCTGGACCCGCGCCTGGGCGCCATTGACGCCAACCAGCGTGCCGCAGGCCGGCCCTGGCTGCTGGTGCGGCCAACAGGCGAGCAGGCCATGGCGGGACCGCTTTTCAAACCCCAGGCAGCGGCCTGCTGGCATTGCCTCGCACACCGCTGGCAACGCAACCATCCCGCACGCGGCGGCAAGCACGGCCAGCCTCAGGACAGCGACCGCTGCCCGCCCGTGCGCGCCGGCGCCGACCTCATCGCCACGCGGCTGCAGGCCCTGCTGCCCACGGTGCAGCGCCTGCTGGCGCACACCGATGCGGAGCAAACCGTGTGGACGCTGGAGCCTGACCAGCCCCACCCGGTGGCCGCCCGCCCGCAATGCCCGCATTGCGGCACGCCAGGGCTGATGGCCCTGCGCCAGCGCGAACGCATTGCGCCAGTTCCAGGCACGCATGCCGCGCGCGCCGATGGCGGCTGGCGCAGCGTTCCGGCCGAGACCACGGTGCAGCGCCTGTCGCAGCACGTCAGCCCGCTGACCGGCGTGATTGCCCGGGTCACGCCGCTGACGGCCGAGACAGACGAAGCGCTCACCGTCTACCGCAGCGAAATCTTCAGAACACCGGCCCCCGGCAGCACCAGCCTGGCCGGCTCCGGAACACAGCTGTGCCTGGGCAAGGGCCTCTCGGCCATGCAGGCCCGCGCCAGCGCCATGTGCGAAGCGGTGGAGCGCTACGCCGCCTTCCACCAGGGAGACGAAGCCGTAGTCATCGCCCCCGCCGCCGAGTTGGACGCGCCCTGCATCGCGCCCACAGCGCTGGCCCGCTTCAGCGACCGGCAGACTGCCGGCTTTGCCACCGACAAGCCACCGCATGCCGTGGCCCCCAGCGCCGGCCAGGGCGAACCCTTGTGGTGGGCGCCAGCCTGGTCCCTGACCGCCGATGCGTGCCGCTACCTGCCGCTGGCCTTCTGCCTGGCTCATGCGCCCGCGCAAAGCCTGCACCATGTCGGCTGGACCTCCAACGGCTGCGCGGCCGGCAACACGCGGGAAGAGGCCATCCTCCAAGGCTTCATGGAACTGGTGGAACGCGACGCCGCCGCCATCTGGTGGTACGGCCAGATCCGCAGGCCCGCCATTGCGCTGCAAGGCATCGACCAGGCCACGCGCCAGCGCCTGGACCGCAGTTGCGGACCGCAATGGTCGTACTGGCTGCTGGACATCACGCACGACTTCGGCATACCCGTGGTCGTCTCCGTGGGCCGCCACGCTGACACCGGCCAATGGGCCGTGGGCTTTGGCTGCAGCCTGGACCGCGCACTGGCCTGCGAACGCGCCCTCACCGAAATCAGCCAGCTGATCGCGGCCGGCAAAAGCTTTGCCGTGCCCGAGCCACTGCAGGCCTTCCTGCACCCTGCGGACAGCGCCGATGCGCCGCCGCAACAGCCTGCGCCACTGTCTGGGCACACGCCGGACACCACGCCGCCGGACATTGCCCAGGCCATTGCGCGCTGCGTGGACATCGCACGCGGCCTGGGCCTGGAAACCATCGTCTACGACCACTCGCGCCCCGACATCCCTGTGCACACCGTCAAAGTCGTGATTCCCGGCCTGTGCCATATCTGGCCGGAACTGGGCAATCCACGGCTGCGCAACGTACCCATGGCCCTGGGCTGGCGCAGCCGGCCGCTGCAGGAATCCGAACTGAATCCGCAGGCTCTGTACGTTTGACAAACTGAAAAGCGCAGCGGGCATGTACTCTCTCAGCTTGGCAACAGGCTGCCGGCTCCGGGCCAATGCGCCCCCAGCCCACCCCCTGTTCACACAAGCCCCAAGGAGAATTCGAGGCGATGGCCCTCTTTCGTAACCAACTCGACGGCCGCATCGTCGTGCTGCGGCCCCTGCATACCTTCGGCCGCCATCCTTCGGTCTGCCAGACCGTCATGAAGGCGCCCGACGTCTCCCAGGTCCACGCACTGTTCCGCTGGAACCGGCAGACCTGGGAAATCGTGGACCAGAGCCGCAACGGCACCATGCTCAACGGCGTGCGCCTGGTCGCCGGCCGCTGGACCGTTTTGGCGGTGGGCGCCAAGCTCAGCATGGGCGAAGGCGCAGAAGCGGCCTGGACCGTGGAAGACCTGGGACCTCCCATCACCTGCCTGAGCCCCGGCCCGGGACTGCCCCAGGACGGCCCCCTGGCCCTGAACCCGCGCGGCACCCTGCTGCCCGACGCGCAGGAGCCCGAAGCCAACGTCTTCTTCGAGGACGGCCGCTGGCTTCAGGAGTCCGGCGACGGCACCGAGCCCCTGGTCGATGGCGCCATGGTCCACACCTCCGCAGGCAGCTGGGAATTCGTGCAATGCGACGACCTGGAATCCACGCGGGAAAGCAGCTTCGACCCGCGTGCGCCCAAGCCACCGGAAGTGTCCTTTCGCTTCACCGTCAGCCAGAACGAAGAGCACGCCAGCCTGACCGTCATGAGCGACGGCAAGCCCATTGCGCTGGGCGAACGCATACACCACTACACCCTGGTCACCCTGGCCCGCGTGCGCCAACAGGACGCAGAAAAAGGCCTGGCCCCCGCAAGCCAGGGCTGGATAGAACTGGATGCACTCTCACGCATGCTGGGCGTGGAGCCCTCGTACGTGAACATCCAGATCTTCCGCGCCAAGCACCAGATCCTCAGCGCCCTGCCCGAATGCGCTGCCTCGCCCGCCCTGGTGGAGCGGCGGCGTGGCAGCCTGCGCTTCGGGGACTTTCCGTTCGAGATCGAAGGCGGGGCGCGCAGCGCCTGAACGGCGAACTGCAACGGAGAACGGCAGGCACACGGCGCATCGCTCGCCGCATGTAATCAGCTGTAATTTTCTTGTTGTGCACACGTGAATAAAGTGGGAACCGGTTCTTGCCGCCTGCGGTGCGAACCCTCTCACCCTCCTCCCGGACCGGGTTGCCCGAGTCCACTGGCGCACCTGGAAGACGCAAATGAGCATGGACATGCGACGTGTACTGTTGATCCCCGCCAGCGCGCGGCCTGTTGACCCTGGCCTGGCCAGCCTTTCCATGGACGCACAGGTCTGGGAAAACGGCTATCCGCTGGTCGTAGGCAAGGCCCGCCACGGCCTGCTGCAGGACTTCTGGCGGCACTACTACGGCGAATCCGCCGCCATGTTCGTCGCCGCCGACCAGCTGCTGGAACTGCACAACGACATCATGGCTGCCATCCCCGCCTGCGTGGGCGAGATGCCCGTGCTGCGCTTTCTCAACGATCTCGGAAGAATGTGCCTGCAGGCGCATGGGGACGGCAGCGGGCTGCAGGTCATCGGCGACTGACGAAACGGATGACTCCTGGGGTTGCCGCGCGTCCCTCTCGCGGCATTGGGGCGCATGCACAATTGCATGCGCCTTTTTTGCGCCCGACTGACCATGAGCAACGCCCCGGATAGCCCCCCTCTTGCCCTGACCGGCAGTTGCCTGTGCGGCGCCATCGCCTATGAACTGCGGTCCAGTCCCAAGGCCGTCTCGCACTGCCACTGCCGCATCTGCCAGAAGGCCCACGGCGCCGCATTCGCCACCTACGGCAGCGTGCCGGCAAAGGACCTTGTCTTCACCCAGGGCCAGGAGCAGTTGCGCTCCTTTGCCTCATCGCCCGGCATCACGCGCTGCTTTTGCCAGCAATGCGGCTCATCGCTGACGTGGCACAGCGCGCATTACGCAGAGGGCGCCTGGATCTCAGTTGCTTTGGCCACGCTGGATTCGGAGTGGGTGGTGGGTGGGC
>NZ_JFYT01000105.1:0-15876 GCF_000632165.1 Delftia sp. RIT313 | reverse complement strand
GCGGCGACGAGCGCAGCGGCCTGCCGCGCCTGCCGCTGCGCTCGTCGCCGCTGAGCATGCTGGCCGACCAGGGGCAGGTGCTACTGGAGCGCGCCGATGAGATCTCGCGCCGCCTCAGCGACATGCTGGACACCGACAACCAAAAGCGCGTGAGCCAGGCGCTGGAGAACATTGCGGCCGCTGCCGCAGGCGTACAGCAGCTCACGCAGAACCTGGATCGCACGCTGTCCACCCAGGTGCCGCAGCTCGCCGCCGACGCCCACAACACCCTGCAGTCGCTGGAGAAGGCCAGCAACGGCGCCTCTGCCGTGGCCTCCGAACTGCAGCAGACCGTGCGCCGCGTGAACGCGCAGGACGGACCGCTGGAGCAGATCGCCCAGAGCACGCGCGCACTGACCCGCATGGCCGATTCGCTGGGCCGCAGCACGGTGCCGCACGCCAACCGCGCGGCCGATGATGTCTCGCGCGCCGCGCGCCAGATGGGCACGGCGGCCAGCCGCTTCAGCGACAACCCGCAGGCCGTGATCTACGGGCCGGGCCAGGCCCGCCCGGGGCCGGGCGAGCCCGGCTTCGTCGCCCCGTCTGCAGCCACCCAGCCCTGACCGAGGAACCCGCATGCCCCTATCTCGCAAGACCGCCGTGGCCAGCGCTGGACTGGCCGCCGCCCTGATCCTGCTGGCCGGCTGCTCTGCCCTGCCGCAGCCCCCTGCCCAGCCCGCGCGCTATGACTTCGGCCTGGCGCCGCTGTCCGCGCCCGCGCAGGCCGCCACATCCGCCGCCCCGCAGGCACGCACGCCGCTGGCGCTGGCCGATGTGGAGGCTCCCGCCCTGTCCGACGGCAGCACCGCCATGTTCTACCGCCTGGCCTATGCCAACGGCCAGGAACTGCGCCCCTACCAGCTGGCACGCTGGAGCCAGCCTCCGGCACTGCTGCTGCAGCAGCGCCTGCGCAGCCAGCTGGGCGTGCAGCGCCCCGTGCTCGCCAGCAGCGAAAGCGTGGCCCAGCCGCGCCTGCAGGGCGCCGTGCCCACGCTGCTGCGCGTGGACATCGAAGAGTTCAGCCAGGTCTTCGACGCGCCCGGCTCCAGTGCCGGCGTCGTGCGCCTGCGCGCCACCCTGGTCGAGCAAAGCGGTGCCGTGGACCGCCTGCTGGGTCAGAAGCTGTTCGAGGTGCGCAGCCCTGCCGCCTCCGGCGATGCCGCAGGCGGCGCGAAGGCGCTGGCGACGGCGGCCGATGCCGCCATTGCGCAGATCGATGCGTGGCTGGGGCAGCAGGGGCACTGAGCGGTAGCTTTGGCCGCCAGCCCGCCGTTTTTCCTTTCTTCCCCTCTCAACAACAGCCGATTGGTGCACTGCACTGTTCGGCTGTTTCTTTGTGGAGTGGACTCAGGTTCGAGCCGCTTTGTAGAGGCCACGTCGGGGCGATTGCAGCGCTTGTGAGCCTGACCGCGCTCCTTCAAGCAAAAAGCCCAGCAGAGCTGGGCTTTGGCAGGGTGAAGGCCCTACGCCTGAGTTACGCCTGAATCAGGAGGATTTGACCCTCAACTCCCTTGTGTAGACCACCTTGCTGGAGCTGCTACGCGTGCGGAGTAGGCCGGTGTTCACTGCCTTGCGGGCAGCCATCAGCGCAAGCGACATGCTGGCCTGTTTCAGGCTGAGCACTTCGGTGTTGATGTCAGTGCGTTCTTTGGTAAGCATGGCAGGCTCCTGTTGAATGAATCTTAGCGACGATGCTTTGCGATGGGGCCTTAAGCATCTTTGCTCGGCAATGCTTCATCGAACGGCCCACTCTCCGGCTGTCATTGCACTTGCTCAACCGCCACGGCGCAGGGGCGGACATACGGGGAAAAGGCTGGGTACTCAGGGCAGGGGCGGGCCGCGCCTGACCCAGCGCTTCCCGCGCGTCCGTCAGGGGCTGTAGTCCCGATCCCACCGTCTCGGCTGCCCCTGGGACGACCGTCAACACTAGGTCCAGACTACGACGCGCAGCCCCCAGGTTTTTTACAGTGGAACCGTCGCTGATGCAGATCGCGGCTTTGAAAAAACAAGGCCTGATTGCACAGCGCTACTTCAACATCACTGAAAGGACCAAGCCATGAATGAAGACCGCATCAAGGGCAACTGGAAGCAATTCACCGGCAAGATCCGTGAGCAATGGGGCAAGCTCACCGATGACGATCTGGATGTGATCGCCGGCAAGCGCGAGCAATTCCTGGGCAAGCTGCAGGAGCGCCAGGGCCTGGCCCGCGACGCTGCCGAAAAGCAGCTGACCGACTGGCAAAAGCGCAACCCCGACTTCCGCTTCGAAGACTGACGAGGGTGGACTGCGGATGGGCTGGACGCCCTGGCCGGCGCCGCCATCCGCTCCTCGACAGCCAGCGTGCCTGTGGGCGCGCACCAATGGCCCGCCGCCGCAGGCACCAAGGGCCGGTTCAGTACAAATACAAGGAGTTCCATCATGCAAACACCGCAACGCTTTCGCCATATGCTTTCCGCTGTCGCCCTGGGCCTGATGGCCTCCGGCGCCATGGCCATGACCAATGCGGAGCACACGGCCGCCAAGAACCAGATCGAGGCCGATTACAAGGCTGCCAAGGAACAGTGCAAGCCGCTCAAGGACAACGCCAAGGACGTCTGCGAGAAGCAGGCCAAGGGCCAGGAAAACGTGGCCAAGGCCGAACTGGAATCGCGCCGCAATCCTTCGCCCAAGAACAGCGAAAAGGCACTCAAGGCCAAGGCTGATGCGGACTACGACATCGCCAAGGAAAAGTGTGACGACCTCAAGGGCGACGCCAAGGATGTCTGCGTGAAGGATGCCAAGGCCGCCCACGTGCACGCCGTGGAAGCCGCCAAGGTGAACAAGGCCCAGGCCGAGCCCGCTTCCAACTCCGCAGCCAAGGCTGCCAACGTGGCCGAAACCCGCAAGGACGCTGCCGAGGAAACCCGCGAAGCTGACTACAAGGCTGCCAAGGCCCGTTGCGACACCATGAGTGGCGCTGCCAAGGACACCTGCGTGGCTGACGCCAAGCGGAAGTTTGGACAGTAAGCTGGTAGGCACCCCCTGAGGCGCTGCGCGCCTTACCCCCGTGGCACGGCGCCTCTCTACTTGCTTCGCAAGGGATGGGGACGGCACCTTCGCCGCGAGGCGGCTCTTGCTCGGTGCCCCTGGCCTTTTGGCCGCGCCAGTTTTATCCGCCTTGACCAAGCCCCGCTCGCGGGGCTTTGCTGTTTTCGGGTTGGCTGATGTGGGTCAAACGGGTTGGGCGGTGCTGTTCCTAAGCTGCAGGCTTTCACGATGAAGGCAGGAGAAGCATATGGCCGTGCTGGAATGGAGCGGAGCGCTGGCATTGGAGTTGCCGGCCATGGACGAGGTGCATCAGGAGTTCGTCCTGCTGCTGGCCGAGGTGGAGGCTGCCGATGATGCGCAGCTGTGCGCGCGCTGGGATGAGTTGATCGCGCATACGCAGGTGCATTTCGACCAGGAAGACCGCTGGATGCAGTCCACGCGCTTCACCAGCACTAACTGCCACAGCCTGCAGCACAAGGTGGTGCTGCAGGTGATGCGCGAGGGGGCGAGCAAGGCGGCGGCCGGTGATCTGGCCGTGATCCGCAGCATGGCGGGCGAGCTGGCGGCCTGGTTCGTGCACCATGCGCAGACCATGGATGCGGCGCTGGCCCTGCATCTGCGCAGTGCGGGCTTCGATCCCGCCACGGGCTCCCTGGCGCACCCTGAGGCCTTGCCCGAGCAGCCCATCACGGGCTGCGGCGGTGCCTGCGACGGCAGCGCCGACCGCGCGCGGACCGTGCCGGCCTGAACCGATCTGAACCGGCAGTAAGGCCACCAGTCAGCCAGCCCGCTCAGGGCACGATCGCGGGCGATGCCAGGATGGGGAAGATCTTCACCAGCCCGCCCGCCATCACCTCCACGGCCAGGGCCGCGAGGATCAGGCCCATGAGCCGCGTCATCACGTTGATGCCGGTCTTGCCCAGCACGCGGGCGATCGGGTCCGCCAGCGAAAAACAGACCATCACCACCAGCGCCACCACCACGCCATAGCCCACCAGGGCCAGGTGCTGCCAGATGGTGCGTGCCTGGTCGGCGTAGATCACCACGGTGGACATGGAGGCCGGCCCCGTCAGCAGCGGAATCGTCAGCGGCACCACGGCAATGCTGTTGCCCATGGCGGCCTTTTCCGCGCCAGCGACCAGCGTGGGCGCGTTGGGCCGTTCCTCGGCCGGGCGGGCGTTGAGCATGTTCATCGCGCTGATCAGCAGCAGCAGGCCGCCGCCCACCTGAAAGCTCTGCAGCGAGATGTTGAAGAAGTCCAGCACCTGCAGCCCGATGATGGCGCAGGCCGCGATCACGCAGAACGAGGCCAGCGCCGCCGTGCGAATGGTCTGCTGGCGCTGCTGGGCGCTGAATCCCTCGGTGTAGTGGATGAAGAAGGGGACGATGGCCAGCGGGTTGATGATGGCCACCAGCGTGATCAGCGGTTTGAGGTCCATGGAGAGCCTTAGAGGTTGCCGCCCGAAATATCGACCAGGCTGCCCGTGGTGTAGTGCGAGCCATCCGACATCAGCCAGAGGATGGCGTCGGCCACCTCCTCGGCCCTGCCGCCGCGCTGCATGGGCACGTTGGGCGCCAGGCGCTCGACGCGGTCGGGTTGTCCGCCGCTGGCGTGGATGTCGGTCTCTATCAAGCCGGGCCGCACGGCGTTCACGCGTATGCCCTGGGCGGCGACTTCCTTGGCCAGGCCCAGCGTCATCACGTCCAACGCGCCCTTGGCGGCCGCATAGTCCACGTACTGGCCTGGTGCGCCCAGCCGCGAAGCGATGCTGGAGACGTTCACGATGGCGCCTCCCCTTCCGCCATGGCGGGTGCTCATGCGCCGCACGGCTTCGCGCGCGCAGATGAAGCTGCCGATGGTATTGACGCGGAACATGCGCTCCAGCCGCTGCACGCTCATCTCGGCCACGGTCTGCGCGCGATCCACCACACCGGCGTTGTTGACCAGGGCATCCAGCCGGCCGAACTGCGCATCCGCCGCACCGAACAGGGCCAGCACCTCGGCTTCGTCGCCCACATCCGCCTGCACGGCCAGCGCGCGGGTGCCGGCTGTCTGCACGTCGGCCACCACGGCCTCGGCCGCATCGCGCTGTTGCTGGTAGCTGATCACCACGTCCCAGCCCCGGTGCGCAGCCATGCGTGCCGTTGCGGCGCCTATGCCGCGGCTGCCACCGGTAATGAGCACGACTTTTCGTTCCATCGAATGTCTCCTGTGAAAGAATTGCCGCACGGGCCGGCCCGCCGCCATTACAGCATTGCGGGGCGCGTCCGCCCACCGGGAAATCACAACAGGTTCTCAGACAGAAAGGAACGCGGACATGGGCAGTTTTGTGCAGTTGACTTCGTTGGATGGCACGGCTTCGCCGGCCTGGGTGGCGCGGCCCGATGTGCCCGCGCGCGGCGCCGTCGTGGTGCTGCAGGAGATCTTCGGCGTCAACGCCCATATCCGCGCCGTGGCCGACCGCCTGGCTGCCCGCGGCTATGTGGCCGTGGCGCCGTCGCTGTTCACGCGTGTCGAGGCCGGTGTGGACCTGGGCTACGGCGACGCCGACCGTGCCAAGGGCATGGCGCTGAAATCCGCCGCCGAGGCGCTGCCCCAGCCCGGCGTGCTGCCCGAGATCGAGGCCGCCATCGCCCATGCCGCCACGCTGGTGCCCGGCGGCAAGGTGGGCATCGTGGGCTTTTGCTGGGGCGGCCTGTGGGCCTGGCGCGCGGCCTGCAACCTGCCCAGCCTGTCGGCTGCGGCCTGCTACTACGGCGGCGGCATGACCACGCCGCTGGAGATGGGCCGCGAGCCGCTGTGCCCCGTCATCGCCCACTTCGGCCGGCGCGATACGCACATTCCCGTGGACGCCGTGCAGGCCTTCGCCCAGGCGCAAAAGCATGTGCAGGTGCACCTGTACGACGCCGACCACGGCTTCAACTGCGACCAGCGCAGCGCCTACGACGAGGCCAGCGCCCTGCAGGCGCGCGACCGCACGCTGGCCTTCTTCGACCAGCACCTGGCCTGATCTGCCGTGCCGGGCGTGGCCCGGCATGGAAAATCCAGGCATCGGGATTTCCGGGAGTGCTGCTTGAAACCCGGTGCCTGATGCAATAGGCTTTCCAGAAGTCTCAACAGGAAAGGATGTCCATGCGACCGTCCGTGGTGCTCGACATGAATCGCAGCGCAGTGCGTGAAATGGCCAGCCGTTTCCGCACTGCGAACCCGCGCGTCTTCGGCTCCGTGCTGCATGGCACCGACCGGGACGGCAGCGACCTCGACCTGCTGGTCGATGCATTGCCGGGCGCGACGCTGTTCGACCTGGGCGGCCTGCAGGACGAGCTGGAATCGCTGCTCGGCCTTCGCGTTGATCTGCTGACGCCCGGAGACCTGCCGCTGAAGTTTCGGGCCCAAGTGCTTGCGGAGGCGCAGCCGATATGAACGGGCATCGCCTTCCCGATTACCTCGATCACATACAGCAGGCCGCAACGGATGCCTGTAGCTTCGTGAAGGGCTTGGCCAAGGAGGATTTCCTGGAGGACAAGCGCACCCAGCAGGCCGTCATCATGAGCCTCATCATCATTGGCGAGGCTGTCACGAAGGTCATGGATGGCTATGCCGAGTTCGCCCAGACACACGGGCAAGTGCCATGGCGCAACATGCGCGGCATGCGCAACCGCATCGCCCATGGCTATTTCGACATCAACCTCGATCTGGTGTGGGACACCGTGCAGACGGCCTTGCCTGAATTGCTCAGGCAATGGCCATCCATTCGCCGGGATGCGGACGGCGCCAGGCCGGGCTGATCGGTGCTGCGCGAGTGTCCGCAACTGGCCTGATCAACCCCCGGGGTCCGGATCACATGCCGGCCCCGGCGTCGCCTTGCGCGCCTGCACGGTCTGCAGCGTGCCCCGCAGCGCGCGCTGCTGCGCGGTCAGGAAGCTCATCAGCCCGCCCAGGTCGTTCAGTTGTTGGTCTGGGCCGGCCATGCAGCACAGGTTGATCACCAGGCCCATCTGGTGCATGCAGTCCTTGAGGCGATAGACCTCGTATTCGGAAATGGGGTAGTACAGGCTGGTCTCTTCCCTCGGCACTTGCGGGGAAGAGAAGAAAGGCGGGGAGGCGTGTGCTCCGCTGGGCGCATCGAGGTCAGGCATGGCGGCTCCTTTGGCATGAACTGGCACCCCCTTGCGGAGGTCCCGCACAGCCCCGCCAAAAACGGAACCGTGCCCGGCGCAGCACCGGGAAGATGAAAAGCCGCTGCCTCATCAAAAGGCGTGCGGCTGCTGCGCCTACGTTGTTCCGGGCCGCCAAGCCCGTATCCCCCGAGGGGATCGCGAAATGGTACTCCAAATGCGCGCCGCAGGCCGGGGTGCAATGTGGTCAACGCTATGCTGAGCTTGCCGCCGCCAACGGGTGGCAGGGCTGTGCAGGTTGGCGGGCCGGGCAAAGGAGCCGGCACCCCCTTGCGGAGGTCCTGCACAGCCCCGCCGAAACGGAACCATGCGCAGCCTTGGGGTCAGCCCTGGGGCTGCTGCGCGTGCAGCCCCATGTGGTACAGCCCCCAGGGCGCCTGCGCAAAGCGTTCCTTCAGGGGCTTGCCGGCCAGCTCCGCAATGCGGTCGGCGTCGTACATGGCCCATTGCGGGCCCAGGCCGCCCAGGCCCAGGCGCCGGCCGTCCATGTGCGTGGCCAGCAGCATGCGCCATTGCAGGGCCTGCGCCAGCGGCAGCTGGGCGCGGTAGCCGTCGATGGCCTGCAGGGTGATCCACTGGCCCTTGGCCGCTGCGGCGGCGCTGTCCACTCCGGCCGCCTGCAGCACGGTGGCCAGCAGCGGGCCGCGCAGCCGGTGGGGCTGGCCGTCGTATTCGATATGGGGCGTGATCTCCACCGTGGGCAGGCGCTCCAGCGCACCGGCCCCTGTGGTCCAGGCCGAGTCGAAGGCCAGGCCATGGTTTTTCAGCAGCAGGTCGGCCACCGGGTCCAGCGGCCCCCGGTTGCCGCGCACGCCGGGGCCGCTGATGGTGAGCACGGCGGCTTCGGTGCTTTTTCCGGGGGCGGCGGGGGCGGCCAGGACGCTTTCGCACAGGGCCAGGCCGGTGGCTGCGCTGGCGGCCAGCAGGCTGCGGCGTGAAAGCGGGCTCCGGCTTGCGGATGCGGTCATGAGGAACTCCTGGGGGTGCGTGGCGATGTGCCAGCGCCGATTTTCCGTGAAGTGCCCATCCTGCGCGACAACGCCGCGCCCGCTGCGGTCAGCAGGCTCAGCAGCGCAATCCCCCCGGCGCCCAGTGCTGGAATGGGCGCCGCAGATGGTGCGGAGGCCGCCGTGACGGTCACGGTGTTGCTGTCCGAGCCGGAGGTATTGCCATCACCGGGCACATAGCGCGCCTGCACCGTGGCCGTGCCCGGTGGCAGCCGGGGCACGCTGCAACTGGCCAGCCCGCCGGTCACCGCAACGCTGGCGCACAGCACCTGCGTTCCGTTCAAGAAATCCACCGTGCCGCTGGCGCCGGCAGGCAGCGTGACCTGGGCGCTGAAAGTCACGCTCTGGCCATGGCCTGGCGCAGCGGGGGAGGCCGACAGGTGGGCGCTGGTGGCTGCCGGGCCGATCACCACGGTCACGGCTGCGGGTTCGGTGGTGGCGCCGTTGGCATCGGTGGCGGTCAGCGTGAAGCTGTAGCTGCCTGCCGCCTGCGTGGCTGTAGCCGAGAGCGTGCCGGTGGCCTGGCTGAAGCCAGCGGGCAAACTGCCCACGCTGTAGCTGAACGGCCCCACGCCGCCGCCAGGCACGGGCGCCAGCGGCTGGCTGTAGGCCGTGCCGTAGGTGCCGGAGGGCAGGCTTGCCGTGACGCTGAAGGCCGTGAAACTGGCCTGCACGCTCCTGGCTGCATCGATGGTGACGCTGCAGGTGGACGTGCTGCCGCTGCAGGCATCACTCCAGGTGGCAAAGGCATGGCCAGGGTCGGGCGTGGCGGCCAGGGTCACCAGGGTGGGCGCGCCTTCGAAGTAGCCATAGCCGGCCTGGCACAGGCCGCCTGGGCGGCCGCAGTCCTGTACGGCACCCGTGGCCGCAGGCGGGGAGGGCTGCGCCGATACGCCGCCCGCGCCGCTGGCCAGAACGGTCAATGCCGCCTGGAAGACGTTCGCCTCCACGGCGCCGATGTCGCACCGCGCACCCTGGGGCCTGACCACGCCGCGCTGGTCCGTGCCGGGTGCGGCAGTGCAGGCCACCCCGTCCAGTGCCGGGCTGCCGGTGCCGTTCAACATGGTCTGGGTGGGGCCGCCGTGGCTGGCCAGGGGGCCGAGCTGCGGGTTGCCCGTGGTGAAGGCCAGGGCGCTGATGTCGGCATTGTTCAGGGCCTGCGCCAGGCCCAGCAGATTGTTGCTGCCGCTGGCATCGCTGGTGCCGCCATTGCGCAGGTCCAGCACCACGTCCCTGCCAGCGGGCTGTTTGGTGGCCGGCTCGAACACGCTGCCCTGGGCAATGCTGGCCTGCATCTCCAGCGAGGCGCCGCTGCGGGTGCAACTGATGTTGCCACCCGCACTGCAGGCGGCCTGGGAATCGCCCAGGCTGTAGATGGCGCCGCCTTGCGCGGCCGGGTTGTCGTCGCCATTGGCCTGCACGGTATTGCCGGCCAGGGTGGAGAAACGGATGGTGAGCACGCCGTTGTAGTTGAAAACGGCGCCACCCAGGCCGGCGCCGCCGCCGCTGCTGTTGCCCAGCCCACCGTGTGCACCGTTGCCAGCCAGGGTGACCTGGTTCAGCGTCAAGGTGCCTGCGTTGTTGAAAATGGCCCCTCCCATGCCGCCTGCGCCACCGCCAGCGTCGAAGGCGCCGCCCCCACCGTTGCCGGCGCCGAAGCCGCCACCGCTGCCACGACGGCCACCACCACCGCCAAATCCGCCACCGCCGGAGCCGCCGCCGCCGCCACCGAAGCCGCCGTTCTTGCCGCTGGCGCTGCCACTGCCACCGCCCAGGCCGCCATCGTCCGGGCCGCCAGCGTTCGGCCGTCCCCCCGGGGAAAAAGTCGCATCCTCGCCCACGCCGGCACCTGCAAAGGAGTTCAAGGAAAGCCTGCCTCCTTGCCCCCCTTGTGCGTGATTGCGCGTGAGCGTGCTGCGTTCGATGGTGAGCTGGCCCCGATTGAAGATGGCACCGCCCGCACCCAGCGCGCCGCCGCCAAAGCGGCTGGAGCCGCCTGTGGCCTGCCCCCCGGCCAGGGTCAGGCCGCGCAGGACCAGTCCACCCTGCGCATCGATGTCGAACAGCCGGAAGCCGGGTGCGGTCCCGAGGCGCTGCACGCTCACGCCCTGGGGCGTCAAGCCATTGGCGGTGGCATCGATGGTGATGCGCTTGCCGCTGATGAAGAAGGCGCTGGGGCCGAACTGCGAGACGTAGCCGGGCCAGCTGGCCAGCGGCAGGCAGGTGGCGCCGGCGGCCTGCCCGGTGTCCAGGCAGTTGGTAAAGCGGGTCAGCGAGATGGTCTGCCCATCCAGGGCCGCGCCGAAGACGATGGTGTCGCCATCGGCGGCATGGTTGATGGCGTCGCGCAGGGTGTCGCAGTTGCGGTCGCCTGCGGCAGGCGAGCATTGCGCACGAGACAGCGGATCGGTGTCTGCAATCTCGCCGGCGGTGGTGACGGTGAGTGTGGCGGCCTGGGCCGCGACGCCGGCAAGGGCCAGTGCCAACCCGACCGTCAGGCCCGGCAATGTCCGGCCCCGGGGGCTCGGCGTGGGTATGGGTGGTACGTCGGCTGCAGCAGACGGATGGATGATGGACATGGCGGACCCCCTCGGTAGGCACAGCATCTCGGTGATGTGCTGAAGAGGGCAAATCTATGGGGTGTCCGGCTTTCTGTATGTCCCCCGTTCGGGCTACATGGCCGATGAGAGGGGACGGGGCCGCCCATGTCGCCTATCCGGGCGACATGACAGCGGTCTTGTTCCATGTGAACATGCGGCCCTCGCCACGCACTCCACCCACATGGACACGCACACAGACCCCTACTCTGCCGCCGCGACGGGTGGCGCCACAGTCATCCGCGTGGCCGTGGTGGAGGACGACGCCGCCTGCCGCCACGCCCTGGTGGGCGTGATCAATGCCGCGAAGGACATGGTCCTGTGCTGGGCGGCAGCCAGCCGCGCGGAGGCCCTGCACCAGCTCGGCCGGGCCGATGGGGCCGGTGCCATGGACGTGATGCTGGTGGACCTGGGCCTGCCCGACGGCAGCGGCCTGGAGGTGATTGCTGCCGTGCGCACCCGCCACCCCGGGGCGGCGGTGATGGTCAGCACCATCTTTGGCGACGAGCAGCATGTGCTGGCCGCCATCGAGGCCGGCGCCATGGGCTATCTGCTCAAGGACCTGGCCGCCGACGCGGTGCTGGAGGAAGTGCGCAGCCTGCACGCGGGCGGCAGCCCCATCAATCCCATGGTGGCGCGCAAGCTGCTGCTGCGCCAGCAGCGGGCCGGGGCGGTGGCCGGGCTGCAGCCGCCTGCCGAGCCGCAGGCCGCCGCGCATGCGCTGTCCATGCGCGAGCTGGAGGTGCTGCGCCTGGTGGCGCGCGGCCATACGCTGGACGAGGTGGCGCGCCAGCTGGGCGTGTCGCGCCATACGGTGCGCACCTTCGTGCGGCGCATCTACGGCAAGCTGCAGGTGTCCAGCCGCACGCAGATGATGCATGTGGCCTTGCAGCGCGGCTGGCTGGCCGAGGGGCGGCAATGAGCACCGCCAGGGTGGGCAGATGACGCAGCCGCTGCTGCAGGGGAGGGTCCTGCTGGTTTCGGCGGGACTGGTGGCGCTGGCGATGCTGCTGGCGGGGGCGTTCGGGCTGCGTGGCCCCGCCGCAGGCGAAGCGGTGCAACTGCGCCAGGCGCAGCTGTGGCGGTCGGACAGCCCGCACTGGGCGCCGCCTGCAGCGCTTGCGTCGGCCGACGACGCGGTGCTGGATGCATCGACGCCGTGGAGCGATGTGGGCCTGCCCTATGGAGGCGACAGGGCCGTGTCGGGCAGCGGCGACCTGGCCGCGGCGCCGCCCGAGGTGCGCTGGTTCCGCGCCGTGGTGCCGCCCGAGGCGCTGGCGCCCACGCCCCAGGGCGCGCGCCTGTATATCCCGCGCTGGCAGACGGTGGGCACGGTGGCGGTGTATGTGGACGGGAAGCTGGCCTGGCAGACGCGCGGCAGCCGGGTATGGAACAGTTTCAACCGGCCGGTGTGGCTGGACCTGGGCGGGCTGGCGCAGCCGGGCAGGCCGCTGCAGGTGCATGTGCGCATGGCCAGCCAGCAGGGCGTGGGCGGGGCGCTGTCCAGCCTGTGGGCGGGGCCGGCCGAGTCGCTGCGCCTGTCCTGGCGGCTGCGCAGCCTGCTCCAGGCCGATCTGGTGGTCTATACGGCGGGCTCCTACCTGGTGCTGGGCCTGTTCGCGCTGGCGCTGTGGACGCTGCAGCGGCGGCGCGGGGATGTGGTGTTCCTGCTGTTCTTCCTGATGTCGCTGTGCCAGTTGCTGGGCTCGCTGCAGTTCATGGTGGACGGCGAGGGGCTGGCCCTGTCGGACGGCTGGTTCTCCTGGCTGACGCTGGCCGGCCTCATGGGCGCCACGGTGGCGGCCTTCCATTTCCTGTGCCTGATGCAGCGCAGGCGCCGGCCCTGGCTGGCCCGGGTGCTGCAGGGCTATGTGGGCACGGTGCTGCTGGTGGCGGTGCCGCTGTGGGGGCCGGCGCACGAGACCATCCTGCCGCTGCTGCGGCTGCTGATGGTGCCGCCGGAGATCCTGGTGCTGTGCATGGCCGTGGCGGGCGCCTGGCGCATGCGCGATGGCGGCAGCACCATGCTGGCGATGTGGATGCTGCTGTCGTTTCCCATCGGCTTCCATGACCTGGCGCTGCAGAGCTACCTGATCAGCATAGAGAGCATCTACCTCACGCCCTATGTGTACCTGGGGCTGTTCACGCTGTTCCTGCTGGTGGCCTACCGGCGCTACAACGGCGCGCTGGCCGTGGCAGAGAACGCCAACCTGCATCTGGCGGAACGGCTCAAGGCCCAGGAGGCCGAGCTGGCCCAGGCCCATGAACGCCTGCTGGCCGTGGAGCGCGAGCAGACGCTGATGCACGAGCGCCAGCGCCTGATGCGCGAGATGCACGACGGCGTGGGCTCTTCGCTGATGAGCGCGCTGCGCGTGGTGGAGTTCAACCAGGTCGGCACGGTGGACCTGGTGCAGCTGCTGCAGGAGTGCATCGATGACCTGAAGCTGTCCATCGATTCGCTGGAGCCGCTGGACTGCGACCTGCTGGCGCTGCTGGCCGGGCTGCGCTACCGGCTGGGGCCGCGCCTGGAGGGGGCGGGGCTGCGGCTGCACTGGGAGGTCAGCGACCTGCCCGCGCTGCCCTGGCTGGACGCGCAGGCCGCCCTGCATGTGCTGCGCATCCTGCAGGAGGTGCTGACCAACATCATCAAGCACAGCGGCGCGCGCGAGATCACGGTGCGCACGGCCCAGGCCCCCCTGGACGGCCGGGCCGGCGTGCAGGTGCTGGTGGAGGACGACGGCCACCCCTTCGACCGCGCCCAGGCACCCACCGAGGGCCGCAAGGGACTGGCGAACATGCGCACGCGCGCGCTGGCGCTGCAGGCGCGGCTGGACTGGGCGCCGCTGGCCGGCGGCAATCGCTTCACGCTGTGGATGCCGCTGGAGCGGGCGGGGCCCTAGTCCTGCGCCGTGCGCGCCATGTAGCGCTTGCGCCAGAAGAACACGGTCAGGCCCACGGCAATCGTCGTCATCGAGCCCATGGCCCACCAGAAGCCGTCCTGCTTGTGCACCAGGGGGATGAATTCGAAATTCATGCCGAAGATGCCGGCAATCAGGTTCAGCGGCAGGAAGACGGCCGTCAGCGCGGTGAGCGTGCGCATGATGTCGTTGGTGCGGTTGCTCTGCACCGAAAAATGCATCTGCACCACGGTCTCGGTGCTTTGCTCCAGCCGCCGCACGTGGTGGACCACGCGCTCTATGTGTTCCAGCACGTCGCGGCTGCGCACCTTGAGCAGGTCCAGCTCGCGCAGCGCCGCCGCATCTTCAGGCGGCGCCCAGGTCTCCAGCGCGTCCGTCCAGTCCTGCACGGCGGCGCGCTGGTCTTCGCAGACCTCGTCCAGCTCGTGCAGGGCCAGGCGTGCGTCCAGTAGCGCGCTCCAGTTGGCAAAGCGCGTGCGCGGGCGCAGCAGCTCGGTCTGCCAGTGGTCCAGCTGGCGCGACAGTTCGCGGCGCAGGTCCAGGAAGCCGTCCACGATGAGGTTGACCACGCGCAGCATGAGGTCGGGCGGGCTGGCAGGCAGCCGCGTGCCGGAGGTGGGGTTCAGCCGCCCCTCGCGAGGGTCATTGGGCACGGCGGCCAGCAGCCGCGCGGCATAGGCGTCGCGCACGGTGCAGTCGTCGGGGTGCACGGACAGCAGCACCTGGTCGAACATGGCAAAGCCCACGGGGCTGGTGTCGATGTTGCGCAGCACGGGCGGACCTGTGCGGCGCACGGGAGGTGAGGGGGGCAGCGCCTGCGCCGCAGGCGAAGAGGCCGTGCCGGCCTGCGGGGCGGCACGTGCCTGCCCGCTGGCCAGGCGGCGAAACACCAGCAGGTCGTACTGCGAGGTGTAGTCGTAGCGCGAGGGCAGCTGGGCGTTGAGCAGGTCCGAGACATGCAGGTCCACCAGCTGCTGGCCCGACAGCAGCTGCAGCGTGCGCTGCACCTCGGCCAGCCGCTCCTGCAAGGTGGCGCGGGTGCAGGAGATCCAGACGAATCCCTGCGCGGGCGCCTGGTCGGGCAGGGCGGCCAGTTCGGTGGCGCCGCCCGGCTGCAGGTGGAAGATGCGCATGTTCCTGGCGGCGGGAGCGGCTCCCGCGGGCGGCGTCACCGGCTGCATGCGCTCAGCCGCGCAGCTTGCGCGCGGCGTCGATGGCGAAGTAGGTCAGGATGCCGTCGGCACCCGCGCGCTTGAAGGCCAGCAGCGATTCCATCATCACCTGGTCATGGTCCAGCCACCCGTTGGCGGCGGCGGCCTTGAGCATGGCGTACTCGCCGCTGACCTGGTAGGCGAAGGTGGGCACGCCGAATTCGTCCTTGACGCGGCGCACCACGTCCAGGTACGGCATGCCGGGCTTGACCATGACCATGTCGGCGCCTTCGGCCAGGTCCTGGGCAACTTCGCGCAGGGCCTCGTCGGTGTTGGCGGGGTCCATCTGGTAGACGTTCTTGTCGGCCTTGCCCAGCGCGCCGCGCGTGCCCACGGCGTCGCGGAAGGGGCCGTAGAAGGCGCTGGCGTACTTGGCGCTGTAGGCCATGATGCGGGTGTGGATGTGGCCGTGGGCCTCCAGCGCCTCGCGGATGGCGCCGATGCGGCCGTCCATCATGTCGCTGGGCGCCACCATGTCCACGCCGGCCTCGGCATGGTTCAGGGCCTGGCCCACCAGCACCTGCACGGTCTCGTCGTTGATGATGTAGCCGGACTCATCCAGGATGCCGTCCTGGCCGTGGCTGGTGTAGGGGTCCAGGGCCACGTCGGTCATCACGCCCAGTTGCGGGAATTCCTTCTTGAGCGCACGCACCACGCGCGGGATCAGGCCGTCGGGGTTGAGCGCCTCCTTGCCGTCGGGCGTCTTCAGCGAGGTCTCGATGGCGGGGAACAGCGCCAGGAACGGGATCTCCAGCTGCACGCACTGCTCGGCCACGGGCAGCAGCAGGTCCAGGCTCAGGCGGTCCACGCCGGGCATGGAGGGCACGGCCTCGCGCTGGTTCGTGCCTTCGTGCACGAACACGGGGTAGATGAAGTCATGGGCCGTGAGCACGTTCT
>NZ_JFYT01000104.1:0-16089 GCF_000632165.1 Delftia sp. RIT313 | reverse complement strand
GTTGGGGGCCTCGCCAATGGCTTGCAGCGTGTGGCGGCGCACATGGTGCCAGTACAGGGCATTGGCGCCCAGGCCGGGAATGGCAATGGCCAGCAGGATCAGCGTGGCATCGATGCCGTGGGCAATCGCCGGGGGCAGGCCCAGCGCGGGGCGCAGCAGCAGGCCCCAGACCAGGCCCGTGCCGCCGGCGGCCAGCGCATAGAGGCCACCCTCTTGCCACAGCCCGCGCAGCCCGCACCATGGCAGGGTGAACAGGCCTGCGGCCAGGTTCCAGGTAGGCAAGGGCTTGCCCAGCGCGTCGAAGCGCTCGAACAGGCGCAGGTAGTAGTCGCGCGAGGGTTCGCCAATCAGGCTGGCGTACAGGCCCGGCATCAGGCCGGTGCCCTGTCCGCCCGTGAAGCTGGTGACGCCGGCATGTGCGCCGGCGCCTGCCCGCTCGTTGGGGGCAGCGGCGTCATCGCCGTGCTGCAGCGCATAGGCTGCGGCAGCGAAGGCGCTGGCTATCGAGGGCGGCAGTTTGCTGGGGCTCTTGGGAGAGTCGGCCGTGTCGGGCCTGCTGGCACTGCCGGGCTCGGCAAAGGCGGGCTCCTGCCGGGCAGGGGCCGCCTGCCTTCCGAAGTCGATGGTGGCGGGAGGTGCTGAGATGGCGTCTTCCGATGGGGCGGGCATGTCAGCAATTGTGTCATGCACTCATGGCTGTCGGAATCACGACATTCGGGCGGATCGATCGGGTGAATCAATCGGGCAGATCAATCGCGCAGATCAATCGCGCAGATCAATCGCGCAGATCAATCGGGCCGCTCCATCGGCCCCGATCGATCTGCCTTTGCCATCAGGCCTGGCGCGCGGGCAGCACGGTGGCGCGGCACTCGCCGAAGCCGATGCGCGCGGCGCCCGGCTTCTCGCACCAGCCGCGCAGGATCACGGCATCGCCATCCTGCAGGAAGGTGCGGCTCTCGCCATTGGCCAGGGCCACGGGCTTCTTGCCGCCTTCGGTCAGCTCCAGCAGCGCACCGGCCTCGCTGGAGGTGGGGCCGGACAGCGTGCCCGTGCCCAGCAGGTCGCCGGGCTGCAGGTCGCAGCCGTTGACGCTGTGGTGGGCCACCAGCTGGGCCATGGTCCAGTAGGCGTGTCGGTAGCTGGTGTGGGTGATCTGCTGGGCGGCCTGGCCTTCGGCGCGCATGCGGCCGGTCTCCAGCGCCACGCTCAACTGCACGTCGAACGCGCCGCGCTCGGAATTGGCGGCCGAGCTCAGGTAGGGCAGGGGCTGGGGATCGGCGGCGGGCCGCGTGAAGGCCGTGCGGTAGGGCTCCAGCGCCTCCAGCGTCACGACCCAGGGCGAGACCGTGGTGGCGAAGTTCTTCGACAGGAAGGGGCCCAGCGGCTGGTACTCCCAGGCCTGGATGTCGCGCGCCGACCAGTCGTTGAGCAGGCACAGGCCGAAGATGTGGTTCTCTGCCTCGTCCATGGAAATCGCCTCGCCCCAGGCGTTGCCCGCGCCGGTGTAGATGCCCATCTCCAGCTCATAGTCCAGGCGTGCGCAGGGCTTGAGCGCGGGTGCGGCGGCGTCGGGCGCCTTCAGCTGGCCCATGGGGCGGCGGAAGTCCACGCCCGACACGCGCAGGCTGGACGCACGGCCGTGGTAGCCAATCGGCACCCACTTGTAGTTTTCCATCAGCGGGTTGTCCGGGCGGAACAGCTTGCCGACGTTGGTGGCGTGGTGCACCGAGGTATAGAAGTCCGTGTAGTCGCCGACCTGGGCCGGCACCGTGTACTCCACGTCGGACTGGGCCACCAGGCAATCCTGCAGGGCCGCCTGCGCGGCAGCGCCTTCGCGCAGCGCGCGCGACAGCGCCAGGCGCAGGGCCGACCAGGCGGCCGGTCCCATGGCCATGAAGCCGTTCAGGCGCTGTTGCGAAGCGGCTTCCAGCTGCGGCTGCACGGCATCGCCCAGCGCCTTGAGGGCGCTGGCACGCGCCAGGTCCAGCACCTGGTCGCCAATGGCCACGCCGCCGCGCCAGGCCTCCTGGCTGCCTGCGCGGCGGAACACCGCAAACGGCAGGTTCTGGATGGGGAAGTCGCTGGCGCCGGTATTGGCCGAGGCCACCCAGCTGCGCAGACCTGCGTCATGGGTTTCGTTCAAGGACATCTGTCTCTCCTGGTTGGGTTTGTCTGTCGTTGGTATGAAAAGGGGTTTGGCGGGGCAGGGCGAGGCGTGGCCGGCTCAGGCAGCGGCAAAGCCGCCGTCCATGTTCCAGTGTGCGCCGCGCACCTGGGCGGCCTGCTCGCTGGCCAGGAAACCGGCCAGCGCCGCCACCTGCTCCACGGTCACGAAGGCCTGGGAGGGCTGCTTGGCGCCCAGCAGCTGGCGCGCCGCCGCTTCGGCATCCAGCCCTTCGCGCGCTGCCAGCGCATCGATCTGTCGTTGCACCAGTGGCGTCAGCACCCAGCCGGGGCAGATGGCGTTGCAGGTCACGGGCGTGGTGGCGAACTCCAGCGCCACCGACTTGGTCAGCCCGATCAGCCCGTGCTTGCTGGCCACATAGGCCGGCTTGCGCGCCACGCCCACCAGCCCGCTGACCGAGGCGATATTGATGATGCGGCCCCAGCCGCGCTCCAGCATCTGCGGCGCGCAGGCCTGGATGGCGTGGAAGGGCGCCGAGAGATTGACGGCCAGCAGCTCGTCCCACTTGCCGGCCGGGAATTCGAGCAGCGGGCTCACATGCTGCATGCCTGCGTTGTTGACCAGGATGTCGATGGGCCCCAGCTCGGCCGCAATGCGCCGGGCCAGCGGGGCGATGGCGCTGGCGTCGCGCAGGTCCAGGCCGTAGTGGCGCACCGGCACGCCATGCGTTTGGGCGATCTCGCGCACCAGTGCATCGGTCTCGGCCGATGCGGCGGCCTGGCCATGCAGCGCGATGGCTGCGCCCTCGCTGGCCAGATGGCGCGCCACGGCCAGGCCGATGCCGCTGGTCGAGCCGGTGATCCAGGCCACGCGGCCCACATGCGGGCGGCAAGCCGGGGAGGAGGGGGTGGGGTTCATTTCAGCAGATCCATTTCCATATGCACGTACTCGCTGAGAAAGCGCACCCGCGCCCAGTAGATCAGCAGCCCGTCGGCATTGCATGCCCAGCGCAGCGCCTGCATCAGCGGCGTGCCCAGGGCCACGCCCAGGTGCTCGGCGGCCAGTTCGTCGGCCGGCGCCACGCTCAGGTGCTGGCGCGCCACGGCAATGCGCGAGGGGTCGCTGCTCAGGGCCACGGCCAGGGAGCTGCGCTCCAGCTGGGCCTCGATCTCGGGGAACAGTTGCTGCTCCAGGTACAGCTGCGACAGGCAGAACCGCGCCGCGTCATGGTCGTACACGCGCAGCAGGTGCACGTAGGCGGGGGCCATGCGGCCCACGTCGGGGAAGCCTTCGGGAATCGGCGGCAGGCAGTCGCGCCCGGTGTGCAGGGTGATCTGGCCGATGTGGGCGCCAAAGGCCACCAGCTCCTTCCAGCTGGTGGGCAGCAGGAAGGACGGCGGCTTGTAGGGCGCCGCAATCACCCGCGTGCCGCCGCGCTTGCGCGTGAGCAGCAGGCCCTCTGCCACCAGGGCGCCCAGTGCCATGCGCACCGTGGTGCGCGACACGCCATGCAGCGCCTCCAGCTCCTGCACCGTGGGAATGGCGCTGCCTACGGGCCAGGCGCCCGTGGACACCTTGCTGCGGAACAGCCGCGCCAGCTGCAGGTGCAGCTTGTCCCGGCCTTGTTGAGGGGCCGATGCGGTGGAGTTGGAGGGCATGGAGGCAATAAAGTATCTATTCAGTGCTTTTATTTTCACACAAAGCGCCAGCCCTGACAGCCTGTGCTGACGCCCATCGTTGACAAATGTCTTCAATTGAGCAGGCCGAATGACTTTTAAACTGCGGCCCTTTTTCGGTTTTTCGTTTTCGTTTTTTGAATGTTGGCCAGAGCGGCCGTTGGGTATTTCATGCAGCAGCAACATGCTTGGGAGTTTTTTCGCGCCGGTGGAGTGGACCAGGTGGTCATCCGCACCGGGCAGGACATTGCGCACATCGGCGAGCTGGACCAGAAGCTGTGGGTGGCCCTGGCCTGCCCCACGCGCGGCATCGAGTTCGACAGCGACACGCTGGACCTGATCGACGAGGACAAGGACGGCCGCATTCGCCCGCCCGAACTGATTGCCGCCTGCCAATGGGCCGTGGCGCGCGTGCGTGATCCCCAGGTGCTGGCCGATGGCGGCGACGTGCTGCAACTGTCCAGCCTGGAGCGCGACAGCGAGCAGGGCGCCCTGCTGCATGCCGAGGCCGAGCGCATGCTGGCCCTGTCCGGCCAGGCCGGCGGCGCCGCGCTGAGCCTGGCCCAGGTGCGCGAGCGCCTGGCCTCCCTGGCGGCCATGCGCTTCAATGGCGACGGCATCGTCAGCCCCGCCACCGCCGGGGACGACAAGGCGCTGGCCGCGCTGGTCGAGCGCATCGGCAAGGCCTATGGCACGGCGGCGGGCGCCGATGGCGTGGCCGGCATCGCACGCAAGCAGGCCGAGTCCTTCTATGCTGACCTGCGTTCCCTGCGCGACTGGCATGCGGGCGCCGAGGCCCTGGGCTGCGGCATTGCCGAGCGCGACCAGGCCCTGGCCGCGGCCCGCGCCGTGGACGCGGTGCAGGCCAAGGTGGACGACTTCTTCGCACGCACGCGGCTGGCCGCCTTCGACACGCGCGCGCAGGACCCGCTCAACCCCTCCATCGAAGGCTATGCCGCCCTGGGCCGTGAGGTGCTGGACAGTGGCGCCCAGGCCATTGCCGCCTTGCCGCTGGCCGCCGTGGCGGCCGACCGCGCGCTGCCGCTGGCCCAGGGCGTCAACCCCGCCTGGGCCGGCGCGCTGCAGGCCCTGCGCGAGCAGGCCGTGCAGCCCGTGCTGGGCGAAGACCTGCAGGAGATCACCGCCGCGCAGTGGGAGCAGGTCAAGGCCGCCCTGCAGCCCTGCCGCCAATGGCTGGCGGCCCGGCCCGCCACGCCGCTCGATGCCCTGTCGCAACAGGAGGTGCAGGCGCTGCTGGACGGCGGGCAGGAAGCCGCGCTGCTGGACCTCATCGCCCAGGACGAGTCCGAGAAGGAACACAGCCTGCAGGCCGTGGCGCTGGAAAAGCTCATCCGCCTGCAGCGCGACCTGCTGGTGTTGCTCAACAACTTCGTCTCGTTCAGCCTCTTTTACCGGCGCGAGGGCGCGGCCTTCCAGGCCGGCACGCTCTACCTGGATGCGCGCAGCTGCGACCTGACCGTGGAAGTGAGCGACACCGCCGCCCACGCCGCGCTGGCCGGCCGTGCCAAGACCTGCCTGGCCTACTGCGAGCTGCGGCGCGAGGGCAAGAAGAAAGCCATCGTCGCGGCCTTCACGGCGGGCGATGTGGACTTTCTCTTCGTCGGCCGCAACGGCGTGTTCTATGACCGCGCGGGCAACGACTGGGACGCCACCATCGTCAAGCTCATCGAGAACCCCACCAGCATCGGCCAGGCCTTCTTCCTGCCCTACAAGAAATTCCTGCGCATGGTGGAGGAACAGGTGGCCAAGCGCGCCTCGGCCAAGGAAGAGGGCGTGACCGCCAGCCTGGGCACGCAGGCCGGCCAGCTGGTCACGGCGCCCGGCACCGCTGCGGCCAACGCCACAGCCGCCACGGCTGCGGCCGCATCGCGCAAGACTGATGTGGGCACCGTGGCCGCCCTGGGCGTGGCCCTGGGCTCCATCAGCGCCGTGCTGGTGGGCATCTTCGGCAAGTTCATCGACCTGGGGCCCTGGATTCCCGTGGCCCTGGTCGGCCTCATCGCGGCCATCTCCGGGCCCAGCATGATGATTGCCTGGCTCAAGCTGCGCCAGCGCAGCCTGGGGCCCATCCTGGACGCCAGCGGCTGGGCCATCAACGGCCGCATGCGCATCAACCTGCCGCTGGGCCGCAGCCTGTCGCAGACCGCCAAGGTGCCGGTGGGTGCACGGCGCACGGCGGGCGACCCCTATGCGGAAGGCAACGGCCTGCGCAACACCCTGGTGGCGCTGGCCGTGGTGGCCTTGCTGGCGCTGATGGCCTGGCGCCTGCACTGGGTCGATGGCCTGCTGCCCGCCGGCTGGCAGTACGGCGCGGCACCGGCCGCTGTGCCGGCCGTGCCAGAGTCCGCGCCTGCAGCGGCACCGGCACCGGCACCTGCAGCGGCGGCTCAGTAAGTCGATGCCAAGGGGCGGGCAAGCCACTTGCCCCGCCCCGGTCGGGAAACCTCAAGGCGCGACAATAGCGCCATGACCACCCCCACCCACGTACAACGCAGTGCCGTGCCCCTGAGCACGCACGACACCACCCGCATCGACGACCTGCGCATCAAGGCCGTGCGCCCCCTGATCACCCCGGCCCTGCTGCAGGAATGGCTGCCCGCGCCCGAAGCCGCGCAGCAACTGGTGGAAACCAGCCGCGCCGCCATCTCGGACGTGCTGCAGGGCCGGGACGACCGGCTCATCGTCGTCGTCGGACCCTGCTCCATCCACGACCACGACCAGGCCATGGACTATGCGCGCCAGCTCAAGGCCCAGGCCGACGCCCTGGCCGGCGAGCTGCTCGTGGTCATGCGCGTCTACTTCGAGAAGCCCCGCACCACCGTGGGCTGGAAGGGCTACATCAACGACCCGCACCTGGACGGCAGCTTCGCCATCAACGAAGGCCTGGAAATGGCCCGCGCCCTGCTGCTGGACGTGCTGGCCCTGGGCCTGCCCGTGGGCACGGAATTCCTGGACCTGCTGTCGCCGCAATTCATCAGCGACCTGGTCAGCTGGGGCGCCATCGGCGCGCGCACCACGGAAAGCCAGAGCCACCGCCAGCTGGCCAGCGGCCTGTCATGCCCCGTGGGCTTCAAGAACGGCACGGACGGCGGCGTCAAGGTGGCCAGCGACGCCATCCAGGCGGCCAGCGCGCCCCACGCCTTCATGGGCATGACCAAGATGGGCCAGTCCGCCATCTTCGAGACCCGCGGCAATGGCGACTGCCACGTCATCCTGCGCGGCGGCAAGCAGCCCAACTATGGCGCCGAGCATGTGCAGGCCGCCTGCGCCCTGCTGGAAGGCGCAGGCCTGCGCCCGCAGGTCATGATCGATGTCTCCCACGCCAACAGCAGCAAGCAGCACCGTCGCCAGATCGACGTGGCGGCCGACGTGGCCCAGCAGATCGCCGGTGGCGATGCCCGCATCACGGGGCTGATGATCGAAAGCCACCTGCAGGAAGGGCGGCAGGACATCGTGGACGGCCAGCCGCTGGCGCATGGCGTGTCCGTGACCGATGCCTGCATCAGCCTGGAGCAGACCGTGCCTGTGCTGGAGCAGTTGGCTGCGGCGGTGAAGGCTCGGCGGGCGAAGCTGCGGGGGTGAGCTTTTAAAGAGAGGGTGTCCGCCTGGGAACTGTTTTTCTGACCCTGCCGGGCGGTTCCTTTTCGAGGCCGGGTCTCGGCCCGGCGGCCGACTGCCCTTTCTTGATTCGCCAAGAAAGGTCAGGTCAAAGAAGGCGACCCGGATGTCCGCGACCCTCCGCTTCGCTGAGGGCAACCTGCGTCGTGGCGGTTGCGGGGTTTGCCGCAGAACTCGCTTTGCGCTTCGCGCGCCGCTCAAACAACTGCGGCAAGTCAGTTGACAAAGCAGTCCTGTCCTTCGGCAGGACTGCAACCCCGCAACCGCCACGACGCAGGCGCTGACATACGGGGTGGGGAGGCGGCGGGAGCGCCCTCAGGCCCGCGCTGGCCTGGGCTCCAGATTGCGCGCCGTCCCCAGCCAGGTAGCGCAATGCGTTTCATGTCCATCCTCGGCCACCGCGTACAGGTCGGCTGCGCAGATGCTGAGCACGCGGCCGGCATCCACCACGCGGCCGCGCGCCCGCAGATGGGTGCCGCGTGCGGGGGCGAAGAGCTTCACGCTGCCGTCCACCGTGGCATTGGCCCAGCCAGCAGGCAGCAGTGACCCTGCGGCCGACACCGCCGCAAAGTCGCCCAGCGCAAAGATCGCCGTGGCCTGCAACTGGCCCGGCTGAAAGCACAGGGCATCGGCAATGGGCATCTCCAGCTCGGTGGCGCCGGGCTCGGCCCGCACAAAGCGCAGGCCCAGGGTGCGCGCCATGGGCATGGCCAGCACGGCGTTCTGCAGCGCCTGGGCGGATGGGGTGGGGTGGGTGGTCGGCTCAGTCATGGCTTGTCTCCTTGGTGGTGGGTGAAGCGGCGCGGCGCACGCGCGGCCAGGGCGCGGCGGGTTTGTCGGGGGGGCTGGCTGGGGCCGGTGCCGTCTGCGCCAGATCCCGCTCGGCTTGGCGGGCGCGCAGCCACTGCACATGGTCCAGGGCCTGGGCGCGCTGGGCCTGCAGCGCGGCGATCTGCTCGTCTATCTCCTGCACGCGCTGCTGCACGGCATCGGCCAGGTCACCGGGACCTATGCGCCCCGCACGCCAGGCGCGCAGGTTCTCCGCAATGCGCGGCAGCCCGAACCCCAGCGCGCGGGACATGGCGATGAACACCACCTCGCGCCGGGCCGAGCGCGGATAGTCGCGGTAGCCATTGGGCAGGCGCCGGGGCTTGAGCAGGCCCGCGCGCTCGTAGTGCCGCAGCGCGTGAATGGAGACGCCCGTGAGCTGGGCGAGTTCGGAGATCAGCATGTGCCAAGGCTAGCAAGGCTCGTGCTGGGCTAGGGTTGAGGAGGTGACAGGTTTTTTCTATCGCTGTCTCTTGGCAGTCGTCTTCAAGTCGGCTGCGCTGCAGGCCTCATCACGCGCGCCGTGAACCGGGCCATGAACTCGCGCGTGGCAACGCGGGCGCCCAGGGCCGTCAGGTAGTTGGCGCAACCGTGCACCACCGAGGCGCGGTTGTCGTCGAAGGCTTTCAGCCCGAGGCGAACCACGTCTTCGCTGGACGCTTTTTTCCCGAAGGATGCGGCCTCGCCGGCGCGGGCGAAGAACGCCGTGTCGGTAGCGCCCGGGCACAACGCCAGCACGCGCACGCCGCGCGGCCGGTACTCGGCCCAGAGCGCTTCGCTGAACGAAAGGACGAAGGCCTTGGTCGCGGCGTAGACCGCCATGTACGGGACCGGCTGAAACGCTGCCGTGGAGGCGATGTTGATGACGCCGCCCTGGCGCTGCTCCAGTGCGGGGAGACACAGGTGCGTCAATTCCACCAGGGCGCCCACATTCAGATCGATGGCCTCCCGCTGCATGGCCAGCGCCAGTTCATCAAACCTGCCGTGGGTGCCGAAGCCCGCGTTGTTCACCAGCAGATCCGGCAGCAGGCCCCTGGCGCTGACGGCATCGAAGACCCGCCGGGCCGCCCCGGGTGCGGCCAGGTCCTCCACCAGGAATTCGGCGCCGGGCAATTCGCTGGCGAGCTTTTCGAGCCTGTCGCGGCTGCGCGCGATCAGCACGACTTTGGCGCCACGGCGGGCAAGCTCCCTGGCAAATACTTCGCCGATGCCCATGGAGGCACCGGTCACCAGGACGGTTTTCTGGGAGAAATCAAAAGGGGTTTTCATGCACTCGAGTATTGCGACGGGGTGCCCGGCTGGGAATGGGCAGCGCTGGTAAGCTGATTTGCATTCATGAAAAACCAACCGCCCACCACCTGGGATGACCTGCGCGTGCTCCTGGCGCTTCACCGCCACCAAAGCCTGCTTGCCGCAGGCGCGGCCCTGGGCCTGTCCACCTCCACCGTCGCGCGGCGCATCGAGGCGCTGGAGCAATCCCTGGGCCGCGCCCTGGTACACCGCAGCAGCGCAGGGACGACGGTCGAGCCCGATGCAATGGAGCTGGTGGAGCTGGCTGAGCAATTCGAGCTGGGACTGGGCGGCATCAAGCGCGACGACCGGCCCGCTGAGAAGGCCCATGCGTTGACCGGCACCATCCGCGTCAGCATGGGCGAGGGCTTCGTGAAGCCCGTTACCGCCGTGCTCTCGCAGTTGAGAAGCGCGCACCCCGGACTGCATATCGAAGTGGCCGTGGAGTCGCGCTTCACGGATGTCGGGCGGCGCGAAGTGGACGTGGCGCTCAGGGTCGGGCGCTCCAGCTCGGCCGTGGTGGTGGAGAAATGGGCGGGGCAACTGACGTTTGGCCTGTACGCCTCGCACGGCTATGTCGAGCAGCGCCTGCCGGGTCGCCACCTGCGCGTGCAGGACTTTGCCAGCCACGACTTCGTGGGACAGGACCTGGCCACCGGCCGGCAGGACGCCTCCAACCTGTGGCTGGCCAGCCGGGGCGCCACCCGATTCGTCTTTCGATCCGGCTCCGACCTGGCCCGCCAGGAGGCCACGGAGCAAGGTCAGGGCATCTGCCTGCTGCCCGACGCCATGGCCCATGCCGTGCCCGGCCTGGCACGGCTGGAGGTGGACGCGCCACTGCCGTCCTGCCCGGTGTACCTGGCCTATCACCGCGACCGCCGCAACGTGCCGGGCGTGCGGGCGGTCATTGACGCGCTGGGTGTGGCGCTGGCCGATGGGCTGCAGCCGTCTGCAGAAAAAGCCAAAGCGGCCAACCCTGCCGCGCAGTCATGACAGGCCCGGTCTTTCCTGCCCTTTCAAGGCGGGGGCGCGGACGACGTACCCGGTGAGCAGCCAGGACGATCATTGGTCGTTGATCCCAACGAACCATGAATGGGCCGTGGCTGGCGCGAAACGACCCGTTGTCGTCGCTCGTGCCTCGGCGCCTGCAACCCCTCAATCCTTGAGCAACCGCGCCTTCACCGTTCGCCCCTTGATCTTCCCGCTATTGAGCCGGGCAACCACGTCATGCGCAATCTTGCGGTCCACGGCCACATGGGTTGCGAACTCGTTGATGTCGATCTTGCCCACTTGCTCGCGGGTGTAGCCGAGCCGCTCAAGATTGGCGAGCGTCGCAGGCGAAAGCGCAAGTTTGTCGAAGGAATGGGGGGGGGAGGCCGAGGGTGCAGTCATGGCGGCATTTTGGTTTTGGCGCTCTCAAGACCGAGGTGTGGCACGTTGGTCACTGAGAAAGAACAGGGGCTTGCTGGGCCATTGCCGGCATGTGCGAGAAGACGGGAAGCGGGGTGCTAAAGCCATGGAGGGCACGAGGTCTGCCATGGGGCTGCCGGCGATGGCGTCGGGGTCGTCGTGGCTGCGCACGCTCGGATCACTGCCCTGGGCAGGTTCAGGCTCGGTAGCTGTCGCTCGTTGCGCATCTGATCGCAGATCGCAATCAACCTGAAGCTGCCGGCCAGCAGTCGGCTGGCGACCCTGAGTCACTATTTGCGCAGCTAGTGCCGATGACAGCTATGCAGCGATAGCTGTCGTCCAGACTTGGCCGTCGAACGCGCACTATCGGCCAAGAGCTGCCGGTGCCGGTGGCCGCGAGTAAAAGCGGATGCTCAACGTTTGACATGAGAGGTGTGACGCGGCTTGCCGAGGCATATCCTCTCGATAGAAGGGTTAGAACTACTCGCCACCCTTTTTGACCTCGACTCGGAGCACTCCAGTTTCAAGGGCATTGCCGACGTTTTGTATTGCCGCTTTGTTTGCAGCGAGTGCATCTTGATCGATCGGAAAACCCACTACGTCCATCTTCAATGCGTGCTTACCAGCAATCAATGACAACGTAGCGCGGCGAAGTTCGGCATTTTCAGTCTCTATCTCACCGTGGGCGATCGGCGTGTATGCACCTCTCTTGAGTTGCACCCGATCAAACGCATAGCCAATGTCTTCCGCAATGGCATACAAAAGATTCACGAATAGTTCATCGCTTTGTGTTGCCCAGTGCTGGATGGCATGGTCATCTGCTCGATTGTTTAGGTGATCGAGATATTCTTTCCAAGCGTCGAGTACGCGTTGTTCCTTCTTGCTGCGGCGTTGAATACTAAGGGTTCGCTCGCCGTAGAAGACCAAGTCAATCATGTTGAGAGCTCGGACGTGCTCGCCTGATACTCGAGATGCTCGCGTGGCCATGAGTTGCTCGAACAGGCGAGCCTTCCGTGTGCGCCTTTCTCGATATGCCTCGATGGCCTTCTGTGCCTGAACGGCCAAGATGGGGCCGAGAACTGTGGCGGCGACCACCCACCAGTCTTTTAGTTCAAGGTTGAAGTACGTAGTCGGTTCCATAAGTAGTTCTAATGCTCGCAGTAAGCCGCGCCGGAGCGACGCGAAGGAAACCAATAGCGTAGCTGTTGACGTCGGCTTGACCAACCAGTTAGGCTGGTAGCGGATGCTCGAGCTATTACGTTAACTATGGTGTCGCACTTGACAAGTGAGTTCAATCATCTTCATGCGCATTTTCTGCCATAACTTTATTATGAGCATAGTAATGTTTGAGATCTACTATTTCTACATTTTTTTCTAGAAGCTCTTCCAGTTCAATGGTGACTTTTGCATATGAGTCGCCACCATAACTCCCAATGTAGACATCCTCGTCTTCTCCTGCCTCACGCTGAGGTGTCCAATATTGAATGCCATCAAATCCATATGGGATAATGGTGCGAAGTAGGTGAATTTTGTTAGAAAATGGCAATTGATGGTTAATGGATATAATCCATTTCGACGGCGCTCCATCATTAATTTTGCCGAATATTTCGGCCAGAGGTATATCAGCTTCTCGGAGTGCTTCACGCAATTCTTTGAATCGAGGGTGGATCTTGTTTAATGCCACCAACCAATCAGACCAGTCCAGCGCTTCTGAGTTGGCCGGTATCGGGTCGGGTGTGTTTAGTGAAGGTTGATTTTTTGCGTGGTTTATTAAACGGGCCAAATCTCGCTCAAGGACATCAATTTTGGTATCTTGTGCTGTATTCTTGTCAACACGAACGACGGCTGTTGTTTTCTTGCTTAAGTACTCTGCATAGTAGGTATCTTCTTGCAATTCGGCTCTAAAGCGAGTCTGAAGTACAAACAAGGCCAGGAGAAATATAGGAACATTTGCTATTGCGGAAATTACTAATGCTCTACGTTCCCAGTCATTAGCGCCAAGTTGTACGGCAGCAACTAAGAAGCTGACATTGGTAAGAACCAGACCGACAAGCCACGCTGCTAGCAACTGGATAGGCTTTGTAACCTTGTGTGGCTCGATCCGCTGTTCTGTCATAGTAAATAATTCCAATAGGCCTAACGCAATGTAGACCGTGCCAAACCGCAGGCCATATCTGGCGCATGCAGTCCGAATTGCCACGAAAAACCGCAGAAAGAGGCTTGCTGCTTACCTCGATGCCGCGCATTTTATATGGAAGTACAGATCAAAATCCAGTCATGACCCCCCCCGCCCCTCCTGAGTTGCGCGACACACGGTTGCTGGACTAGGTCCGTGAGTGAATCTGTCATAAACACTATAGCCTGCTCACTGAGCAAGCCTATGTGCAATGGGTGCACATATTTGTGAAATGGACCGACTTAAGGCATCCACGAGCCTTGTGGAGCCAGAAATCGAAGATTTTCTGGCCATCATGGTTGAATGACGACTTTGGAGCTTCTAGCTGGATGGCGGCTCGGGTCGAGAGCCGGCGTCTAGTTGTCTACGCTGAACGTTGGCAACCAGCATGAAGCCGCCGCTCAGAAGTTTGCCGTGGGCGGCCTCTCATAGCCGTTTGCTGTCGTCTGAGAAGAGCGGCCTCCCTCGAGGATATCGATACGCAGCCAGTAATCTCTTACCGCCCAATCCTGCCGACATCCCGTCATAGCGGCTGCCCAGGCGTTCACCCCTACCGCCCAGCCACCAAACCCAATACAGCTTTTTTCGCCTGCGCCCGACCGCCGCGAGCCAGCTTGCTCCATGCCAGGATCACGTCGGCAAGATCATCGTCCTCGCAATAAAGGTAGGCAGTCGGCACGCCCAGCACTTGCGCAATCCGGTTGGAAATATCCAGAGGTGGCTCATGGACGCCAGTTTCATATCTGCTCATCCGAGCACTTGCCGTTGTCTCATCAAGACCGACGGCAACCCCCAACTGATCCTGCGGCATCCCGGTACGCAGCCTTGCCTCGCGCAGGCGTTTGCCAAATAGGCTGGAGGGTGGCTTGGTCCGTGGAGGCATCCTACGATAGTCGTAGGGTGTATTGATTTCGTCTCTACGAAATTCGTAGAATGAAACGGCGCTTCACGCGGTCGATTTCCGTGTGCCTGTTGTTCGACATGATCCAAGCCCTGGGAGCCGCCATGGATGAACACAACCTCATCACCTCACCCCAACCCAAACTCGACGACCTCGCCATCGACGCCGTCCTGCACATGGGCGCCGCGCTGGATGTGCTGGACCTGCACGCTCGCCACAACATCACGGCCATCAATTGCGTCTGCCGGGACCTGCTGCGCATCTACTACGTGAAGGCCGATCAGGCGCAGTCGCTGGAGCCGCAGGACGCGGAATTGCTGGGCCTGCTGCACGACACGGCGGTGGACCTGGGATATGCCATCGAGGTGGTGGACCACCTGAATGGCGACGAGGCGGATGACCCCATCCTCTATGCCGTGAGCTATCTGCTCAAGGCGGCCAAGCGGTTTGCGGATGAGGGCGTGGCGGCGGGATTGGCGTGCGGGGCTTGCGTTTGAAATAAGTGGTTGCTAAAGTGTCGCCATGCCCGAGAACGACATCTTCAAGGCCCTGGCCGACCCTACGCGCCGCTCCATCTTCGAGAAGCTGGCCGCTGGCAGCATGCATGCCAGCGCGCTGCGCGAGGGGATGGAGATCAGCCAGTCGGCCATGTCCCAGCACCTGGCCGTGCTGCGCAACGCGGGGCTGGTGAGCGAGCAGCGGCAGGGGCGCTTCATGCATTACGAGGTCGATCCCGAAGGGCTGGCGCTGATTGCGGGCTGGCTGGCGAAGTACCGCGCCTACTGGCCGCAGCGCGTGGATGCACTCAAGGGCTTGCTCAAGGACATGGACCAATGAACAAGATGAGCGATATGGACACCGGCGATGCGGCCCGCGAGCTGGTGCAGGAGTACGCGCTGGACGCCCCGCCCGAGAAGGTCTGGCGCGCGCTGAGCATTCCCGAGCTGCGCGCGCAGTGGCTGCCGGGCACCGAGCATGCCGAGCCGCTGCTGCAGGTGCCGCAGCAGGAACTGCGCCTGCGGCTGCGCGAGGCGGAGCCGCCCTTTCTGGAAAGCACGGTGGACCTGCAGATCAGCCCCGGCGCCGATGGCGGCACGCTGCTGCGCATCGTCCATGTGCTGACCGATGCGCGGCTGCAGCCCGCCAGGGAAGCGGCCAACGACGGCGGCTTCCTGATGTACGCGACCTGAAGCACTGTCCGGGCAACGGGGCATGCGGCGCAAGGCAGCAGCCCATTCTTTTTCACCACCACAGACAGGAGTTCGCCCATGCGCGAATCGATGATGCTCGTCCCCATGGTTGTCGAACAGTCGGCGCGCGGAGAGCGGTCCTTCGACATCTACTCGCGCCTGCTGCGCGACCGCGTGATCTTTCTCAACGGCGAGGTCAACGATGCGGTCTCTGCCCTGGTCTGCGCGCAACTGCTGTTCCTGGAGGCGGAGAACCCCGACAAGCCCATTCACCTCTACATCAACTCGCCGGGCGGGGTGATCACCAGCGGCCTGGCCATGTACGACACCATGCAGTTCATCAAGTCACCCGTGCACACGCTGTGCATGGGCACGGCGCGGTCCATGGGCTCCTTCCTGCTCATGGCCGGCGAGCCCGGCCACCGCATGGCCCTGCCCAACGCCAGCCTGCACGTGCACCAGCCGCTGGGCGGCGTGCAGGGCCAGGCCTCCGACATCCGCATCCATGCCGAGGAAATGCTGCGCACCAAGGACCGCGTGACACGCCTGTACGCCCAGCACTGCGGCCGCAGCTACGAAGAGGTGGAACGCGACCTGGACCGCGACCGCTTCATGACCGCAGAAGAAGCCCGCGAATGGGGCCTGATAGACAAGGTTCTGGACCGGCGCACAGTAACCCCCTGAGCCGCAGCGCCAGCGAGCGGCTGCCTTTCTCCCCAATCCCGTATGTCAGCGCCTGCGTCGTGGCGGTTGCGGGGTTCGCCGTGAAACTCTCTTCGCGCTGCGCGCTACGTTCAGACATCACGGCGAGTCAGATCACGAAGCAGTCCTGTCCTTCGGCAGGACTGCAACCC
>NZ_JFYT01000103.1:0-16220 GCF_000632165.1 Delftia sp. RIT313 | reverse complement strand
CCAGCGCGGGCCGCGCAGCCACCCTGTCAGGCCCCACGACGCAGTTGCCCGCCTTGCAGCCGCACTTCCAGTGCCTGTGGAGCAGCACCGTGGCCCCGGACTATGCCGGTGGCTTTCTCGTGGTGCCCGACGGCTGCGTGGACATCGTCTGCAAGGGCGGGCAACTGCTGGCCGTGGGGCCTGACAGGGTGGCTGCGCGGCCCGCGCTGGTGCCGGGGTCCGAGGTATGGGGGGCGCGCTTCGGCCCAGGTGCGGCCAGCGCCTGGCTGGGCCTGCCCATGGACGAGATCGTGGGGCAGGCGGTGGAACTGGGCGATCTGCTGGGGCTGCGCGCGCGGGAGTGGGTGCATCGCATCAACGATGCGCAGCCGGGCGCAGGGCAGGCCGTGTTCATCCATGGACTGGTGCAAATGGGCCGCGACGCCCCGGCGCCGGACTGGCAGGCCATGGAGCTGTTCAATGTGGCGGCTGCAGCCGGGCGGGATGAATCCGGTGTGCTGGCCGCCATGCGCGCGCAGCTGGACATGCCCGAGCGCAGCCTGCGCCGCTTGTGCCACGCGCAGTTTGGCTACGGCCCAAAGACCCTGGAGCGCGTGCTGCGCTTTCAGCGCCTGCTGGCCCTGGCACGGTCGGACCGGCAGGCAGGTCTTGCGGCGCTGGCGGCGGACGCCGGGTATGCGGACCAGGCGCATCTGTCGCGCGAAGTGAGGGCGCTGTGCGGCATCACGCCCCGCGCTGCCCTGCAGCAACTGCTGGATTGAGCGGCCCGTCTGGCCGTTTTGTTCAAGACCGCTGCCACGGCGTGGCCGATGATGGCGGCCTACCAGCATTCAACGGAGCAGCACATGGGTATCAGGGGCAAGAACCACCAGATCGACAACATCGAGTTCAACGTGGCCGACATCGCACGCAGCAAGGCGTTCTACGGCGAGGCCTTCGGCTGGACCTTCACCGACTACGGGCCGAGCTACACCGAGTTCAGCGATGGCCGGCTGACGGGCGGCTTCACCACCGGCGAGGAGGTGCGGCCCGGCGGCCCGCTGGTCATCCTCTACGCCGACGATCTGGCCGAGGCGCAGCGCCGCGTGGAAGCGGCCGGGGCCGGGGCCGTGATCAGTCGCGCGGTGTTCGCGTTCCCGGGTGGCCGCAGGTTCCACTTCACCGATCCGGACGGCTACGAACTGGCCGTGTGGTCGGCAGAGGCCTGAAAGCCAACAGCCCGCATCTGCGGGCTGTTTTTCATGGGGACTGGGCCGGGCGTCAGTCGACGTTGGAGCCCAGCTGCATGTCCTTGTACTTCACGATGTGCGTGCCCTTGACCAGGCGGTAGCCGCCCCAGATCAGCAGGAACAGCGGCAGGCCGATGTAGGTGGCGACCACGCCGGTCCAGTCGATGCGGTCGGCCATGAAGGCCTCGTAGTTCTGGCCCAGGGTGATCACCATGCACAGCACGAAGGCGAAGATGGGGCCGAACGGGAACCAGGATGCGCGGTAGGGCAGCTGGTTCAGGTCCAGGCCCTGGGCCTCGAAGCCCTTGCGAAAGCGGTAGTGGCTGATGGCAATGCCCAGCCAGGCGATGAAGCCCGTCATGCCCGACAGATTCAGCAGCCAGATGTAGACCAGTTGCGGGCTGAAGATGTTGGTCAGGAAGCACAGCGCCGCCACCACGGTGGTGGCCAGCAGGGCCAGCGTGGGCACGCCGCGCTTGTTGACATACGAGAACATGCGTGGCGCCATGCGCTGGCAGGCCAGCGTGTAGAGCATGCGCGTGGAAGCGTACATGCCCGAATTGCCGGCCGACAGCACCGAGGTCAGCACCACGGCGTTCATCACGGCGGCGGCCGACAGCAGGCCCGCGCGCTCGAAGACCAGGGTGAAGGGGCTCACGCTGATGTCGCCCAGGTCATTCTTGAGCAGGTGCGGATCGGTGTAGGGGATCAGCAGGCTGATGACCAGAATGGCGAAGACGTAGAACAGCAAAATGCGCCAGAACACCTGGCGCACGGCGCGGGGCACGTTCTTGGCGGGGTTCTCGGATTCGCCGGCGGCAATGCCGATGAGCTCCGTGCCCTGGAAGGAGAAGCCCACGATCATGGCCACGCCGATCAGCGCCGAGAAACCGCCCGCAAAGGGCGCGTCGCCCTGGCTCCACAGGGCAAAGTTGCCCCAGACGCCTTCAGGCGCGCCGCCCCGCACGATGCCCAGGATCATGAGCACGCCGACGCCGATGAAGAGGATGACGGTGGTCACCTTGATGGCGGCGAACCAGTACTCGGCCTCGCCGAAGCCTTTGACCGAGATGGCGTTGAGGCCGAACATGATGGCCAGGAACAGGGCGCTCCACAGCATGCCGTTGCCGTCGGGGAACCAGTAGGCCATGACCAGCTGGGCGGCCACCAGGTCCACGGCAATGGTGACGGCCCAGTTGTACCAGTAGTTCCAGCCCAGCGCGAAGCCGAAGCCTTCGTCCACATAGCGCGCGCCGTAGGTGGCGAACGAGCCCGAGACGGGCAGGTTCGCGGCCATTTCGCCGAGGCTGGTCATGAGGAAGTAGACCATCAGGCCCACGATCATGTAGGCCAGCAGGGCGCCGCCGGGGCCGGCCTGCGAGATGGTGGCGCCCGAGGCAACGAAGAGGCCGGTGCCGATGGAGCCGCCGATGGCGATCATGGACAGATGCCGCGCCTTGAGTTCGCGCCTGAGCGCGGTGGGTGCGGCATTCTTGGAGTTGTCTGCTGCCATGGATGTGTCGATTGGTGGATCAGATCCCGCGCGGCCGCTGGCCGGCGCGGGGGCAGGAATGCAAAACAGGAAAAACAAAAGAGCCGCTGTGTCGCGGCCCCATCAAGGTGCATGCACCACGAAAAGGCGTGATTGTCCGAGAACGCTGCCATCGTGGAAAGGCAGGAGTTTAATCCCCCTTCACCCACATAAGCGGAACTGAATCCGAACGCACTGTGTGCATGGCGCCACGCCGTCTGCGGCCTGCCTGCCTACCACTGTGTCTGCGCCAGCAGCAGCTGGGCCAGTGCCTTGATGCGCGGCGAGGCCTGGCGCGTGCGCGGGTAGATCAGGGACAGTTCGCGGGCGCGGCCCTCGTGCTGGGGCAGCAGCCGCACCAGCCGGCCCGCCTGCAGGTGCTCGCGCACCGCGAACTCCATGACCTGGGCCACGCCCAGGCCGCCCAGCGAGCCTTCCACCAGCGGATCGCCGCTGTCGAAGGTCACGGTCTGCGGCGCAGGCCAGTCCAGCATCTCGCCATTGCCGGCCAGGAACTGCCAGGGCACGCGCCGGCCCAGGTAGTGGTTGTAGACGGCCATGCAGCTGTGCTGCGCCAACTCCTGCAGCGTCTGCGGCGTGCCGCGCGCCGCCAGGTAGGCGGGCGAGGCCACGGTCACCCAGCGCAGCGGCGGCAGGGCGCGGGCAATCATGCGGCTGTCTGCCAGCGGGCCTATGCGCACGGCCGCGTCAAAGCCTTCTTCCACCATGTCCACCATGCGGTCGGTGAAGCTGGTGTCGATCTGCAGCTGCGGATGCTCGCGCAGCAACTGCCCCAGCAGCGGCACCAGCACGATGCGGCCCAGCATGGACGGCGCCGTCATGCGCAGCACGCCGCTGGGGGCGCAGCGCCGGTCGCTGACCAGCTGGCGCGCCTCTTCCAGCCCGGCAATCAGCGGGGCGCAGCGGTCCACCAGCGCACAGCCATCAGGCGTGAGCGAGACGCTGCGCGTATTGCGGTGCAGCAGCCGCGTGCCCAGGTCTTTCTCCAGCTGCGCCACGGCGCGCGAGATGCGGGGCTGGCTGGTGCCCAGCAGCGTGGCGGCCTGGGTGAAGCTGCGGCTTTCGGCCACCTTGATGAGCAGGTGCACGGCGTTGAGATCCATGGCATGTCTCCAGATTCGATTAATGCAGTTTTGCATAAGAAAAATGAAAATCTGCTGTTTATCTTCACAAGTGCATTAATTAGGATCGGCGCCATGCCAATGACCGATTCCCCCGGCGCCCTGCGCCACCCGCGCGCCGCGCTGGCGCTGCTGTCCCTGTCCCAGCTGCTGATTGCGCTGGATGCCACCATCGTCTTCGTCGCGCTCGACGCCATGGGCCAGCAGCTGCAGATGGACGCGCACCATCTGCAATGGGTGGTCAGTGCCTACAGCGTGGCCTTTGGCGGCTGCCTGCTGCTGGGCGGGCGCTGCGCGGACCTGCTGGGCAAGCGGCGCATGTATGTGGCGGGCATGGCGCTGTTCGGCCTAGCCTCCCTGGTCGGCGGCTTTGCCTCGCAGCCCTGGCAGCTGGTGCTGGGCCGCGCAGGGCAGGGCGTGGCCGGGGCGCTGCTGTTTCCGGCCACGCTGTCGCTGATCAACACCTTGTATGCGGCCGGGCCCGAGCGCAACCGCGCCCTGGCCGTGTGGAGCATGGCGTCGGCCGGCGGGCTGGCGGCCGGCGCGCTGCTGGGCGGCGTGCTCACGCAGACGCTGGGCTGGAACTGGGTGCTGTGGGTGCTGGTGCCCGTGGCCTGGCCGTGTGCCATGGTGGCGCTGCGCTTTCTGCCGCCCTCGGCCCAGACCGGGCGCGCCGCGCCGGGCCAGGGCTTCGATCTGGCCGGCTGCCTGAGCGTGACCGTGGGCAGCAGCCTGCTGGTGACGGCCCTGGTGCAAGGCCCTGAATGGGGCTTTGCCAGCGCCGCCACGCTGGGGACGCTGGCCGTGGCCATGGCGGCGCTGGCCCTGTTCTGGCGCATCGAGGCCCGCATCGCCTCGCCGCTGATGCCGCTGTCCCTGCTGCGCGTGCCCAGCCTGCGCGCGGCCATGCTGCTGACCATGCTCTTCATGAGCAGCTTTGGCGTGCAGTACTACTTTCTGGCGCTGTATTTCCAGCAGATCTTCGGCTGGAGCCCGCTGCAGGCCGGCATGGCCTTTTTGCTGCCCACGGCGGTCTGCACGCTGGGCATCCGCTGGGCCCAACACTGGCTGCACCGCTCCACGCCGCGCGCCGTGCTGATGGGGGGCTGGGCCGCAGGCACCATCGGCCTGGCCTACATGGCCTGGGCGCTGCCGCTGGGCGGCAGCTATGTCTGGCTGGTGCCCGGCTTCGTGGTGCTCAGCCTGGGCCAGGGCGCGTGCTGGACCGCCATGTGGGTGGTGGCCGGCCAGGGCGTGGCGGCTGCGCAGCAGGGCGTGGCCTCGGGCATTGCGGCCACGGCCCAGCAAGTGGGCGCGGCGCTGGGGCTGGCCCTGCTGGTCATGGTGGCCACGGCGCCGCTGGCCGGCATCACGGCGCCCGATGCGCTGCGCGAGGCCACCGCCCGGGGGCTGCAGCAGGCCGAATGGGGCGCTGCACTGATCGCGCTGCTGGGGTGGGTGGTGTCTGCGGGCATGCGCCGCGCACCGTCAAGCCAGGACGTGCCGGGCGCGGAGCAGCCGGCCTGCTCGCCTTGAGGTCACTGGCCCGCAGTTACCATCTGCGGCTGCTTTGCACACCCCTCACCACCAACCCACATGGCAGAAACGAGCATCTCCAGCGACTGGGTCCGGCATTCGCAGCTGGGCGCAGGCCTGGAGCGCATCGAGGCCTACTTCGGCGGGCACGGCTATGCGCCCCACAGGCACGACACCTATGCACTGGGCCTGACGCTGTCCGGCGTGCAAAGCTTTGCCTACCGCCGCAGCCAGCGGCACAGCCTGCCGGGCGGCGCCATGGTGCTGCATCCCGATGAATTGCATGACGGCCACGCGGGCACCGACGCAGGTTTTCGCTACCGCATGGTCTATGTGGAGCCGGCCCTGATCCAGCAGGTGCTGGGCGGCAGGCCCTTGCCCTTTGTCGAGGGCGGGCTGTCTGCCGATCCGCGGCTCAAGGCCGCGCTGCTGCCGCTGCTGCAGGGCCTGGATGAAGACCTGGAGCCGCTGGCGCGCGACGACGCCATCTACGACCTGGCATGGGCGCTGGACGCCGTGGCGGGCCGCCGCAACGTCCGACGCCTGCCCGACCTGGGGGCCGTGGAGCGCGCCCGCGCCTGCATCCACGACGCGCTGGTGCAGGGCGTGACCCTGGATGCCCTGGCCCAGGCCAGCGGCCTGGACCGCTGGCGGCTGTGCCGTGACTTCCGCGCGCTCTACGGCACCAGCCCCTACCGCTACCTGACCATGCGCCGGCTGGACACCGTGCGGCGCCTGCTGCTGGTCGGGCAGGGCGTGGCCGATGCCGCACTGCAGGCCGGCTTCTTCGACCAGAGCCACATGGCGCGCCAGTTCGCCATGGCCTATGGCGTGCCGCCCGCACGCTGGCTCAGGCGCCTGGGCGCGGCCTGAGCTGCACGATCGTGCAAGACCGAAGGGATGGCGCTTCCTAGCATGGAGGCTTCACACGCTTTCATAAGGTCTGCCCATGACGTTCCCCGTTGGAAACCGCCCCTACGAGGCCATCAACTTCCCCGAGAAATTCAGCCGCTTCACCGGCCAGTGGAGCCCCCGCGTCGTCGCCGAGATGAACGACTACCAGTTCAAGATCGTGCGCGTGCAGGGCGAGTTCATCTGGCACTCGCATGCCGAAACGGATGAAGCCTTCCTGGTGCTGGACGGCGAACTGCGCATCGACTTCCGTGATGGCCATGTGCTGCTGCGCCAGGGCGAGCTGTACGTGGTCCCCAAAGGCACGGAGCACAAGCCCAGCGCCAAGCGGGAAGCCCGCCTCATGCTGATCGAGCCGCGCGGGGTGCTGAACACCGGGGAGGAAGGCGGCGAGAGGACGGCGATGAACGATGTGTGGGTTTAGCGGGACGGCGGTTGGCTGTCGCCGGGATGGCCGGCCAGCTAGAGAATGTCGCGCTCCCACTTCTGCGTTCCGTGCAGGCGGCGCGCCAGGCTGTCTATGCGCCACTGTCCCGCCTTGCGATGTACGGAGAAGCGGTGTTCGTACGCCATGGACTCGCTGGCGCGAAGAACGATGAGTTCCATTCTCGATGCAGATTGCTGGGTCACCGACAGCAGCAGGTCTTGCGCGGAGTGGTGGGTGGGTGTGCCGAAAGAGCTGTGGGCGTAGGCGCGCGGCTTGGAGGTGCAGTACTTGGCCACGATGTCCAGTTGCTCGGCCCAGAACTCAGGCGCGGCTGCGGATGCGGCGTGCCTGGCGACGCCTTTGCGTTCCCAGGCTTCCATGGCCAGGATGTAGGCGCGAACCACTCGTTCAGGCGTCTGCGTTTCGGTGCCCGGTGATGTGTCTGGCCAATCCTGAGCCTGCGGTGCTACAGGCGGTGGCGGGCTGGCACTGCCAGACCTCTCCAGCAGTGCCATGACCTGCGTATGTCCCTTGGCCCGGGCCAGCGCCCAGGCGTTTTCCTGGCGAAAATCCAGCGGTGCGGGATCGGCACCTGCCTCCAGAAGCAGGGCCACCAGTTCCGCATGGCCGGCCTGCGCGGCGCTCATCAGTGCCGTGCGGCCCAGCTCGGGCGAGGCGATTTCGATGTCGGCATTGTGCGAGAGCAGCATTGCGGCGATGGCCGCATCGCCCAGGCTCGCCGTCCAGGCCAGTGCCGTGCTTCCAAGCGCCTTGCATTGCAGGTTGAGCGATGCTCCATGGCGCAGCAGGGCGGCCACGGCCTGCGGCTGCCGCTGGATGCTTGCCTCGATCAGTGCCGTCCTGCCGGTTCCCTTGTGGCGCCAATCTATGTCTGCACCGCGGGCCAGCTGGGCCTCGATTGCAGCGACATCACCGGCACTTGCGGCCTTGAACAGGAGATGGGACATGGGGGATCGGTTTTCTGAAGTCAAAAGGCCAGGGCAGGGGCCGTGAAAAAGGGCGCCGCAGCGCCCTTTCATCTTATGCGGGCTGTTTCAGCCCAGCCCAGCTCAGCCCAGCAGCAGCGCGTCGTCGGCCAGCTTTTCGCCGCGCACCTTCTCGAACATGTGCAGCAGGTCTGGCACGTCCATGCGCGCACGCTCCTCGCCGCTGACGTCCAGCACGACCTGGCCCTGGTGCAGCATCACCGTGCGCTCGCCCACGTCCAGCGCCTGGCGCATGCTGTGGGTGACCATCATGGTGGTGAGCTTGGCCTCGGAGACGATGCGCGCCGTCAGCTGCAGCACGAAGTCGGCCGTGCGCGGGTCGAGCGCGGCGGTGTGCTCGTCCAGCAGCAGGATGCGCGAAGGCTGCAGCGCCGCCATCAGCAGGCTCACGGCCTGGCGTTGGCCGCCAGAGAGCAGGCCGATGCGGTCGGTCAGGCGGTTTTCCAGGCCCAGGCCCAGGATGGACAGGCGCTCGCGGAAGTTGTCGCGCATCTCGGCCTTGACGGCGCGGCTCAGGCGGCGGAAGGTGCCGCGGCGTTGGGCCAGGGCCATGTTTTCCTCGATGGTCAGGTCCTCGCAGGTGCCCGCCATGGGGTCCTGGAAGACACGGGCCACGCGTTCGGAACGTGCCCACACGGGCAGGCGCGTCATGTCCTGGCCGGCGATCTCGATGCGGCCCTTGTCCACGGACAGGTCGCCCGAGACGGCGTTCAGGAAGGTGGACTTGCCGGCGCCGTTGGAGCCGATGACGGTGACGAACTGGCCGTCGGGAATGTCCAGCGACATGCCGCGCAGCGCCCGCGTTTCGATGGGCGTGCCGGGGTTGAAGGTGATTTCGAGTTGTTGTGCGCTCAGCATGAGGGTTCTCCGGCGATCAGGACTTGCGCTGTGCAAATTTGCGCTTCAGTTGGGGGATCACCAGGGCGACGGTCACCAGCAGGGCGGTGACGAGGTTCAGATCCTGGGCCTTGAGGCCGATGAAATCGCTGTTGAGGGCCGCTGCAATGAAGAAGCGGTAGACGATGGCGCCCACCACCACGGCCAGCGTGGCCCAGACGATGCGGCGCGAAGGCAGGATGGATTCGCCCACGATCACGGCAGCCAGGCCGATGACGATGGTGCCGATGCCCATGGAAATGTCCGAGCCGCCCTGGGTCTGCACGAACAGCGCGCCGGCCAGGCCGACCAGACCGTTGGAGATCGCCATGCCCAGCAGGATCATGGCGCCGGTGTTCACGCCCTGCGAGCGTGCCATGCGGGCGTTGGAGCCCGTGGCGCGGATGGCCAGGCCCCGCTCGGTGGCGAAGAACCAGTCCAGGCCCAGCTTGGCGATCACGACGATCACGAACAGGATGACCGGGCGCATCACATAGTCAGCCACGCTGTCGGGCTGCAGCAGGGTGAACAGCGTGGTCTCGTTGATCAGCGGCACGTTGGGGCCGCCCATGATGCGCAGGTTGACCGAATACAGGCCGATCATCATCAGGATGGAGGCCAGCAGATCCATGATCTTCAGGCGCACATTGAGCCAGCCCGTGATCAGGCCCGCGACGGCGCCCGCGGCCGTGCCGGCCAGCGTGGCCAGCCAGGGATTGGTGCCCGTGGAAATCAGGATGGCGCAGACGGCGCCGCCCAGCGGGAAGCTGCCGTCCACCGTGAGGTCGGGAAAGCGCAGCAATCTGAACGAGATGAAGACGCCCAGCGCCACCAGGCTGAAGATCAGGCCGATCTCGACGGCACCGAGCAATGAGAAAAGAGACATAGGAGGAGCGACAGGCGCGTGGGACAGAAAACGACTTAAAAAAAGGGCAGGGCCATGTTGCCATGGCGCCTGCCACCGTGGGCGCACTGCCCGGGTTGGTCCCGGGCAGGCAAACCCCGGGTATTACTTGATCACCTGGGCGGCCGACTTGACCAGCGCGTCGGACAGCTTGACGCCTTGCTTCTCGGCGGCGCCGGGATTCACGAACAGCTCCATCTTGGTGCTGACTTCGGTCTTCATGTCGCCGGGCTTTTCGCCCTTGAGGATGCGCACCACCATGCGGCCGGTCTGCTCGCCCAGATCGCGGTAGTTGATGCCCAGGGCAGCCACGGCGCCGCGCTTGACGGAGTCGGTGTCCGAGGCCACCAGCGGGATCTTGGCGTCCTGGCCGACCTTGACCAGCGACTCGTAGGCCGAGACCACGTTGTTGTCGGTATTGGTATAGATCACATCGACCTTGCCGACCAGGCTGCGCGCGGCGCTGCTGACGTCCACGGAACGGGGTGCGGCGGCTTCCACCAGGGTCATGCCCAGCTTGGGCAGCAGGGCCTTGAGTTCCTTGACCACCACGGCGGAGTTGGCCTCGCCAGGGTTGTAGACCATGCCCACGCGCTTGGCGTTGGGCACGACCTGCTTGACCAGATCCATCTGCTTGTCCAGGGCCAGCAGGTCGGACACGCCGGTCACGTTGTTCTTGGACGGCTCCCAGCTGGGCACCAGCTTGGCGGCCACGGGGTCGGTCACGGCGGAGAACACCACGGGCACGGTCTTGGTCGATGCGACCACGGCCTGGGCCGAGGGCGTGGCGATGGCCACGATGGCGTCAGGCTTGTCGCCCACGAACTTGCGTGCGATCTGCGCGGCCGTGCCGGTGTTGCCCTGGGCACTTTGGTACTGCCACTTGAGGTTCTTGCCGGCTTCGTAGCCTGCTTCCTTGAGCGCGGCCTGCACGCCGTCGCGCACGGCGTCGAGTGCAGGGTGCTCGACGATGGCGGTCACTGCGACCGACTTCTCGTCAGCGGCGTGGGCGCCGCCCGCGATGGCGGAAATTGCCAGGGCCAGCGCGCCCAGGGGCGCCCAAGACAAGTGCTTCATACGTGTATCTCCAACGTGCTTGTGTTTGTTCCTGTTTGCTCAGCAGAAGGCCGCACAGGACGGTCGCGGCGCTTCGCGGCAAAGTCTACTGCAGCCGCCCTGTACGCCTTGGCGTTTGGACGACCCGGTTTTCACCTATAGGTTTGTATCTAAAAATTGGCATGAAATCTGCGGGGAATGCCCTAGGTGCAACTTTTTCATGCGTGTTGAACAGGTTTGGCGGTGCAGGTTTGCGTCTTCAGGGGCTTGTTTTGGGCTTTGTCGTGCATTTTTATTGCGTGCAAGCGCCTTTCGGATGGCCTTCTATGCTTTCTGGGCCTGCATGGCTTTGATGGCGCTCAAAGAAAAAGCCTGCACAAGCAGGCTTGGGCAGGCTTCAGAGGAAGGCCGGTGTGGCGTGCGGATCACATGCCCGCGTAGTTTGGCCCGCCGCCGCCTTCGGGCGTGACCCAGACGATGTTCTGCGTGGGGTCCTTGATGTCGCAGGTCTTGCAGTGCACGCAGTTCTGGGCGTTGATCTGCAGGCGCTTGCCGCCCTGGGCGGTGTCGTCCACGAACTCGTAGACGCCGGCCGGGCAGTAGCGCTGCTCGGGGCCTGCGTACTTGGCCAGGTTGATGGCCACGGGCACCGAGGCGTCCTTGAGCGTCAGGTGGGCAGGCTGGTCTTCGGCGTGGTTGGTGTTGCTGATGAAGACGCTGGACAGGCGGTCGAAGGTCAGCTTGCCATCGGGCTTGGGGTAGTCGATGGGTTTGCACTCGGCCGCAGGCTTCAGGTAGGCGTGGTCGGGCTTGTCGCGGTGCAGCGTCCAGGGGATGTTGCCCTTGAGCACGAACTGCTCGATGCCGTTCATCAGCGTGGCCGTGGTCAGGCCCTTCTTGAACCAAGCCTTGAAGTTGCGCGACTTGTTCAGCTCTTCGTACAGCCAGCTGTTCTCGAAGGCCTCTACATAGGCACCCAGCTCGTCGCCCTGGCGGCCCGCGACGATGGCGTCATAGGCGGCCTCGGCGGCCAGCATGCCGGTCTTGATGGCGGCATGGCTGCCCTTGATGCGGCTGACGTTCAGGAAACCTGCGTCGCAACCCACGAGCGCGCCGCCCGGGAACACGAACTTGGGCAGGGACAGCAGGCCGCCGGCCGTGATGGCGCGCGCGCCGTAGCCCAGGCGCTTGGCCGGCTTGATGCCCTTGGACTCGTCGCCTTCCAGGTAGTAGCGGATGTTGGGATGGGTCTTCCAGCGCTGGAATTCCTCGAAGGGGCTCAGGTAGGGGTTGGCATAGTCCAGGCCCGTGATGAAGCCCAGCGTGACCTTGTTGTCGTCCAGATGGTAGAGGAAGGCGCCGCCGTAGGTCTTGCTGTCCATGGGCCAGCCGGCCGTGTGCATCACGAAGCCGGGCTTGTGGCGTGCCGGGTCGATTTCCCACAGCTCCTTGATGCCCAGGCCGTAGCTTTGCGGGTCCTTGCCGGCGTCCAGCTGGTATTTGGCAATGATCTGCTTGCCCAGGTGGCCGCGTGAGCCTTCGGCAAAGATCGTGTACTTGGCGTGCAGCTCCATGCCCAGCTGGAACTCGCCCGTGGGCTCGCCGTCCTTGCCGATGCCCATGTTGCCGGTGGCCACGCCCTTGACCGAGCCGTCCTCGTTGTAGAGCACCTCGGCGGCAGCAAAGCCCGGGAAGATTTCAACGCCCAGTGCCTCGGCCTGCTCGCCCAGCCACTTGACCACGTAGCCCAGGCGAACGATGTAGTTGCCGTGGTTCTGGAAGCAGGCCGGCAGCAGGAAGTTGGGCGTGCGCAGGGCGGATTTCTCGCCCAGGAAGACCATGGCGTCATCGGTGACGGGCTGGGTCAGGGGCGCGCCCTTTTCCTTCCAGTCAGGGATCAGCTCGGTCAGCGCACGCGGGTCCATGATGGCGCCCGAGAGGATGTGGGCACCGGGCTCGGAGCCCTTTTCCAGCACGACGACGGAGACATCCTGGCCTTTTTCGGCCGCCAGCTGCTTGAGGCGGATGGCCGTGGCCAGGCCGCCGGGGCCGCCGCCAACCACCACCACGTCGTATTCCATGGCTTCGCGCGGCCCGTACTGGGCCAGGATTTCTTCGTTCGTCATCGGGGTGTCTCGCTTGGATATTGAAAAAACAGGATGTTCGGCAGACCGAACGTTCGTTCGGCTGCAGCGCAAATGCCGCAATGCGGTGGATTCTATGACGTGCGTGGACCCCGTCGTTGCTGATAGGTGACAGCGCGGGAATCCGCCCTGCTGCACAGTGACCGGGGGCTGTGGGGCATGGTGCCTTGCGGTGGCGCTACAACAAGGAGACTGCAGGCATGCGCATAGAGATTCCAGAATATAAAAAATGGGTTCACGAGATGCGATTCAAAGTGCGCTGGGGCGACATGGACGCCATGGGCCATGTCAACAACGCCATGTACTTCCGCTATCTGGAGACTGCCCGCATCGACTGGATGGTCGAAGCGGGCATGGCGCCTACGCCGGGCGGGCAGGGGCCGGTCATCGTCAATGCGTTCTGCAACTTCCACCAGCAGCTGGCCTATCCCGACGAGGTGCTGCTCAAGATGTACGTCAGCGACCCCGGCCGCACCACCTTCGAGACCTGGGGAACCATGGAACGCATCTCCGAGCCCGGCGTCATCTGCGCCGCCGGCGGCGGCACCGTGATCTGGGTGGACTTTCCCAGGCAGAAGGCCGTCGAGCTGCCGGGCTGGGTGCGGGAGATGGTGGGATAGCGGCCCTGGCGCCCTTCAGATGATGTGCCTGGGCACGGCACGCCAGGCCGTGGCGCCCGGAGTGCCTGCGGGCGAGGGAGCCTCGCGGATCATCGGATGAACGACACATGCCGTGTCGTCCATGCCCGCATTCCCCAGGAGGTTCGATATGGATTGGTTGCAAAAGCTGCTGTGCCGGCTGTTTGGCTATCGCTGCCCGTTGAGCATCGAGCTCAACGGCGACAGCATTCTCAACGGCTACGGCGTGGACATCACGCCGGTGCAGCGCATCCAGGCGGCACGCCCCTGGTGGACGCTGGATGACAGGTGCATCAACGGCCTGCGGCTGCAAAAACTCATGCTGACGTTTGCCGACGTGCCGCACAACAGCCGCGTCACGGTCATCGCCCTGGGCGCCAATGACGGCTTCGGCCTGGTCCCGCCAGACGAGTACCGGGCCGACCTGCTGGAGGCCGTGCGCATCAGCCGTGAATGCGGCTCCACTCCCGTGTTCACGGGCCTGCCCGGCATGCCGCTGGGGCGCTTTCCCGTGGAATGGACGGACAACCTGGACGCCCTGAACGCGGTGATGCACGACATCGCCACGCAACAGGGCATACCGCACGCCGGCTGGGATGCCGATTTTCGCGGTGACGAGGACCTGAACCCGGATGGCGTGCACCGCACCCAGGCCGCCAGCGACAGGTTGGCTCAGTTGCTGATCCAGACCATCGACAGGCTGCCCCGCTGAAACCGCAGGCCCGGGCCTGCCGAGCCGCACAGTTCGGGCCGACTGGAGCAGGACCTGCTTCGGTCTGGCTGGCAGCGAGGCGGCGGCCTGCTCGCCGCGTTCGGCAGGGTGCGCATGCCCCCTTGCTCAGAGGGGGAGGGGAATGCGCGACGGATTCGTTGAGCCGTGGAGCAGTGGCTGCAGCCCGAGCATCAGATCAAGGTTCTGCACCGCCGCGCCGGCAGCGCCCTTGCCCAGGTTGTCGAACACGGCGGTCAGCAGCACCTGCTCTTCCTGCGGCTGTCCGAACACCGCGAGCCGCATCTGGTTGCTGCCATTGAGCGCGCGCGGGTCGAGCCGCTGCGCATCGGCGTCCTCCTCCATGGGTTGCAGCTCGATGCAGGGCTGGCCCTGGTACCGCGCCTGCAGCGCAGCGTGCAGGCTGCGGGCGGTCACACCGGCGGGCAGCAGCCGCAGATGCAGGGCGATGGTCAGCACGATGCCTTGCCGGTAGTGGCCATAGGCCGGCACGAACACCGGCGCATGGGCCAGGCCGGCATGCTGCTGGATCTCGGGCACGTGCTTGTGGTGCAGCCCCAGGCCGTAGACCTGCAGGGGCACGGCAGTGGCGGCGGCAGCGCCCTCATGGTCCAGCAGTCCTGCGCGGCCCCGTCCCGAATAGCCCGATACCGCGTGAATGGCCAGCGGGTAGTCGGGGGGCAGCAGGCCCGCGTCGATCAAGGGCCTGAGCAGTGCCAGAGCACCTGTCGGATAGCAGCCGGGATTGCTGACGCGCCGGGCATGGGCGATGCGTTCAGCCTGGCCTGCCTCCAGTTCCGGCAGGCCATAGACCCAGCCCGGCGCGGTGCGATGCGCAGAACTCGCATCGATCACGCGCACGCCGGGCCGGCGCACCAGCGCCACGGCCTCGCGCGCAGCCTCGTCCGGCAGGCACAGCAAGGCGATGTCGCAGTCGTTGAGCGCCTCGGCGCGGTGCACCGTGCTTTTGCGCTGGTCGGCCGGCAGCTGCAGCAGGCGCAGGTCGGTCCGATCCGCCAGCCATTCGCGCACCTGCAGGCCGGTGGTGCCTTGGTCGCCATCGATGAAAACAAGAGAGGTCATGGGTTGCTCCGATTGGGTGTGGAGCGCATGGTGCAGCGCCTGCCGCATGCAAACCAGTTGAATCTGACAAACTACGGATTCATGATTCCTGAATTGCTGGCAACCTGGGACACCGCACCATGCGCGAAATCAATCTGGACCGTCTGCGCACCCTGCTGACGGTGGCCGACCTGGGCTCATTCGTTGCCGCCGCCAAGGTGCTGCACCTGGCGCCGCCCACGGTGACGCTGCATGTGGCGCAGCTCGAAGAGCGTCTGGGAACACGTCTATTGCACCGCGCACCGGCCGGCGTCACCTCCACATCGGCGGGCAGCCTGCTGATAGACAAGGCGCGCCAGCTCCTGGCCGAGGCCGACGATCTCCTGCAGACCGTGCAGCGCCAGATCGCCACGCGCGGGGGCCGCGTGCGCCTGGGCGCCTCCACCGGCGCACTCGCGCACCTCTTGCCCCAGGCGCTGGAAACCCTGGCCGCCAGGCATCCCGAGATCGATGTGCAAGTGGCGGTGATGACCAGCGAGGAGGCCCTGGCGCGCCTGGCTGCCGGCAGCCTGGACATCGGCATCGTCGCGCTGCCACAGCCCGTGCTGCGCGGGCTGCAGGTGCAGGCCTGGCGCCAGGACCCGGTGCTGGCCTTCATCCCGGCCGCCTGGAAGCCGCCGCGGCACATCACGCCCGCCTGGCTTGCGGCCCGCCCCCTGATCGCCAACGACCGTGGCACCCGGCTGTCGCGCCAGACCGCCGAATGGTTTGCCGCAGGCGGCGCCCAGCCGCAGGCACGCATCGAGCTGAACTACAACGACGCAATGAAGAGCCTGGTGGCAGCGGGCTACGGCGCCGCGCTGCTGCCCCATGAGGCCGGCGCACCGCAGCCTGACCCCCGCATCACCACGCGGCCCCTGCGGCCGGCACTGTCAAGGGCGTTGGGCATCGCGCATCGCAAACGGCCGGATGACGACGCGACGACGGTGACGATTGAGGTTTTGATGGGGATGCGGGGGCGTTGAA
>NZ_JFYT01000102.1:0-16327 GCF_000632165.1 Delftia sp. RIT313 | reverse complement strand
GGCACAGGGTCTGCATCGTCGTGGGCTGGCCTGTCAGCAAGGTGGCCAGGCGGATATGGTGGGATCTCGTGAGCAGTTGCGGCGACGGCCAGCGCCGCAACTGCAGCAGCATCAGCTGATGCTGCGTGTGCAGGCCGCTGGCGTGTGCCTTGGCGCTGGCCGGTTTGCCGTGCACCGACAGGATGCGTGCGCCCATGGTGTTGAGGCATTCCTCCAGCGCATCGGCGCGCAGGGGCATGCTCAGATGGCCGCCCGCAGGAAAGGCCCCCTTGGGCTGCCCGCCCACGCGCAGCGTCAACGCGGGCGGGGCGGCAGGCGCTTCGGCCAGTTCGCCATGCGCCACCGTCATGTCCGCCTGGGATTCGCGCCACGTCCAGCGGTGCCGTGTGCGGTGATTCACCATCAGCACATAGGAGCGGAACAGCTTGGCGTCGCGGTCCGACAGGCCATGCAGCATGAAGGTCAGTTCGGTTCGCTCATCCATGCTGTGCCTCCCGCTGCAATTGCCGCTTGCGCCCTCCGGTCTGGTTCGTGTACATGCCTTGCCTCTTGTTTGCAGGTCCGGCGATGGCCGGGTTGTCCGTGTATTCATTCAGGAGCGGGAGTCAAGGGGTTCCGTAAAGGAAGCCCGGCGACAGAGATACGAATGATAGGAACGGCGCCGGCGGCTGGCTGTCCGGTCGCGCAGGAGAATCCGAATCGGCTGAGTCAGAATCAGAGTAGTCCTATCCGATTCATGCCCGATCCGCTCCCGTCTTCGGTGGACCGATCAGGGCGATGGATGAATCACGGGTCTGCAGGGCAGTAAAAACCGGAGCTTTCCGAGTTTTGCCCCTCCGCCCATGTTCGGACTGTGGTCTCTTTTCTGGCCTGCCCTGTTTCCGTGGTGTCTGGCGGGCGCTGCCCGCGATGCCCTCCGGTTACCAGGGACCGGGCAACCGCAGCTGCAGCATTTCCAGGAAGGACTGAGCCGCATGCGGCAGCGTGCGGCCGGCCAGGGTCTGCACCTCGATGTCGCGCAGGTCCATGCCCCGGTCGCTGAGCGCCACGGCCACCAGTGCGCCTGTGGCCACCATGTGGCGCGCGGCGATCTCGCTGGCCACGGCCACGGCGGCGCCCTGGGCTGCAAAGTTCAGCAGGGTCTTGCCGTGGTTGCTCTCCATCACCGGCATCAGCATCAGGCCCTGGCGGCTGCAGGCCGCGTCCAGCAGCTGGCGCACGGCCGTGTCGGCCGGCGTGAGTGCCAGGGGGTGGCGTACCAATTGGGCCAGCGACAGGCGCCGCGCCTGCGCCAGCGCATGGCCGGGGGCGACCAGGGCCACCAGCGGCGCGGCCACGCGGCAGGCCACGGCAATGCCTTTTTCAGGCGCGCGGCTGAAGCACAGGCCGATGTCGGCCGTGCCGCTGCGCACGGCCTCTGGCACGGCAGGCGTGGGCAGCACCATCACCTCGAAGACGATGCCGGCATGCGCGCGCTGGAACGCTGCGCACAGGCGCGGCAGGAACTCGTTGGCAAAGGCGTCGGAGCTTGCGATGCGCACGCGGCCGCTGCGCAGCCCCTGCAGGGCCTCGATCTCGCCCAGCGCGCGCTCGGCATCCAGGCCGGCGCGGCGCACATGGTCGGCCAGGATCTCCCCGGCCGCATTGAGCACCATGCCGCGCGGGTGGCGTTCGAACAGCGGCGTGCCCAGCAGCCCCTCCAGCGCCGCGATCTGGCGGCTGATGGCCGAGGCCGCCACGTGCAGCCGCGCCGATGCCTCGGTCAGCGATCCGCATTGCGCCACTTCGTGGAAGTAGCGCAGCGCGGTGTCCTGCAAAAGAAGGTGGCGGGCGTCGGGCATGTCGCCCCGATTGTCATCAATTTGCCGCAGAGGCAACGCAGGTTTGCAAATTTGCTGATGGCGGCAAAGGGGAGAGGGTTCTACGATGGCCTGTTGCGGCGTTGCTGGGGAGCAGCGGCTGCAGCCGTCCAACCCCTGTCCAGGAGTGTGCCCATGAAGGCATTGCCCAGCGTTTTACTTCCACGCCGCGCCATCGTGGCTGCAGCCTGTGCCCTGGCTGGCGCCATCGCCCTGCCCGCCGTGGCACAGGGCCAGGCGTCCTGGCCCTCGCACCCGGTGCGCCTGGTCGTGCCCTTTCCGGCCAGCGGCGCCACCGACCTCGTGGCGCGCGTGGTGGCGCAGCGCATGTCCCAGGACCTGGGCCAGCAGCTGGTCATCGACAACCGCCCCGGCGCGGGCGGCACCATCGGCACGGGCGAGGCCGCCAAGGCCTCGCCGGACGGCTACACGCTGCTGTTCACCACCAGCAGCACGCATGCCATCTCGCCACACCTGATGACCCGTCTGGCCTACAAGGCCGACAAGGATTTCACGCCCATTGCCGAGATCGGCGGTGCGGCCAGCATCCTGCTGGTCACGCCCTCGCTGCCCGTGCGCAACGTGCAGGAGCTGATCGCCTATGCCAAGGCCCATCCTGGCGCCCTCAACTACGCCAGCAGCGGCAACGGCACCATCGTCCACCTGAACGCGGCGGCCTTCGCGGCGCGCGCGGGCCTGCAGCTGACCCATGTGCCCTACAAGGGCACGGCCCAGTCCATCACCGACCTGGCCGCTGGCCAGGTGCACCTGCTGTTCGACTCCATTCCCACCGGCATGCCCCATGTGGCCAGCGGCCGCCTGCGCGCCCTGGCCGTGACCGGCGACAAGCGCAGCGCGCTGGCGCCCGACCTGCCCACGGTGGCCGAGTCCGGCCTGCCTGGCTATTCTTCGGTCACCTGGTTCGGCGTCTATGGTCCGGCCGGCATGAAGCCCGAGCTGGTGGCGCGGATCAATCAGGCCTTCAACAAGGCCATCCAGAATCCCGAGGTGGTGGCCAGCCTGGCCAAGCAGGGCGTGGAGGCCGCATCGCCCCGCACGCCCGCGCAGTTCGCTGCCATGGTGCAGGCCGACAGCGCGCGCTGGGCGCAGGTCATCAAAGACAACAAAATCACATTGGATTGAGTGAAGCACCCCCTGAGCGGCTTTGCCGCTTCCCCCTCTCCTGCGGGAGGGGGACGACGCCCTTGCTGCGGGGCGGCCCTTGCTTGGCGTCCCTGAGCTGGGCCGTGCCTGCGGTTCCTCAAGCTATCGGTGGCGCGTTGGCGCTATGGAAATTGATATGACAAGCACTGTTACGGACTGGACACTTCCCTACGCCTCGCACCGCTCTTCGGTGCTGGGCCGCAACATGGTCTCCACCTCGCAGCCGCTGGCCGCGCAGGCCGGCCTGTCCATGCTGCTGGCCGGCGGCAATGCCGTGGATGCGGCCATTGCCACGGCCATGGCGCTGACCGTGGTCGAGCCCACGGGCTGCGGCCTGGGCAGCGATGCCTTCTGCATCCTGTGGGATGGCAAGGAGCTGCATGGCCTCAATGCCTCGGGCCGCTCGCCCCAGGCCTGGACGCCCGAGTACTTCGCCGCGCTGGGCGGCATTCCCGAGAAGGGCTGGAATGCCGTCACCGTGCCTGGTGCCGTCTCGGCCTGGGTGGAGCTGTCGCGCCGCTTCGGCAAGCTGCCGTTCGAGCAATTGGCCCAGCCCGCCATCCGCTATGCGCGCGACGGCTTTGCGGTCTCGCCCACCATCGCCACGCTGTGGGCGCTGGGCGGCGCCAAGCTCGGTGACCAGCCCGGTTTTGCCGAATGCTTCCTGCCCGATGGCAAGGCCCCCAAGGCGGGCGAGGTCTTCCGCAGCGAAGCCCATGCGCGCACGCTGGAGGAGATCGCCGCCACCAAGGGCGAATCCTTCTACCGTGGCGCACTGGCGCGCTCGATGGCCGAGCACGCCAAGGCCTGCGGCGGCGCCATGACCGAGGCCGACCTGGCCGCCCACCAGGCCGACTGGGTCGGCACGGTGTCGCAGACCTTTGGCGATTCGGTGATCCACGAGATCCCGCCCAACGGCCAGGGCATTGCCGCGCTGATGGCGCTGGGCATGCTGGACGCACTGGACGTGGGCGCCGAGCCGCTGGACGGCGTGGAGTCCGTGCACCTGCAGGTCGAGGCCATGAAGCTGGCCCTGGCCGACCTGCACGAATACAACGCCGACGGCGACCACATGCGCGTCGAATCCGCCCATCTGCTGGACGCCGGCTACCTGCGCGAACGCGCGGCGCTCATTGACCGCGAGCGCGCCAGCGCGCCCACCTACGGCGCCCCTCGCCCCGGCGGCACGGTCTACCTGGCGGCGGCCGATGCCAGCGGCATGATGGTCTCGTTCATCCAGTCCAACTACATGGGCTTCGGCTCGGGCGTGGTCGTGCCGGGCACCGGCATCAGCCTGCAAAACCGCGGCCACGGCTTCACCACGCAAGCCGGCCATGCCAACGAGGTCGCGCCGCGCAAGCGCCCCTCGCACACCATCATCCCGGCCTTTGCGATGAACGCCGACGGCACGCCCCAGATGGCCTTCGGCGTCATGGGCGGCCCCATGCAGAGCCAGGGCCACCTGCAGATGGCCCTGCGCGTGCTGCGCTACGGCCAGAACCCCCAGGCCGCCGCCGACGCACCGCGCTGGCGCGTGACGGGCGGCAAGGGCGTGGCCGTGGAGCCCGCCTTCGACGCCGAGGTCGTCGCCGCCCTGCGCGCACGCGGCCATGAGGTCACGGTGGAGGAAGGCCATGGCGTCTTCGCCTTCGGCGGCGCGCAGTTGGTGCTGCGCGACGGCGACCACTACATCGGCGGATCGGACCCGCGCAAGGATGGGGGCGTGGTGGCGTTCTGAGGGCGCGAAAGCCCCAAGGCCTGCCGCGCAGATCGAGTTCGCTTTAGAGTCATGGCATCGAAATCTTGATGCCATGGTGCGAACGGAGGTGGATGCAATGACGGCCAGAGATGATGAATCGGCGCTGCTATCGCGCTGCTCCTTCGTCGCCCGGGAGCGTGCGCAGCCCGCCCAGGACCAGCGCGAAGCCAACGTGTTTCGCCTGGCCGCCATGATCGTCCGTTCGCGATTCCCCCAGGAATCTGCGAGCCTGATGCAGGCCAGCGAGCGATATTTCGCCTTGCATCCAGAAGAAAGACTGCCATCGGAAGATGTGGTCAGGCGGGGTTGGGTTCTGAGCCTGCCCCGTCTGCGCGACATGCTCAGCCGCCGACTTGCCGCGTATTGAATCCATGGCCCACTAAGGGCTTGCAAGGTCTGCCCACGCGATTCGAATAACGGCCTGTACGCGGCCACCCCCGCTCACCCCCAGCGCAACACCCAATCCGCTCGCCCCCGCGTTGCCGCAATGCGGCGCGCATTGGGCTCGTCCACCTGCGCCACCCAGTCGCGTGCGGCCTGGGGGCTGCGGCCGTGGAGTTCGTGGCGGCGGGTCAGGCGTTCGATGCGAAGGCGGTCGTCCATGTCCACGTACCAGACCTCGTCCAGCAGCGCGCGCACGGCATGCCAGTGCGTGCCCGGCGCATCCTGTTCATCCATCAGCAGGTAATTGCCTTCGGTGATGACCAGGGGCACGCCGGGCGCGATGGCGATGGCGCCTGCAATGGGCTCCTCGATGGCGCGCCGGAATTCGGGGGCGTAGACCGTTTCATCGGCCGCGGGCGTGTGCAGGCGGCGCAGCAGGGCCACGTAGCCGGCCGAGTCGAAGGTGTCGGGTGCGCCCTTGCGCTGCGCGCGGCCCAGGCGCTGCAGCGCGGACTGCGCCAGGTGGAAGCCGTCCATGGGCACGGCCGCCGCCAGCGGGCCCAGCGCCTGCAGCAGGGCGGCGCAGACCGTGCTCTTGCCTGCGCCGGGCGGGCCAGCCAGGCCCAGCAGGCGGCGGGGGCCGGAGCGCGCCAGCGCAAACGCACGCGCCAGGGCCTCGGGCGGCAGGATGGCCGTCATGCGCGTGCCTGATGCGCGCTGGCCAGCCCGTCGGCCATGAAGCCGCGTGCGTGCAGGGCCAGGTCCATGCCGTCTTCCCACATCGGGCGCCAGATGGCCAGCGCGTTCGACAACTGCTCGTTGACGATGGCCGACGAGAAACTCTCGAACGTCACCGTGCCCTGGTAGCCGATCTGCGCGAGCGCACCGAAGAACTGCGCGAAGTCGATGTGGCCCGCGCCCAGGTAGCCACGATGGTTCTCGCCGATGTGCACATAGCCCAGCCGCTGTCCGCAGGCTAGCACGGGCGCGGCAAGGTCGGCTTCCTCGATGTTCATGTGGTAGGTGTCCAGGTGCACGCAGACATGGGGCTGGCCGACTTCGTCGATGAACTCCAGCGCCTGCGCGGCCGTGTTCAGCAGATTGCTTTCGTAGCGGTTGACCACCTCCAGGCCCAGCGTGACGCCGCGCTCGCCTGCGAAGTCGGCAATGCGCCGCACGGCCTCGATCGCGTTGCGCCGGCCCTGCGGCGTGCAGGGGTGGCCGTATTTCGCCATGGCGCCGTAGAGGATGCCGCCGAAATAGCGCCCGCCCAGGCGCGCCGTGATGTCCACGCCCTCTTGCAGCAGCGCCAGGCCGCGCGCGACCACGGAGGGGTCTTCGCTGGAGACATCGGCCTCGAAGGTCAGCCCGCGCGAGCAGCCCACGCCCAGGCTGTGCTCCTGCAGCAGATCACGCGTGAGCGCCAGGTCCATGAGCCGGGGGCCGTGCAGGGACAGCTCGACCAGGTCGTAACCGGCCTGGCGCGTCTGCTCGATCACATGGCGGGTGGATGCCGGCGACAGGTCGCCGGCCCAGACAAGGGCGTGGATGCCGAGGGGGTTCATAGGGGCTCCGGGTGGACTCTGCGAGAGCGTGAAGGGGAGGGTTCGGCGGGTGCCCGGGCACGGCCCCGCCAGCGCGCGAGCAGGTGGCGCGCGGCCACGGCGGCGATCATGGTGGCGCCCCACAGGGCCTGCGTGAGCTGGGCATTGGCGCCCAGCAGGTTCACTCCGCTGGACAGCACCTGCAGGATGAGCAGGGCGACGAACAGCCCCGACACCCGGCCGAAGCCGCCCATGGGATCGGTGCCGCCCAGGATGGCCGCAAGCACCGTGACCAGCAGGTAGGACTGGGCGTAGCCCGCACTGGCCGAGTTGAAGCGCGCCATCATCAGCACGGCCGCGATCCAGCACAGCAGCGTGGACAGGGTGTAGACGCCGATCAGCACGCGGCGCGTATCGATGCCCGCATGGCGCGTGGCCTCGGCATTGGAGCCGACCATGCGGATGGCCAGCCCGTGGCGTGTGCTGCCCAGGTACAGGCCCACCAGCAGGCACACGGCCGCGAAGATCCAGAACGGCAGCGGCAGGCCCAGCCACTGGGCGGAGCCCAGGGCCTGGAAGGTCTCGGGAAAGCCTGCAATGGGCTTGCCGCGCGTGAGCCAGACGCACAGGCCGTTGATCAGCGACATGGTGCCCAGCGTGACGAGGATGGGATGGGCGTTGACGCGCGCCACCAGCCAGCCGCTGGCCAGCCCCACCAGCAGGCTGGCGAGGGCGCCCACGGTCAGTGCCGCGGCGATGAGCAGGCCCTCATGGCCCGACAGGTCCAGGCCCAGCGCCGACAGGCCTCCCACCAGCACCCAGGCCATGACCAGGCCCGCCATGTTGGCGCTGGCGACCACGGCCAGGTTGATGCCGCCACTGACCAGCGGCAGCATCTGCGCCAGTGCCAGCAGGCCCAGTTCCGGGATTTGCAGCAGCACCGATTGCAGCGTGCCCAGGGTGGCGAAGCTGCCGGGCAGCAGCAGCGTGAACACGGCGTACAGCAGCGCCAGCAGCGCCAGCAGCGCCAGCAGGCCCAGCGGCGCGCCAGTGCTGCGGTTCATGGCGTGGCCCCCGCCAAAGGCGCTGCAGGAGTGGCGTCAGCGCTGCGCTGCTGGTTGCGTCGCTGCGTGCGCCGCAGTCCCGTTGCGGCGGCGCAGGCCAGCACCACGGCGCCCAGCAGCACCTGGAAGAAATACGGTGACACGCCAAGCAGGTTCAGCCCGTTGCGCAGCACGGCCAGCAGCAGCACGCCCATCAGCACGCCGCCCACGCTGCCCGTGCCGCCGAACAGGCTGGCGCCGCCCAGCACGGCGGCCGCGAGCACGAACAGCTCCGTGCCGACCAGGGCGTTGGGCACCGACTCGCCCACGCGGTGCGCCTGCACCAGGCCTGCGATGGCCGCCATCATGCCGAGCCAGCCATAGGCCACGCCCTGGATGGCGCCCAGCCCGATGCCCATGCGGTGGGCGGCCTCGGGGTTGCCGCCGAAGGCGTACAGGCGCCGCCCCAGCGCGCTGTGGCCCAGCAGCAGCGCGGTCAGCAGGGCGGCCGCAGCGGCCACGGCGATGGGCAGGGTCAGGCGCACGGGGTCTGCGCCGTCGGCGCTTGCGAAGCGGGCCAGCACCACGGAATCGCTCCACCACGACGGCAGGTCGTAGATGGACCGGCCGCCCGTGCCATGCATCAGCAGCGCGAAGTACAGGTTCAGCGTGGAGATGGTGATGATGATGGAGGTGGCGCGCAGGCGGTGGATGAGCAGGGCGTTGAATGCGCCCAGCGCCAGTCCCGTGGCCAGGCCCAGCGCGATGCTGGCCGCCGGTGCCCAGCCCAGGCGTGTGGCCGCGAGGGCCGCAAGGTACTGCGCCACCGTGGCCGTGGCGGCAAACGAGATGTCGATGCCGCCCGCGACCAGCACCACCAGCAGGCCCACGGCCATGATGGCGGTGACCGATGCGCCCTCGGCCAGGTCCATCCAGTTGCCCAGCGTCCAGAAGCCCGGCGCCAGGGCGCCGAACAGCAGGGCCATGGCGGCAATGGCCAGGCCGAGCCGGGCCACGGGGTGTTGCAGCAGCGCGTGTACGTGTGCGTGTTCAGGCATGGACGGCCTCCTCGATCTGGCTTTCGGAATGCACCCCCGGCACGAACTCGCCGGCGATGCGCCCGCCGCGCATGTGCAGCACGCGGTCGCAGTGGGCATGGACCTCGGCCACCTCGTCCGAGATGACGATCACCGCCATGCCCCGTGCGGCGAGCCCGTGCACGATCTCGAAGATGCCCTGGCGGTTGCCGATGTCCACGCCCACGGTGGGCGAGTCGAGGATCAGCAGGCGTGGCGCGGTCGCCAGCCAGCGGGCCAGCACCACGCGCTGGGCATTGCCGCCGGACAGTTGGTGCACGGGTGCGTCCAGCGCGGGCAGGCGCATGTGCAGGCGGTCGCGCCACTGGGCTGCAGTGGCGGCGCGGCGGCTGGAGGGCAGCCAGCCCAGCGGGCCGGACAGGCGCGGCAGCATGGCCAGCACCAGGTTGTCCTGCACGGACTGGCGCAGGTTCAGGCCGAGGGACTGGCGGTCCTCGGGCACATAGGCAATGCCCGCCGCCATGGCGTCGCGGTTGCTGCGCAGCACCAGCGTGCGGCCGCCCAGGCGGATGCTGCCGCGGTCGGGCCGGCGCATGCCGAACAGGCCCAGGGCCAGCTCGGTGCGGCCCGCGCCCAGCAGCCCGGTCAGGCCCAGGATCTCGCCTTCGCGCACATCGAAGCTCACGTCCTCGTAGTCGCCGTCGCGGCCCAGGCCGCGCACTTCCAGCAGCGCGGGCGCGGCGGACATGTCGCGCGCATGCAGGCTTTCCTTCAGTTCCTGCCCGGTCATCAGCGCGGCCAGTTGCCGACCCGACAACTGTTCGGCGGGCCAGGTGCCGAGCTTGCGCCCGTCGCGCAGCACGGTGACGCGGTCGGCGATCTCCATCACCTCATCCAGCTTGTGGCTCACGAAGACGATGGCCACGCCATCGGCCTGGAGCCGGCGCACCACGGCCAGCAGCGCATCGACCTCGGCGCGCGTGAGCGAGGCCGTGGGCTCATCCATGAACAGCAGCCTGGCCCGGGCCGCCATGCCCCGGCAGATGGCCACAAGCTGGCGGCCCGCAATGGGCAGGTCGCCCACCCGCGCATCCAGCGGCAGCGCAATGCCCAGGCGCCGCATCACGGCCTGGGCCGCCTCGCGCTGGCGCCTGCGGCGCACGGGCGTCCACCAGCTGCCCATGGCCTGGTCGAAGGCGATGTTCTCGGCCACGCTCAGGTTGGGAAACAGCGACAGGTCCTGGTAGATCACCTGGATGCCCAGGGACTTGGCCAGCGCGGGGTCCAGCCGCTGCACGGGCTGTCCGCCGATGTCGATGCGCGCGCCCGGCTGCGGCGCGTGCACGCCGCTGAGCACCTTGATCGCCGTGCTCTTGCCGCTGCCGTTGCTGCCCATCAGGCAGTGCACCTCGCCGGGCATCACGTCCCAGTCCAGCGCATGCAGCGCGGTGGCGTCGCCAAAACGCACGGTGACCGCCTGCATGCGGACCAGTGCCGTTGTGGTGGCATCCATGGCAGCGCGCAGCTCACAGGCCCAGGCTGACCAGCCGGTCTATGGTCTGCCGGTTGATCGGCTCCAGCCTCTGGCCCTGGATGTTGCGGCGCTCGCGGTCCACCTGGACCTTGCCCAGGCCCGGTATCTCCATGCCGTCCGTGGGCTCGCGGCCGTCGATCAGCATCTTGCCCACATGCACGATGACCTCGCCGGCCAGCGCGGGGTTCCAGATGAAGCCCTCGCGGATCACGCCCTCGCGCACCAGCTTGGCACCCTGGCCCGGCGAGAACGAGCCCACCACGGCAATGCGCTCGGCTTTGCGCGCATCGGCCACCGCGCGGCCCGCGCCAATGGGGCCCTGGCTGCCGAAGGCCAGAAAGCCCTTGAGGTCGGGGTGGGCGCGCATCAGGTCCTGGGCGCTGCGGTAGGAGTCGTCCAGGCTCTCGGCCACGCCGAAGCGCTCGGACACCAGCTGCATCTTCGGCCACTGCTTTTTCTGGTGGGCGATGGCCGCGTCGGCCCAGGCGTTGTGCAGCGGCACGGTCAGCGAGCCCACGAAGACCACGTACTTGCCTTCGCCACCCATGGCCTTGGCCAGGCTGTCCATGTGGCGCTCGCCAAAGCCCGCGACGCTGCTCAGCTCGATGTTCCAGTCGGCGCCCTTCTGGTCGGGCGACTCGTGCGTGAGCACCTTGATGCCCGCGCTGCGCGCACGCCGGAACACGGGCTCCAGCGCCCTGGCGTCATTGGGCACCACGGCGATGACCTTGCTGCGGCGCGCGATCAGGTCCTCGACCGCGCGCACCTGCTGGGCCGCATCGGCCTCGGTGGGGCCGACCATGCCGCTGGAGATGCCCAGCTCGCGGCCTGCCTTGCGGATGCCGGTCTCCATGGCGTTGAACCACGGAATGCCCCCGACCTTGGCCACCACCGACACATCCTCGGCACCGGCCGCGCCTGCCAGCGCCGCCAGGGTGCAGGCCAACAGTGCCCTCGAGAACCGGCTGAATCCATGGAACATGGCGCTCCTCCCTCTGTTTTGCACAATCGATTGCGCAAACTATAGACAGATGGACTTCCATTGCCGATGCGGGATTTCCCGGGCCGCTGCTGCGTGCCGGTGCCGGTCCGCCCGAATCGCCGCCGCAGCGGCTACGATGGCCGCCGAGCGCTCCCGTCCCAACCCCTGCAGAGCACCGTGAACCGCCCCCGAACCTCCACCATCTACGACCTGGCCGAACTGGCCGGCACCTCGGCCTCGACGGTCAGCGCCATCCTCAACGGCAGCTGGCAGTCGCGGCGCATCAGCGAGGAGACCGCGCGCCGCGTGCAGCAGCTCGCCCAGGAAAACAGCTTTGCCGTGAACCGCCAGGCCAGCGGCCTGCGCCGCCAGCGCTCGGGGCTGATCGGCATGGTAATTCCCACGCACGAGGACCGCTTCTTCGGCGCGCTGTCCCAGGCCTTCGAGCGCATGGCCCACGCGCGCGGCCTGTGCCCGCTGGTGGTCAGCACGCTGCGCGACGGCGCGCTGGAGGTGGAGACCGTGCGCTCGCTGATCGCCTTTCGCGTGGAGCACCTCATCGTCACGGGCGCCACCCGGCCCGACGCCATCAGCGCCGAATGCCGCCAGGCCGGCGTGCGCCATGTCAACGTGGATCTTCCCGGGAAAAAGGCGCCCTCCGTCACCAGCGACAACCGCTGGGGTGCGGCCGAACTCACGCGCCTGCTGCTGGCGCGCTCCAGGCCCCCGGCAGGTGCGCCGCAGGACGCCGTCTGCTTTCTGGGTGGCGTCCGCAAGGAGTACGCCACCGAGCAGCGCCTGGCCGGCTTTCGCGAAGCCCTGGCGCCCCACACGCCGGTGGCGGACGAGCACATCATTTGCTGCGGCTACGACCCCGAAGCGGCCCGCCTTGCCATGGCCGCGCTCTACCAGCGCCTGGGCGGCCTGCCGCGCGCCCTGCTGTTCTCATCGGGCATCACGCTGCAAGGCGCCATCCGCTTCCTGCGCGCACTGCCCGATGCGGAACTGGCGCAATGCAGCTTTGGCAGCTATGACTGGGACCCCTATGCCGAATGCCTGCGCTTTCCGGTGCACATGGTGCGCCAGAACGTCGAAGGCCTGATGGCCGAGGCCTTCCGCGCCATCGACGGCGAAGGCCTGCGCGCGGGGCAGGTGGTGCAGGTGCGGCCGCAGTTGGTGGAGTGGGGGGAGGGCGTGCATCCCACGCCATAGGCGCGAAACCTCGGCTGGCTCAGTGCGCGCCAGCAGTGTCTTGCTGCGCAATGTGGCTGACGTGGATCACGCCGCTGCTTTGCCTGTTGCGCTCACGGATTGCCGCTGCGGGCTGGCCGCAGCAATTCCCATGGCTCCACTTCCAGGGCCCTTGCCAGCATCTCCACTTCGGTGAGCTTGGCGGAGCCGGCCTTGCCATCCTTGCCCGGCTTGCGCCGATCCGGGCTCAGATACAGGCTGATCGTTGTCTGGCCCACTCCGCATTTTTTGGCCAGCGCCATTTGCTTCAAGCCCTTTTTCTCCATGTGGAGGGCCAGGTTGTCGGCAAGGATCTGGTTGAGGGAGCTTTCAGGCATGGGGCGAGTGTGCAGAACTTTGCCCACAAAGTGTTGTTTGACATTGCGGAAACAGGTCGCGTCGATTCTTGATCCCAGGTCATACCGCAGACATGCGGATAGTCCGCTGCCTTGCCTTCATCGCCCTGCGCCCACCAACCCCGGCATCACCGTGAAATCCACTTGCGCCTGCGCCAGTTGCTGCATGGCCGGGATCAGGGCGCGGGCGTCGCCGCGTCGCCATTGGAAGGCGTAGTGCAGAGGCGCGAGGGCGGCCTTGGGATGGGCGCCCCCGACGGCGCGCAGGCCCAGGGCGGCGATCCAGCCGGTGGGCAGGAAGCCTACGCCCAGGCCGGCGCGCAGCATGCCGGCCACGGCGCCCCAGCTGTTGCACAGGATGCGCTCGCGCACGCTGGCGCCCTGGGCGAGCAGCCAGTCGTCCAGCAGGCGCGTGGTGCCGGCCTGCGGGGGCAGGGTGACCAGCGCATGGCGCTGCAGCAGGGCCGTGGCGCCCAGGCGGCCCGCGCCTGCCAGGCCGGGGGCCACGGCCCAGGCAAAGCGTGCGGCGCCCACGGGGCGGGACAGCAGGCTGCTGCGCGAGGAGCGGCCCGCGATGACGGCAAAGTCCAGCTCGCCGTCGTCCAGGCGCTGCTCCAGCACGCCGCCCACGTCCACTTGGGGCTCCAGCACCAGTTGCGGATGGGCCTGGCGTGCGGCGGCCACGAAGGCTGGCAGCCAGGTCAGCGCCGACAGGTCGCCCACGCCGAAGCGGCAATGGCCGGCCAGTGCCTCGCGCGTGTCCAGGGCCTGGCCCAGCGCGGCCATGGCGTTGAGCACCTCCAGCGCGGCGGGCAGCAGGCGCTGGCCGGCATCGGTGAGCACGGCGCGGTGGCCGCTGCGGTCGAACAGCGGCTGGCCCAGCGCGGACTCCAGTTCCGTGATGCGCTTGGACAGCGAGGACACGGACAGGTGCACGCGCTGCGCTGCCGTGGCGAAGTTGCTGCAGGTGGCGGCCCACCAGAAGGCTTCGAGCTGCTTGACCGAGGGTGTGGACATGGGTTTGTCATTGGCAAAAAGCGAACAAGTGAATTCTAAATAATCCACTTTCATTCAATGGATGCGCGGCCTACAGTGGCGCCGGTTCCTGAACATTCCGAGGTCCGCACCATGGCCGCCATCGCTTCCTCCTCTGCCTCCACGCCTTCGGCATCCGCCCTGCCGGCGCCGCGCGCCCCGGCCGTGCTGCGCCGCATGCTGTCGCTGCATGATTTCGAGGAGGCCGCGCGCCGCAGGCTGCCCCGGCCCATCTTCGGCTACATCGCCGGGGCGGCAGAGGACAACGCCTCGCTGCGCGACAACCGCGAGGTGTTCGGCGAATGGGGCCTGACCACGCGCGTGCTGGCCGATGTGTCGCAGCGCTCGCAGGCCGTGGAGCTGTTCGGCGAGCGCTATGCCAGCCCTTTCGGCATTGCGCCCATGGGCATCAATGCGCTGTCCACCTACCGGGGCGACCTGGTGCTGGCGCGCGCGGCCCAGCGCGCGGGCATTGTGTCGGTGATGAGCGGCACTTCGCTGATCCCCATGGAGGAGGTGGCGCGCGAGAGCCCGGCCACCTGGTTCCAGGCCTATATCCCCGGTGACCAGGCCCGCATCGACGCGCTGATCGACCGCGTGGAGCGCGCAGGCTTTCGCACCCTGGTGGTGACGGTGGACATACCGATCTCCGCCAACCGCGAGAACAACATCCGCACCGGCTTTTCCACGCCGCTCAAGCCCAGCCTGCGCCTGGCCTGGGACGGCATGGTGCGCCCGGGCTGGGTGGCGGGCACGTTCCTGCGCACGCTGCTGCGCCACGGCATGCCGCATTTCGAGAACTCGTTTGCCACGCGCGGCGCGCCCATCATGTCGTCCAGCGTGATGCGCGACTTTTCGGCACGCGACCACCTGAGCTGGCGCCACATCGAGGCCATCCGCCGCCGCTGGAAGGGGCCGCTGGTCATCAAGGGCGTGCTCAGCGTGGAGGACGCGCTGCAGGCCCGGCGCGTGGGGGCCGACGGCATCGTGCTGTCCAACCATGGCGGGCGGCAGCTCGACGGCGCGGTGTCGGCCATGCGCATTCTTGAGTACGTGGTGGCGGCCCTGGGGCCGGACTATCCGGTGCTGATCGACGGGGGCTTTCGGCGCGGCTCCGATGTGCTCAAGGCCGTGGCGCTGGGCGCGCGCATGGTGCTGGTGGGTCGGCCCTTCAACTACGCCGCCGCCGTGGGCGGCGAGGCCGGCGTGCTGCACGCCATCGGCCTGCTGCGCGACGAGGTGGACCGCAACCTGGCCATGCTGGGCGCCTCCTCCTGCGGCGCGCTGGACCGCTCGCACATCGTGCGCCGCGCATCGGCCTGACAGAAACCTCCACCGTCCGTTCAAAACACAGCCATTCCCAGGAGACATCCCATGAACCACTTCACTTCACGCCGCAGCCTGTGCGCCCTGCTGCTGGCCGCAGGCGCCGCACCGGGCGCCATGGCGGCCGATGCCGGCGCCTATCCCACGCGCCCGGTGCGCCTGATCGTGCCGTTTGCGGCCGGCGGCACCACCGACATCGTGGCGCGAGCGATTGCGCCGCGCATGGCCGAGGCCCTGGGCCAGCCGCTGGTGGTGGACAACAAGGGCGGCGGCGGAGGCGCCATCGGCGCGCACGAGGCCGCACGCGCCCAGCCCGACGGCTACACGCTGGGCGTGGCCACCGTGTCCACCACGGCCACCAATCCGGCCATCAACCCGCGCCTGCCCTACAACCCGCTCACCGATTTCACGCCCATCACCAACATTGCGGCCACGCCCAATGTGCTGGCCGTGCATCCGGGCTTCAAGGCGCAGAGCTTTGCGGCCTTCGTGGAGGAGGTGAAGAAGAACCCCGGCAAGCATGCCTACGGCACGGCGGGCACGGGCTCCATAGGCCACATGCTGATGGAGCTGATGTCCAGCCGCTCGGGGCTGTCGCTCACGCATGTGCCCTACCGGGGATCGGGCCCCGCGCTCAACGATGCGGTGGCGGGCCAGGTGCCCATCGTCTTCGACAACCTGCCCTCGGCCCTGCCCTTCATCAAGGCGGGCCGGCTCACCGCGCTGGCGGTGGCCGCGCCAGAGCGCCTGGCCCAGCTGCCCCAGGTGCCCACCTTCAAGGAGCTGGGGCTGGAGCCGGTCAACCGCAGCGCCTTCTATGGCATCTACGGCCCCAAGGGGCTGTCGCCCGAGATCGTGGCGCGCCTGCATGCGGCCGCCCAGCGCGCGCTGGCCAGCCCCGAGGTGCGCCGCCAGATCGAGGACACGGGCTCGCGCGTGATCGGCAACCGCCCCGAGGAGTTCGCGCGCGAGATCGCGGCCGAGAACGCCCTGTACCGCAAGATCGCCACGGAGCGGCGCATCGGGCCGGGGGCCACGGCCCAGGCAAAGCGTGCGGCGCCCACGGGGCGGGAC
>NZ_JFYT01000101.1:0-163026 GCF_000632165.1 Delftia sp. RIT313 | reverse complement strand
GCATGGTGATCGCTCCTTGGCTGCTGTTGGCTACAGCTGCCAAGCTTGGATCTGTTACCCATGTCCTTGTACTGATGTGTCACCTATGAGTGTGAGTCGTACCGGGTGCTTTTCTTTGCCTACTTTCTTGTAGCAAGACAAGAAAGTAGGTCGGCCGCCGGGCCGAACCCCGGCCTCGAAAAACACCCCCCCGGCAGGGTCAAAAAACGTCCCCGCCAGAGTCAAAAATCAAACAGCAAGCCGCCGCAAAAACCCATCAACAACCCGCAACGCATACCGACTCGCCACCACCCTCACAAACTCCGCAAAGTCCACATGCGCACTGTCATCCGCCCGATCGGAAACCGTCCGCATCGCCGCAAACGGCACGCCATAGTCCAGGCAGGCCTGCGCCACGGCGGCGCCTTCCATCTCCACCGCCAGCACCTCATGCCCTGCAGCACGCAGGCCCTGCGCCAGCGCGGAAGAGGCGCCCGCCGTGCCCACGAACTGGTCACCGCTGGCAATCAGCCCCTGGTGCGCGCGCGGCGCCGTGGTGGCGTGGGCGGCGCGCAGGTCTTCGCCCGCCTCGGCCACGCAGGTCTGGGCGGCCGCCAGCAGCGCGGCCGTCATTTCGGGGTCGCAGGGCAGGCGCGTACGGCCGTAGCCGGGCATTTCCCAGCGCGGGAAGATGGGCGAGGCGTCCAGGTCATGCTGCAGGTATTCGTCGGCCACGACGACATCGCCCACGCGCACGCCTTCGCCCAGGCCACCGGCCACGCCGGTGAAGGCGATGCGGCGCACGCCGAAGCGCTCGATCAGTGCCGTGGCCGTGGTGGCCGCCGCCACCTTGCCTATGCCCGACAGCGCGCAGACCACGTCGTGCCCATGCAGGCGCCCGCGCCAGAACATGCGGCCGGCGTGGGCCGTGCACTGGGCGTCGGACAGGGAATGGACCAGGCCTTCCTGTTCCTGCGGCAGGGCACTGAGGATGGCGATGGTCATGGTGGCTTCTCTTTCAACGTTTCAACGGCACAGGCAAAAAGCAAAGGCGGCCCGGGGGCCGCCTGCTGGGCGAAAGCGCCCATTGTGCCGCGAGCCTGTGCCCGGTGCGGCTCAGATGGCGATGGCCGTGGCCTGGTTGAGCACGGCGCGCACCACGCTGTAGACGGTGAGGGCCGAGGTCTTGGGGTTGGCCTCCAGCGGCTTGCCGCGCATGGTCAATTCCATGGAACCGAAGGCGCCGCGCGCGGCCACATGGTGCACGTTCTCGTCCACGGCCGGGTCGGCGTACAGGCGCACCGTGGTGCGGTCCAGGCCCATGCCGGCCAGCGACAGGGTGGCGGCCACGTTGGCGTTCTTGGGGTAGAGCTGGGCGGCCTCGCGTGCGCTGCCTTCGAAGATGCAGAAGGCTTCCTTGAGGCTGGCGAGGTCGCAGCGCTGCTCTGCGGGCGTGCCGGTCCAGGCCAGGGGCGGCTTGCGGCCGGTGTAGACCACTTCGTCCAGGCCGCCGATGCGGGCTGCGGCCAGCGCATCCACGCCGCCGATGGCGCCCGACAGCAATTGCACCTGGGTGCCTCCGGCCTCGGCCGCGGCCTGCACGGCCTCGGCCATGCCGGGGGCGCTGAGTGCGCCGATGGAGGCCACGACGGCAGGAATGCCGCGCTGCAGGGCGGGCAGCACATGCTCTTCGATGGCGGTATGGCCTGCGCATTCGACGATGAGGTCGGGCCGGTCTTCAGTCGTCAGCGCAGGCAGTGCGCGCGCCTGGGGCGCATGCCGGGCCAGGGTGGCGCGCACGGCGTCCGTCACTTCGGGCACAAGCACCCAGCCCACCTGCACCGCGGCATGGCCCTTGAGCAGTTCGAGCACGCTGGCGCCAATCGCACCGCAGCCAATCACAGCAATATTCATCGTCATTTCTTTCTGAGCAAGAACGCGCTGAAGGCCGGTGGAGGCACCGTCTCCTCAGCGCAGAAAACCAGGATGCTGGGTGCGCAGGTGGCCCGTCAGTTCGACGGCGGCCTCGCGCACCTGTTCCACCCAGTGCGCCATGCGCCCGGGTGCGATTTCGGTAAATGCCACGGCCATGCCCAGGCCCGCGATGATGCGGCCCTGCGCATCGCGCACGGGCGCGGCAATGCTGGAGACGCCGGGCTCGTAGAAGCCCTCGCCCATGGCGTAGCCGCGCTCGCGGTCCTGCAGCAGCAGCTGCTGCAGTTGCTGCACGTCACGCGGGGTGCTTTCCGAGAATTGCGGCAGTTCGCTGCCGCCGAAGAGTTCGCGCAGCTGGTCTGCGTCCATGTCCTGCAGCAGGGCGCGGCCCAGCACGGTGGCATGGGCCGGCAGGCGCGAGCCCACGCGCACGGCGCCCTGGAAGGCGCCGGCCGGCGCAATGCGCGCCACGTAGACCACGGAGGTGCCGTCCAGCAGCGCCAGGTTGGTGGTGAAGCCCAGGCGCTCGCACAGCGCCTGCAGCACGGGCTCGGCCAGCTGGGCCAGCGGCTGGGTGGACAGGTAGTCGTAGCCCAGGCGCAGCACGGACAGGCCCAGCCGGTACTCGGTGCCCGAGCGTTGCAGATACCCCATGTTCTCCAGCGTCGTCAGCATCCGGAACACCGTGGAACGCGGCAGCGCCAGGGTGCGCGCCAGGTCGGGCGCGCTCCACACGGGCTGCGAAGGCGTGAAGCAGGCCAGCAGGCGCAGGCCGCGCTCCAGCGCGGGGACGGTGTAGCGGTCGTTGTCGTTCGAGAGGGTTTCGGAGGTGTCGCTCATCGCAATTCGGGCCGGTAGGCCATCAGGTCAGCAGGGTGGCCAGCCTCTGTGCGACATCCGCAGGTTGTTCGACGACAGAGGCATGGCCGGCTGCCGCAAGCGTAACGTACCGCGCGCCCAGCCTTGCGGCCCAGGCCGCGCAGGCGGCGGGCGGCGTGACCACGTCGTGCTCGCCCACCCAGACCTCGACCGGCATGGCCAGTTGCCCCGCCGCCTGCCCCAGGTCGCTGCCGCACAGCAGCTCCACGGCCTGGGCGTAGCCGGCAGCATGCAGGCGCGCCGTGTTCCAGCGCACCCATTGGCGCACGGGCTCGGGCGCGGCGGGCGAGACCAGGCGCTGGTCGATGGCGGCGGCCAGGCCTTCGATGCCTTTTTCCTGCAGGGCCGCAAGACGGCCCTGGCGTACCTTGGCCTGCTGCTCGCCCATGCCGGGTGCGCCATAGCCGCCGGCGGGGCTGATCAGCACCAGTTGCCGCACGCGCCCGGCGCCGGCCTGCACCGCCCAGGGCGTGCCCATGAGCGCGCCCAGCGAGTGGCCCACCAGCAGGCAGCGGCGCACGCCCAGCGCCTGCAGCGACTGCTCCAGCACGCGGGCGTAGTCGGCGCCCGTGGGCACGGCCGGTGCCAGCGGCGTGGAGCGGCCATAGCCGGGCGCGTCCCAGGCCAGCACACGCGTGCGCGGCGCCAGCGCCAGGGCCACGTCCAGCCAGGAGGCGGCGCCCGAGCTGATGCCGTGCAGCATCACCACGGCAAAGTCCGAGGCCGTGTCGCCGGCCTCGCGCCAGGCGGCCTGAGCGCCACCGGGCAGGGCGATGAGGTGTTCGGGGAACTGCGCCTGAAGGCGCTGCTCCATGCATGCTGTTACCGAGGGGGTCATTTCAGTTATCCATGGCGATGGCATGGCCCTTCAGCCATGAGACTGGCACGATCCGAGCCAGGGACAGCAAGCAAGGGCCGCCCCGCCGCGAGGCTGTCGTCCCCCTTCAAGGGGGAAGGCGCGAAGCGCCTCAGGGGGTGCTCCATTTCTAACGTTTGATTTTTGCCAGAGGGTGCTCGGGCGGGTATGTGGGCGTGATGGGCTTCTTGGCGCCCAGCATCACGCACATCAGCGCGTCTTCGTCGCCGATGTTGATTTCCTCGCGGTACACGCCGGGCGGCACGGAGACCACGTCGCGGTCGGTGAGGATGGTCTCGAAGCGCTGGCCGTCCTTCTCCAGCACGAGCTTGAGCTTGCCGCGGATCAGGAAGAAGACTTCCTCCACATCGGTGTGCAGGTGCGAGGGGCCTTCATTGCCGGCCGGGATGACCATGGTGGAGAAGGTGAAGTTCTCGGACGGGATGGTGTTGCTGTCCGCAGCCACGCCCGTGCCGCCCGTGCCGATGTAGCGCATCTGGCCACGGCGGTACTTGGGGTCGAAGTCGGCCTGGAACTTCAGCGCGTCGAAGTCGTACTTGCGCGTGGAAAACCGCGCCACGCGCGACTCCATCCATTGTTCGAAGCTGGAGCCTTCCGGCTGGTCCCAGGTGCGGGGCGTGTTCTGAGCGGATTCGGACATGTGTCTCTCCATCAACGTCGGTGGACATGGCGGGGAAGGTGCCATTTGTTTTATCCATGAATCACAGTTCATGGGGTAAAACAATTATAGGAAGATTGATCGCACGCAACAAGGACCACATGCGCAGCGGCATGTGGCCCCTTTGCTGCCCAGTCTGTTGAGGGAACAGCGATGCGGGTGCAACAGCGATGCGGGTGCCTCAGGCAGCCATGCTGCGCCGCCCAGGCCGAAAGCCCGCCTGGCTGGCCGGCCAGACCACGGACAGGCAGGCCAGTGCCAACACCGCCAGCGCCCAGGGCAAGGCGCGGGCACCCAGCCAGCCCAGTAGCAGTCCGCCGGCCACGCCGCCGCTCGCCACGGCCAGGTTGAAGACCGTCACCAGCATGGACTGGGCCACGTCGGCGCCCTCGCCCGCCGCATCGGCCAGCGCGGTCTGCAGCAGCGTGGGTGCGCCGCCAAAGCTCAGGCCCCAGGCCGCAACCCCGATCAGAACGGCCACGGCCGACTGTCCGGCCAGCCCCAGCACCAGCGCAGACACGGCGAACAAGGCCAGGCTCACCACGGTGAGTGCGCGCAACCAGCGGTCCACCAGCAGGCCCGTGAGCCAGATGCCGGCAATGGCCGCAAGGCCGAACAGCAGCAGTACCCCATCCACCCTTTGCCCCAGCCCTGCAGAGACCAGGAAAGGCGCGATGAAGGTGTAGAGCATGTTGTGGGCCAGCATCCAGCCGAACAGCGCCAGCAGTACGGGACGCACGCCGGGCACGAGCAGGATGCGCGCCACGGGCTGGCGTTGGTGCGCCGTCTGCCCGGCGTAATCCGGCACACCCAGCCGCACCCAGGCCAGCAGCAGCAGGCACAGCGCCGACAGCGCCCAGAACACGCCGCGCCAGTCGAACAGGCTGCCCAGCCAGGCGCCCAGCGGCACGCCGGCCGCCAGGGCCAACGGCTGGCCCACGCCCGCCACGGCCAGTGCACGCCCCTGCAGATGCGGCGGCACCATGCGCCGCGCATAGCCGGCCACCAGCCCCCAGATCACGCCCGCAGCCATGCCTGCGGCAAAGCGGGCGACCAGGGTCAGGCCGTAGTGGCCGGACAGCGCGGTGAGGCTGTTGAAAAGCAGCAGCCCGCCCACCGCCGCCATGAACAGCGGCCGGCGCCTGAGGCCGCGCGTGGCGGCCACGACGGGAATGGCGGCCAGTACCGAACCCAGCGCGTACAGCGTGACCATCTGGCCGGCCATGGCTTCGGACACTGCCAGTCCCGTGCCGATCTGGGGCAGCAGGCCGGCCGGCAGGGTCTCGGTCATGATGGCCAGAAAGCCTGCCATCGCCAGGGCCAGCAGCCTGCCCAGCGGCAGGCCCGTGTCGCCGGAGGTGTCCATGGGCTGGTTCATTGCCTTTTCCTCGCTGCGCATCTCAGGCATGGGAGGCTGGATGGGATGCCAGGTGGGATGCCGCCATGTCCTTGTCGCCATGCCCGGCGGCCAGCGCGCGCTCGAAGCGGCGCAGCCCGGCCTGGGCGCCATCCAGCAGCAGGCCTGCGCCGGCTGCGGCATCGGCCACCAGTTGCGCGTCCTTGACGGCATTGGCCACGGTGAAGCTGGCGTCGTAGCGGCCTGACAGCATGGCAGCGGCCTTGGCCTGGAAGAAGCCGCTGTCCATGGGCCCGCCCGTGACGGCTTCGACCACCAGGGCCGGCTCTATGTCCAGCCCCTTGGCCAGCGCCAGGCTTTCGGCCAGGCCATGCGTGAGTGCGAAGGCCCAGTGGTTGAGCGCCAGCTTGAGCCGGCTGGCGGCGCCTGCCTGCTGCGCAATCCACAGGCTGCGTTTGCCAATGGCATCGAACACCGGCTGCACCTGGCCGCGCTGCGCCAGCGGGCCTGCGGCCAGGATGACCAGCTGGCCCTGCTCGGCCGGCTGGCGCGTGCCCTGCACGGGGCAGTCGTAGAACACCAGGCCATGCCGATCGGCGAACTGCGCCAGCGGCGCGATGGCGTCCACACCCACCGTGCTCAGTTGCAGCCACAGTGTGCCCGGCTGCAATGCGGGCGCTGCAGCCTGCATGGCCTGCAGCACGGCCGGCCCGTCCTTGAGCACAGTGACGACGATGCGGGCGCCACGCACGGCGTCGGCCGCGTCGCCACAGGCCTGAACGCCGTCGGCCGCAAGGGCCTGGGCCTTGGCGGCCGTCCGGTTCCAGGCGCGGACGGTGAAGCCCTTGCGTTGCAGGTTGCGCGCGACGGGCGCACCGATCAGGCCCGTGCCGAGCACGGTAATGGTGGTTTGAAGGTTTGAATGCATGGGAACTCCAGGGTGATGAGAGAGTGAAACAGACACGGAAAACTGAAAGCCGGATTACTGGAACGATCATTCCAATTCAAGGAAAATAAAAACCCGCAACGGCACGACATGCGCGCGGCGGGTGACGGGTGGCCGGCTATTGCGCCTGCAGCGCCATGTCGACCACGTCGACCACGTCCATCAGGCACTGGCGGCGCTGCGGCGCGCTGCTGCCCTTGCCCAGCACGCGCATGCCCTGCACGGTGTTCAGGACGAAGCGCGCCAGGGCGCGCGGCTTTTTGCTGTCGGTGATGTCGCCTTCCTGCTGGCCGCGCAGGATGAGCTTTTCCAGCGCCTTTTGCAGGCGCTGGAAGTTGCCGGCTACCCTCTCGGCCACGGCCTCGTCATGGCCGGCCAGCTCCAGCGCGGCATTGGCGACCAGGCAGCCACGGCGCCCGGCATCGCTCAATTCGTCCTGCACGATGCGCAGCAGCAGCTGCCGCACCAGGTCCCGGGCGCGCCCCGGGCCGGACAGCAGTTCCACGTTGGAGGTGGTCACGGCCTCATAGCGGCGCAGCGCATGCTGGAACAGCCCCTGCTTGTTCTCGAAGGTGCCGTACAGGCTGCTGCGCGACAGGCCCGTGCCGTCCACCAGGTCCTGCACCGAGGTGGCCGCGTAGCCGCGCTGCCAGAACACCTGCATGGCGGCGTCTGCAATGTCATCGGGGTCGAAGTCCTTGGTGCGCATGGTGGCTCATTGAATTGGAACGATCATTCCAATCAATGTAGGCGGCCGTTTCACGGCTGTCAAGATTGCGCCAAAGGGCCTTCACTCGCAGGGAATTTCCAGCCCCACCTTCACGCGGTCCAGCGCCACGATGGTCTTGAACCATTTGACGTTGGGGTTCTCGGCGAACAGGCGCCGCGCCAGGGCCTCGTACTCCTGCATGGTGGCCACGGTGAGCACGAGCACGAAGTCCACCTCGCCCGTGACGTAGTAGCACTGCTGGACCTCGGGCACGGCGAAATGCGACTTCATGGCGTTGAGCGCGTCGATGCTGGTGCGCTCGGTCATGACCTCCACGATGATCGTGATGGGCCGGCCCACGCGCGTGGGGTCCACGGTGGCGGCCTGGCCGGTGATCACGCCCTCGGCCTGCATGCGCTTGAGGCGGCGCTGCACGGCGGCCGTGGACAGGTTGACCTGCTCAGCCAGCAGGCGCAGCGGCACCGTGCTGTCGCGCTGGACGATGGCCAGGATGGCTCGGTCGAAGCCGTCCAGGTCGGCCAGGTGAGCAGGGTGGGCGGTGTGCTTGGTCATGGGAAGCGAGGACTTTTGGAGGGTGAGAAATTTTCTCGCAAACACCCCCAATTCAGAGACCAAAAAACAGGTGCCGCGAAATAGTATTTCGTCGTTTTCCGCATCCAACGCATGCGGACCCGCCTGCCGAGAAAGCCCATCCCATGGCCACCCTGCTCCACCTGTCTCCCGTGTTTCTTGTGATGTCCATGCTCATGGTCTTGCGCTGCCCGCCTGTGCAGGCGGCCATGGCCGGGGCGGCGCTGGTCGCCCTGCTGTGGCTGGTCGATGCCTGGATGGCGACGGGCACCGCCGCTTCCGGCGCCGCCCTGGCCGCAGCGCGCGACACGGGCGTGCTGTTCCTGAGCACGGCCTTCGTGATCGTGCCGGGCCTGGGCTTTGTGATCCTCATCGAACGCATGGGCGTGAACCAGGCGCTGAGCCAGTGGGTGCGCTCGCTGGGCCTGGGGCCGGCCGATCAGGTGGTGTTCATCGTGCTGGGCCTGGCGCCGCTGCTGGAGGCGATGACGGGCTTTGGCGTGTCGCTGATCGCCACCGTGCCGCTGCTGCTGAGCCTGTTCGAGCGGCGCGCCGCACTGCGCATGGCGCTGGCGGGCATGGCCATCATGCCCTGGGGCACGCTGGGCCTGGCCACGGTGATCGGTGCCTCGCTGGCCCATGTGGATGCAGCCGCGCTGGCCGCTGTGTCCTCGCTGACCAGCGCACCGGTGTTCCTGGTGCTGGGCGCCCTGTCCCTGCAGCTGGCAGGCGAGCGCGGTGCGCGGGCCTGGCTGCTGTTGGGCGGCTTTGGCCTGCTGTTCGTGGGCGTGCTGCATGGCATCAGCCGCTGGCTGGGTCCCGAGGTGGCGGGCGTGGGCGCGGGCCTTGCGGTGGCACTGGGCATGCTGGTGCGCGCACTGCGCATGCGCGGCCGTGCCCAGGCGGCACCCGGCTGGCCGCGACAGGCCTGGCCGTATCTGGCGCTCGCCCTTGCCATCGTGCTGCTCAAGCTGCTGGCCCTGGCCACGCAGTGGGACCAGCGCTGGATCGTGCAGGGCGCCCAGGTGGCCTGGAAGCCGCTGGCCTCGCCCGGCGTGGCGCTGACCCTGGTGCTGGCACTGCTGCTGGCGCGCGGGGCCGGCCGTGGCGCTGCCCTGGCTGGTGCTCTGGCCGCCCGCGCCAAGCGCCCGCTGCTGACCATCTTCTTCTTCCTGGCCATGTCCCAGATGATGGTCAAGGCCGGCTTTCTGTCCGGCTTGGTGCAGCTGCTGGCCGAGCTGGCGCCCGCTGCCCTGGCGCCCATCGTGGCGGCCTTCGGCGCGCTGGCCGGCTACATGACGGGCTCCAACGTGGGCGGCAACGCGATCTTCATGCCCGCCATCGCCCTGCTGCCCGAGTCCTCGCGCCTGCTGCTGGCCGCCGTGCACAACAGCGCCGCCGGGCATGCGGCACTGGGCTCCCTGTCCATCGTGATGCTGGTGCTGGGCCTGGCACGGACCAATGCCCAGGAAGAAGGCGAGCTGGTGCGCTTCGGCTTTGCGTTGGCCTGCTTCAATGCGGCGGCCGTGGCGCTGGCGGCGTTGGTCATGGCGGGTCTGGGCGTGTTCTGAAGACGTGTTCCCTCCCAATGAAAAGAGGCGCCGCAGCGCCTCTTTTCAAACACGGCAAGCCGCCCGCGTCACTTGCTGTCGCGCAGCTCCCGGCGCAGGATCTTGCCCACCGGGGTCTTGGGCAGTTCGGTGCGGAACTCGATCACGCGGGGCCGCTTGTAGCCCGTGAGGTTGTCGTGGCAGAAATCGCGCACGGCCTGTTCGGTGAGGCTGTCGTCCCTGCGCACGATGACCAGCTTGACGGCCTCGCCGGTCTTCTCGTCGGGCACGCCGACCACGGCGCATTCGAGCACGCCGGGGCAGTTGGAGACCACGTCCTCCACTTCGTTGGGATAGACGTTGAAGCCGCTGACCAGGACCATGTCCTTCTTGCGGTCCACGATCTTGAAGTAGCCGCGCTCGTCCATGGTGCCGATGTCGCCGGTGCGAAAGTAGCCGTCGGCGGTGAAGACCTTGGCGGTTTCGTCGGGGCGCTGCCAGTAGGCGGCCATGACCTGCGGGCCCTTGATGGCGACCTCGCCGCGCTCGCCGATGGTGGTCACGTCGTTTCCTTCGTCATCGACGAGCTTCATCCAGGTGCTGGGCAGGGGCACGCCGATGGTGCCCGAGAACTCGGTGGAGTTGACGGGGTTGCAGCTGACCGAGGGACTGGTCTCCGACAGGCCATAGCCCTCGCAGATGGGGCAGCCGGTCTTTTGCAGCCACAGCTGGGCCACGGCGCTTTGCACGGCCATGCCGCCGCCGACCGAGACCTTCAGGTGCGACCAGTCCACGGTGTTGAAGTCCGGGTGGTTGGCCAGGCCGTTGAACAGCGTGCTCACGGCCGGGAAGCTGTGAAAGCGCTGCGTGGACAGTTCCTTGAGCGTGGCCTTGAGGTCGCGCGGGTTGGGGATCAGGATGGTTTTGCCGCCCGTGCGCATGGACAGCATCATGTTCACCGTGAAGGCGAAGATGTGGTACAGCGGCAGCGCGCAGATGCTGGTGGGCTGCTCGCCGGCCGGCACCTTGCCCATGGCGGGCTGGTTCCAGGCCTCGGACTGCAGCACGTTGGCGATGATGTTGCTGTGCAGCAGCACGGCGCCCTTGCTCACGCCCGTGGTGCCGCCCGTGTACTGCAGCAGGGCCATGTCGGAGGCCTGCAGTTGCGGCGCCTGGAAGGGCGAGCGCATGCCCTTGGACAGCGCGTCGTTGAAGCGCACGGCCCCCGGCAGCGAGAACGGCGGCACCAGCTTCTTGACCTTGCGCACCACGTAATTGACGATGGCGCCCTTGAGCATGCCCAGCTGGTCGCCCATGGTGCACAGCACCATGTGCTGCACGGGCGTGGCGGCCTTGCAGGCCTGCAGCGTGTGGGCGAAGTTCTCGATGATGACGATGGCCTTGGCGCCCGAGTCCTTGAGCTGGTGCTCCAGCTCGCGGGCCGTGTACAGCGGGTTGACGTTGACCACGACGAAGCCCGCACGCAGCACGGCGGCCACGGCCACGGGGTACTGGGGAATGTTGGGCATCATCAGCGCCACGCGGTCGCCGCGGGCCAGGCCCAGGCTCTGCAGATAGGCGGCGAAGGCGCGGCTTTGCGCATCGACCTGCGAGTAGGTCAGCTCCTTGCCCATGAAGGAATAGGCCACGCGGTCCGCGTAGCGGCTGAAGGCCTCCTCCATCAGGGCCACCAGCGAGGGGTATTGGGAGGGATCGATGTCGGCGGGCACACCTGCCGGATAGGCACCCAGCCATGGGCGGTCACTCATGCTGCTCGTCTCCTGGTTTCTCGATTGAACGTGCATTCTCATAAAAAGCACGGTCGTTCGATACTGTGATAACCCTAGTACTACCCCTAGGGTCACCATTGCGTTGCTCCAGGTCAAAGCCCGCCGGGCCGCGCAGGCCCCCGATCACAGCCCCCCGTTCAATCCCAGGCGGGAGCCAGGCCGTCAGGGCTGACCTGGCGGTCGCCGCGTTCCAGCGCGGCGATGCGCTGCATGTCTTCGGCGCCCAGCACCAGCTGGCAGCTGTCCAGATTGGCCTGCAGGTGGGCGCGCTGGGTGGACGAGGGAATGACGGCATAGCCCATGGCCATGGCCCAGGCCAGCGCCACCTGGGCGGGCGTGGCGCCGTGGGCGGCGGCGATGTCGGCCAGCACGGGATCGGCCAGCAGCTTGCCGTAGCCCAGCGTCATGTACGAGGTGGTGTGAATGCCCTGCTGGCGTGCGAAGTCGGTGACGGCGCGGTTTTGCAGATAGGGGCTCAGTTCGATCTGGTTGGTGGCGATGTTCGCGGCGCCCACGGCGGCGATGGATTGCTGCAGCAGCGCAATGTTGAAGTTGGACACGCCGATGTGGCGCGTCAGCCCCTGCTCCCTGGCGCGCATGAGCGCGCTCAGGCTGTCCTCCAGCGGCACGCTGCGCGAGGGCCAGTGGATCAGCGTCAGCTCCACATGGTCGGTGCGCAGGGCTTCAAGGCTGCGCTCCAGGCTGGGGATCAGCGCGTCGGCGGACAGGTTCTCGGTCCAGATCTTGGTGGTGAGGAAGAGCTGATCGCGCGGCACGGCGCTGGCGGCGATGGCGGCACCCACATCGGCCTCGTTGCCGTAGATCTGGGCGGTGTCGATGGCGCGGTAGCCCACCTCCAGGGCCTGGCCCACGGAGTGGCGCACCACCTCATCCTTGAGGCGGAAGGTGCCCAGGCCGAACGCGGGCACCACGGAAGCGAGAGAGGCAGTCGATGTCATGCAGGTCTTTCAAAAAAGCAAACAAGGCGCGGAACCACGCCCCGAAGACTGCAGTCTGGCGGGTTAACGCTTGCAGATAAAGCCTGGTATCAGCAGAAAATATTTGACGCTGCAGCAACAATTGCGCCAAGCTGGCGCCCCATGAAAACCACCCTGGACGAGTTGCAGGCCTTTCGCGCCGTGATCGACTGCGGCAGCATCACGGCGGCGGCCGAGCAGTTGGGACAGACCACCTCGGGCATCAGCCGCAGCCTGTCGCGCCTGGAGAAAAAGCTGGCCACCACCCTGGTGCGGCGCACCACGCGCAGCCTGGAACTGACCGAGGAAGGCGAGCGCTTCCTGGCCCGCGCGCGCGAGGTGCTGCAGGCCCTGGACGCGGCCGAGGAGGAGCTGGCCGCGCGGCGCCAGGCTCCGGCCGGGCTGCTGCGCGTCAACGCGGCCTCGCCCTTCATGCTGCATGCCATCGTGCCGCTGATCGGCGAGTTCCGCGCGCTCTATCCGCTGATCACGCTGGAGCTGAACACCGATGACCTGCACATCGACCTGCTGGCCCAGCGCACCGACATCGCCATCCGCATCGGCGAGCTGCGCGACTCCACGCTGCATGCGCGGCTGCTGTGCCACAGCGTGCTGCGCGTGCTGGCCAGCCCCGCCTACCTGCAGGCCCATGGTTCCGTGGCGAGCGTGGCCGCGCTGGCGCGCCACCAGCGCATTGGCAACAGCCAGGTGCCCGGCCTGAACCACTGGCCGCTGCGCACGCCCGAGGGCGGCGACCGCTGGGATGCCGCGCCCCAGCTCACGGCATCCAGCGGCGAGACCATGCGCCAGCTGGCCCTGGCCGGCCAGGGTGTGGTCTGCCTGGCCGATTTCATGACCGTGCGCGATCGCGCCCAGGGCGAGCTGGTGCAGGTGCTGGCGCGCGAGACCGTGCAGCAGCGCCAGCCCATCCACGCCGTCTACTACCGCAACACGGCGCTGGCCGCGCGCATCACGGCCTTCCTGGACTTTCTCGCGCAGCGCATGGCGCAGTCCTGAGGGCCCTGTGACGTCCGCCTGAACGGCTTGATCGGCCCGTTCGGCTTGTGCATGCAGGGCGCATGCATATGCGTTTTGCTTCGTTGCCACAGGGCTGGCGGTTTTACAGAATCCGGGATTCGCCGCAGCAGGCATGGGCCGGCTGCGGCCGGAGACCGCCTTGCCCCACCTGATCGAAAGCTTTGCCGACATGGCGCCCTTCGTGGCCCTGCGGCGCGACCTGCATGCCCACCCCGAGCTGGGCTTCGAGGAACACCGCACCTCGGCCATCGTGGCCGAACGCCTGGCCTCCTGGGGCGTGGAGGTGCACACCGGCCTGGCCGGCACGGGCGTGGTGGGCGTGGTGCACGGCAGGCATACGGACGCACGCCACGGCACGCGCACCATCGGCCTGCGCGCCGACCTGGATGCGCTGCCGCTGCAGGAAGAAAACCGGTTTGCCCACCGCTCGCAGCACGCAGGCCGCATGCATGCCTGCGGCCATGACGGCCACACCACCATGCTGCTGGCCGCGGCCTGGCATCTGGCGCGCACGCGCGACTTCGCGGGCACGGTGCACCTGATCTTTCAGCCCGCCGAAGAGATGGGCAAGGCCGGCGCACGCAGGATGATCGACGAAGGCCTGTTCGAGCGCTTTCCCTGCGATGCGGTTTTCGCCCTGCACAACTTCGCGCTGGACCGCGTGGGCAGCTTCGCGCTCAACCCGGGCGCGCTCATGGCCTCCAGCAACACCTTCCGCATCGTGCTGCATGGGCAGGGCACGCATGCCTCGCTGCCGCACACGGGCATCGACCCGGTGGCCGCCACCATTGACCTGGCCCAGCAGTTGCAGGCCCTGGTCGCGCGCCATGTGGATTCGCGCGAACGCGCGCTGCTGGCGGTCACGCAGATCCAGGGCTCGGACGCGCCCAACGTGATTCCCGACAGCGCCTGGGTGGGCGGCACGGTGCGCACCTTCTCCGTGGCGGCGCTGGACATCCTCGAAGCCGCCCTGCGCCGCCAGGCCGAGCACACGGCCCTGGCCCATGGCTGCAGGGCCGAGATCCATTTCCGGCGCGCCTCGCCGCCCCTGGTCAACCACGCGGCCGAGGCCGCCTTCGCCGCCGCCGTGATGCGCGAGATCGCGGGCGACGACGCCGTGGACACGCAGTTCCCCGGCGTGCTGGCGGCCGAGGACTTCGCCCACATGCTGCAGGCGCGGCCCGGCTGCTACGCCTTCATCGGCAACGGCCAGGGCGATCACCGACTGCCCGGCCATGGCGACGGCCCCTGCCTGATCCACAACCGCTCCTACGACTTCAACGACGACATCCTTGCCATCGGCGCCAGCTACTTCGTGCGGCTGGTGGAGCGGTGGCTTGCCGTCACCCAGGAAACTTCCCCATGAAAACCTCTCACCCTTCTCCCGTCACCCGCCGCGTTCTGCTGGCAGCAGCCCTGGCCCTGGGACTGGCACCGGCCGTGCATGCCGAACGCGTGATCCGTATCGTCGTGCCCTTCGGCGCAGGCGCCACGCAGGACACGGTGGCACGCACCTTCAGCAATGAACTGGGCCAGGCCCTGGGCGCCACCGTGGTGGTGGAAAACCGGGCGGGCGCGGGTGGCAGCGTGGGCACGGCCCAGGTGGCCAAGTCCGCGCCGGACGGCAACACCCTGGTGCTGGCTGCCGCCAGCCACAACCTGGCCGGCCATCTGTACGCGAAGCTGCCCTATGACCCGCTCAAGGACTTCGTTGGCGTGTCCTTCCTGGGCCGCACGGGCTATGTGGTGGGCGTGCCGGCCGCCTCGGGCGTGCAGACCCTGGGCGAGCTGCTGCAGCGCGCCAGGGCCCAGCCGGGCCAGCTCAACTATGCGTCGGCCGGCAATGGCAGCGCCTCGCACCTGGCCTCGGCCTCGCTGGCCGCGCAGGCGGGCATCAAGCTGCAGCACATTCCCATGAAATCCACGGGCGACGCCACCACCGAACTGCTGGCCGGCCGCGTGCAACTGGTCACGGGCGCCACCATCGGCATGCTGGCCTTCCAGAAGGACCCGCGTGTGAAGCTGCTGGCCTACTCGGGCCAGCAACGGTCGCGCTTCCTGCCCGATCTGCCCACGGTGGCCGAGTCCGGCGTGCCCGGCTATGCCTTCGACTCCTGGCTGGGCCTGCTGGCACCGGCCGGCACGCCACCCGCCGAAGTGGAGCGCATCAACGCCGCCGTACGCAAGGTGCTGGCCGAGCCCGTGGTCCAGGAGCGCCTGGCCCGCGTGGGCGTGGAAGCCGCCACCCTGCCGGCCGCCGAATTCCAGCGCCTGCTCAAGGACGACTGGGAAGCGTCCGGGCGCATCGTCAAGGCCGCCGACGTGCGCATCGAATAGTCACCCAGGCCAATAGTCACCCAGGCCGTCACAGCAGCTTGGTGCCCAGCGGCACCTCGCGGTCGGGCACGCACAGCGCGACCTCGCCGTTCTCGTTGTGGAATCCCGTGACCAGGCATTCCGAGCGCATGGGACCGATCTGCTTGCTGGGAAAGTTCAGCACGGCCACCACCTGGCGGCCTATCAGTTCCTCGGGCCGGTACAGCGCCGTGATCTGGGCGCTGGACTTGCGCAGGCCCAGCTCCGGGCCGAAGTCGACCTGCAGCACATAGGCGGGGCGGCGCGCCTCCTTGAACACCTGGGCGTCCACGATGCGGCCCACGCGCAGCTCCACCTTGAGGAAGTCGTCAAAGCCAATCGTTTCGTGCAATGCGGATGAAGTAGTCATGCGGCCATGATGCAGCGCCGCCGGGGCCGGCTTTGTCGAGCAACGCTTGCAGTGCCAGGGCAGACTGTCCGCCATGAAAAAGGCCGGCATCGCGTCCGATGCCGGCCTGGTGCGAGGCCCTCGACAGGCCCCGCAGCGGTTCACGCCAGGATTACTTGGCGGCGACCACGCGCACCATTTCCAGGCACTTGTTCGAGTAGCCCCACTCGTTGTCGTACCAGGACACGACCTTCACGAAGGTCTTGTCCAGGGCGATGCCGGCTTCGGCATCGAACACCGAGGTGCAGGACTCGCCGCGGAAGTCCGTGGCCACGACCTTGTCTTCGGTGTAGCCCAGCACGCCCTTGAGCGCGCCTTGCGACTGGGCCTTCATTTCGGCACAGATCTCTTCGTAGCTGGCTTCGCTGTTCAGCTCCACCGTCAGGTCCACCACCGACACGTCGGAGGTGGGCACGCGGAAGGACATGCCGGTCAGCTTCTTGTTGAGCTCAGGAATCACCACGCCCACGGCCTTGGCTGCGCCCGTGCTGGAGGGAATGATGTTTTCCAGGATGCCGCGGCCGCCGCGCCAGTCCTTGTTGCTGGGGCCGTCCACGGTCTTTTGCGTGGCGGTGGCAGCGTGCACGGTGGTCATCAGGCCGCGCTTGATGCCCCACTTGTCGTTGAGCACCTTGGCCACGGGAGCCAGGCAGTTGGTGGTGCAGGAGGCGTTGGAGATCACGTCCTGGCCGGCGTAGGTCTTGCAGTTCACGCCGAAGACGAACATCGGGGTGCTGTCCTTGGAAGGCGCGGACATGATGACCTTCTTGGCGCCGGCAGCCAGGTGCTTGCGTGCGGTCTCGTCGGTCAGGAACAGGCCGGTGGCCTCGATCACGATGTCGGCGCCGACTTCGTTCCACTTCAGGTTGGCGGGGTCGCGCTCCTGCGTCAGGCGGATGGTCTTGCCGTTGACGATCAGGTTGGAGCCCTCCACCGAGACCTCGCCCTTGAAGCGGCCGTGCACGCTGTCGTACTTGAGCATGTAGGCCAGGTAGTCGGGCTCGAGCAGGTCGTTGATGCCCACGACTTCGATGTCGCTGAAGTTCTGCACGGCAGCGCGGAACACCATGCGGCCGATGCGGCCGAAGCCGTTGATACCGATCTTGATCGTCATATTTGCCTCTTGGATTGACGGATTGCGAAAAACGGAAAAACTGAAACGGTGAGGGCCAGGCAGGGCCTGGCGGGCGGCAAAAAGGGGCCACAGGCCCCTTCTCGCAGCTTTACTTGCCGGCGCGCTGCAGCGCAGCCTGCACGGTGTCGGCCACGTTCTCGGCCGTGAAGCCGAAGTGCTTGAACAGCACGGGCGCTGGAGCCGATTCACCGTAGGTGTCGATGCCGACGACGGCGGCGCAGCCGTACTTCCACCAGAAGTCGGTCACGCCCATTTCCACGGCGATGCGCGGCAGGTTGGCCGGCAGCACCTGGCTCTTGTACTTGGCGTCCTGCTTGTCGAAGGTGGTGGTGCTGGGCATGGAGACCACGCGCACGGCGACCTTGCGCTCGGCCAGCAGCTTCTGGGCGGCCAGGGCCAGTTGCACTTCGGAGCCGGTGGCGATGATGACGGCCTGGGCCTTCTTGTTCAGGCCGACGGCCTTGGGCTCGGACAGCACGTAGGCGCCGCAGGCGATGTCGTCCAGCGCGTCTTCGGTCTTGGCTGCGTAGGCCAGGTTCTGGCGCGACAGCAGCAGGGCCGTGGGCTTGTTCTTCTGGCTCAGGGCCACGGTCCAGGCGACGGCGGTTTCCGTGGTGTCGGCAGGGCGCCAGACATCCAGGCCCGGGATCAGGCGCAGCGAGGCGGCGTGCTCGATGGACTGGTGGGTGGGGCCGTCTTCGCCCAGGCCGATGGAGTCGTGCGTGAAGACGTGGACCACGCGCTGCTTCATCAGCGCGGCCATGCGGATGGCGTTGCGGCTGTAGTCGCTGAAGGTCAGGAAGGTGCCTGCGTAGGGGATGTAGCCGCCATGCAGGGCGATGCCGTTCATGATGGCGGCCATGCCGAACTCGCGCACACCGTAGTTGATGTGGCGGCCGATCTTGCCGTCTTCGGTCAGGACCACGGCACCCTTGTCGTCCACGCGCAGCGAAGGCGTGCTCTTGGTGTTGGTCAGGTTGGAGCCGGTCAGGTCGGCCGAGCCGCCCAGCAGTTCGGGCAGGGCTGCGGTCAGGCCTTCCAGGGCCAGCTGGCTGGCCTTGCGGCTGGCCACGGTGGCGCCTGCGTCATGCGCGTCGGAGGCGATCTGCGCGGCGATCTCGCCGAAGTTGGCAGGCAGGTCGCCGGCCATGCGGCGCGTGAAGTCGGCTGCCAGTTCGGGGAAGGCCTTGGCGTAGGCGGCAAACTTCTTGTTCCAGGCCGCTTCGGCCTTGGCGCCGGCGGCCTTGGCATCCCAGTCGCCGTAGACGCTGCCGGGGATGTCGAAGGGGCCGTGCTCCCAGCCCAGGGCCGCGCGGGTCAGCGCGATTTCCTCGGCGCCCAGGGGCTCGCCGTGGGCCTTGGCCGTGTCCTGGCGGTTGGGCGAGCCCTTGCCGATGCTGGTCTTGCAGCAGATCAGTGTGGGCTTGGAGCTGTTCTTCTTGGCAGCGGCGATGGCGGCATCGAGGGCCTGGACGTTGTGGCCGTCCACGTCGCGGATCACGTTCCAGCCATAGGCTTCGAAGCGGGCGGGCGTGTTGTCGATGAACCAGGGGGCGACCTTGCCGTCGATGGAGATGCCGTTGTCGTCGTACAGCGCCACCAGCTTGCCCAGCTTCCAGGCGCCGGCCAAGGCCGCGGCCTCGTGGCTGATGCCTTCCATCAGGCAGCCGTCACCCAGGAACACGTAGGTGTGGTGGTCGACGATGGCGTGGCCGGGACGGTTGAATTCGGCAGCCAGCAGCTTTTCGGCCAGCGCGAAGCCCACGGCATTGGTGATGCCCTGGCCCAGCGGGCCGGTGGTGGTTTCCACGCCGGGGGTGATGCCCACTTCGGGGTGGCCGGCCGTCTTGCTGTGCAGCTGGCGGAAGTTCTTGAGCTCGTCGATCGGCAGCGCGTAGCCCGTGAGGTGCAGCAGCGCGTAGATCAGCATGGAGCCGTGGCCGTTGGACAGGATGAAGCGGTCACGGTCAGCCCATTGCGGGTTGACGGGGTTGTGCTTGAGGTGACGGCTCCACAGTGCCACGGCCATGTCGGCCATGCCCATGGGGGCGCCGGGGTGGCCGGAGTTGGCTTGTTGAACGGCATCCATTGCGAGTGCGCGGATCGCATTCGCCATTTGTTGAGTGTTGGCCATCAGGGCGCTCCGTGAAGGAGGGGGTAATCAGAATAAGCCGGCCATTTTAAAGGACTGGGGTTTTCGGCTCCCGGGCGCGGGGCAATGGCCGCTGGCAATGGTCTACAGTTGCCCTCCATGACCGCCCAGCCCATCCCGCCGTTCCCCGCCGCCAAGGCGCTTTCCCTCACCGAACAGCCGCCTGCCATGCTGCTGGCCGCAGGCCGTGGCGAGCGCATGCGGCCGCTGACCGACGCCACACCCAAGCCCCTGCTGCAGGTGCAGGGCCAGCCGCTGCTGCAGCACCACATGCAGGCGCTGGCCCGGGCGGGCGTGCGCCGCGCGGTGGTCAACACGGGCTGGCTGGGCGCGCAGATTCCGGCGCGATTCGGCCCCCAATTCGTGCCTGACAACGGGGGCGAGCCGCTGCAACTGGCCTATTCCCCCGAGCCCGAGCAGGCGCTGGAGACCGCCGGCGGCATTGCGCGCGCGCTGCCGCTGCTGGGCGAGGTGTTCTGGCTGGCGGCCGGCGATGTCTACGCGCCCGACTTCGATTTTCCGTTCGAGGCCGCCCGGGAATTCGCGGCCAGCGGCCGCCTGGCCCATCTGTGGCTGGTGCCCAACCCCGAGCACCACCCGCGCGGCGACTTCGGCGTGGACGAACTGGGCCTGGCCTGCGACTGGCCCGAGGGCGATGCCCGCCCGCGCCAGACCTACGGCACCATTGCGCTGCTGCGCGCCGAGCTGTTTGCCGCGCCCTGGTGCGACATCCCGCCCGGCAACCCCGAGGGATGGCGCGTGCCGCTGGTACTGCTGCTGCGCCGCGCCATGGCGGCCGGCCAGGTGGGGGCCAGCCTGTACACGGGCCGCTGGACCGACGTGGGCACGCCCGAGCGGCTGGAACGCCTCAACGCGCCGGGCTGAGACACCGCGCGTCGGTGAGTGCGGCCTGGCGATCGGCGGCTTGGCGCCCTGCCCCCTGCACCTGCAGGCAGCGGCGCGCGCTTCGTGATAGCGTCGCCGGTTCGGCGCAGCGGCGCGCCAGAAAGCCTTTCGATGAGCGTGATCCAGTATGTGATGTTCCTGGCCCTGGTGGGCCTGGCGACGTTTTGCCAGAACCTGACGGGCTTTGCCTTCGGGCTGATCTTCGTGGGCGTGGCCGGTGCCACGCACCTGATGGGCATTGGCGATGCGGCCAACGTGGCCTGCCTGCTGTCCGTGGTCAACGGCGTGGCCTACCTGCGCGCCCACCGCCAGGTGCCGCAGTGGACGCTGCTCAAGCCCATGCTGATCAGCAGCGTCATCGGCGTGATCGGCGGCGTGCTGCTGCTGCAGTGGCTCAGCGGCAATGCGCTGAGCGGGCTGCGCATGCTGCTGGGCCTGGCCATCGTGGCCTGCGCGCTGTTGCTGTTGCTGCAAAAGCAGGTCAACGCGCAGGTGTCGGGGCCGGTGTCGCTGTGGGTGGCCGGTGTGGCATCGGGGGTGCTGGGCGGCCTGTTTGCCACGCCGGGCCCGCCCATGGTCTACCACCTGTACCGCCAGCCGCTGGACCGCCTGGTGGTGCGCCAGTGCCTGTTTGCCATGTTCCTCACCTGCGCGCTGCTGCGCCTGGTGATGGTGGCCTGGGAGGGCGAGATCACCGCCAGCGTGCTGCTGGCGGCGGCCCTGGCCTTTCCCGTGGTGACGGTGGTGACCTGGCTGCACATGCGCCATCCGCCCGCCCTGCCCAAGCGGCTGGTCGAATGGATGGTCTGCCTGCTGCTGGTGCTGTCGGGCACCAGCCTGCTGGTGTCGGGCTGGAACGCCAGCCACCCCCAGCCCGTGGTGCCCGATGACGAGATGGCCATGGCCGTGCCCCAGCGGTCACCGGCTGCGGCCCCCGCGCCGCGCTGACAACAAAAAAGCCCGCCGGGCGGACCGGCGGGCTTTTTTTTGAAGGGGGAAGGAACCGATCAGTTCACGACCTGCTGCAGCGAACCGGCAGCGTACTTGGCGGCCATCTGCTCCAGCGTGTAGCCCTTGATCTTGGCGCCCTGGCCTTCGCAGCCGAACTCGATGTAGCGGGCCTTGCAGATCTGCTTGGCGGCTTCGCGGGCGGGCTTGAGCCATTCGCGGGCGTCGAACTTCTCGGGGTTCTCGGCCAGGAACTTGCGCACGGCGCCGGTCATCGCCAGGCGGATGTCGGTGTCGATGTTGATCTTGCGCACGCCGTGCTTGATGGCTTCCTGGATTTCCTCGACGGGCACGCCGTAGGTTTCCTTCATGGCGCCGCCGTACTGGCGGATGATTTCCAGCAGTTCCTGGGGCACGGAGGAGGAGCCGTGCATGACCAAGTGGGTGTTGGGCAGGCGCGCGTGGATTTCCTTGACGCGCTGGATGGACAGGATGTCGCCCGTGGGCTTGCGCGTGAACTTGTAGGCGCCGTGGCTGGTGCCGATGGCAATGGCCAACGCGTCCAGCTGCGTGGCCTTGACGAACTGGGCCGCTTCCTCGGGGTCGGTCAGCAAGGCCGAGTGGTCGAGCACGCCTTCGGCGCCCACGCCGTCTTCCTCGCCGGCCATGCCGGTTTCCAGCGAGCCCAGGCAGCCGAGCTCACCTTCGACGGTGGCGCCCAGCTTGTGGGCCATTTCCACGACCTTGCGGGTCACGTCCACGTTGTATTCGAAGGAGGAAGGCGTCTTGCCGTCTTCCATCAGCGAGCCGTCCATCATCACCGAGCCGAAGCCCAGGTTCAGCGCGCCCTGGCAGATGGCGGGCGAGGTGCCGTGGTCCTGGTGCATGACCAGGGGGATGTGGGGATACTGCTCGGCGGCGGCCTGGATCAGGTGCTTGATGAAGGGCTCGCCGGCGTACTTGCGGGCGCCTGCGCTGGCCTGCAGGATGACGGGCGCGCCCACTTCGTCAGCGGCCGACATCACGGCTTGCACCTGCTCCAGGTTGTTGACGTTGAAGGCGGGAAGACCGTAGCCGTTTTCGGCAGCGTGGTCCAGCAGTTCGCGCATCGAAACGAGAGGCATGTGTAGGGTCCGTATCAAGTTGTTGAGAGGGGGATGCCCCTGCCGCATGGCAGCCGCCGCTGCGTCATGGGGTGCGCTGCGGGGCCACGGCCGGGGGATCGCGGCAGTAACCGCTTGGTAACTGGCGATTTTAACCAGCTGCCGCCAACCCTGTCCCGGGCATTCCCATGCGGTAGCAGGTCGTGAAGCCTTCGGGCGGCGCGGCCTCGCCAAAGCTTCCCTGGTGGGCGCGCAGCACGCGCGCCACGATCTCGTGGCCCAGGTGCAGGCTGTCCACGGGCGCTGCCGCGCGCTCGGCGCCATCGCGGCGGCCGTCGCTACGGCGGCCGTCGTCGCAGACCTGCAGCCAGACCTCGCCGTCGGGCCCCTGCCCGGCCTGGACTTCGATCTGCGTGCCGTGCGGCGTGTGCTTGAGGGCGTTTTCCACCAGATTGCGCAGCGCCAGCTCCAGCAGCACGGCATTGCCCATCACGCCCAGTGCCTCAGGCGCCTGCACGGACAGGCTGCAGTCGCGCTGCCAGGCCGCCTGCGCATGGGCGGCCACCACCTGCCGGGCCAGCGCGGCCAGGTCCACGGGCACGGGCGGCTCGGCCAGCATGGCGCGGCCGGCGCGCGCCAGTGCCAGCAACTGGCTGAGCACATGGCCGGCATGCAGCGCGTCCCGGCCTATCTGCGCCAGCGCCTGGCGTTGGGCCGGGGCGTCCATGGCACCAGCCGGCGCATCGCCCAGGGCCCGCGCCTGCAAGGCGATGGAGGCCAGCGGCGTGCGCAGTTCATGGGCCACTTCGTTGGCCAGGCTGCGCTCGCGCTCCAGCGCCTCCTGCTGGCGGTCCAGCAAGGTGTTGATGGAGTTCACCACGGGCATGAATTCCCGCAGCGCGTGGCGGTGCGAGACGCGCTCGGCCTGGGCCAGGTCCAGGCGCTCCACCTCGCGCGAGAGTTCGTTGAGCGGCCGCATGCCCCGGCGAATGGCCAGCCCCAGCGCCAGCGCCACCACAGGCAGCAGCCACAGGCCGGGCTCGACCATCTGGCCCGCAATGTCGTCGGCCAGTTCGTCGCGCTCCTGCAGCTCGATCATCACGCTGACCTTGCGTGCGTGGTCGCGGCTCCACTGGGTGAAGCTGCGCCAGGCACGGCGCTCCGGGCCCAGGCGCAGCGTGGCAAAGCCCTGCTCGGTGTCGAAGGAGGGCTCGGGCGCATCGCCCGTGCGCGAGATGAGCCGGCCGGAGCCATCCCACAGGGCCACGCTCAGCGACTGCTGGTAGTCGTGGGCCATGAGGCCGGGGGGCTCATGCACGGGCGTGGCTGCTCCCTGGCCTACGGCGCCTGCGACTTCCAGGTTGAGCACCAGCGCAGCCACGCCGGCCAGGTGGCCGTCGGTGAGCTCGTCGGCCTCGTGCACGCCGGTCTGGTAGCCCAGCGCCACGAAGCTGGCCCAGACCACGACCAGCGCGCCCAGCATCCAGGCCATCAGATGCCAGATCAGCGAGGGGCGGCGGTCCGGCGCGGTGCTCATGTGTTCTCCACGGGCAGGAAATAGCCCACGCCACGCATGGTGACGATGCTGGCATTGCCCAGCTTCTTGCGCAGGTGGTGGATGTGGACTTCGACGGCATTGCTTTCCACGGCCGTGCCCCAGCTGTAGAGATGTTCCTCGATCTGCTGGCGCGAGAGCACGCGCCCGCGTGCCTGCAGCAGCACCCAGAGCACCGAGAACTCGCGCGGCGACATCTCCACCAGCTTTCCGTCGCGGCGCACGGTGCGCGCGGCCGGGTCGACCTCCAGCTCGCCATGGCGGATCACGGGTGCCGCCTGGCCTCCTGCGCGGCGCAGCATGGCGCGCAGCCGCGCCTCCAGCTCGTCGATGTCGAAGGGCTTGACCAGGTAATCGTCGGCACCCAGGTCCAGCCCGGCGATGCGCTCGCGCACCTGGTCGCGCGCGGTGAGGATGAGCACGGGCGTGTTGGGGTCCGGCAGGGCCTGGCTGTCGCCACCCGGGCGGCGCGGGCTCCGCAGGCGGCGCAGGATTTCGCTGCCATCGCCGTCGGGCAGGCCCAGGTCCAGCAGCACGGCGTCGAAGCGCTCCATCTCCAGCGCATGCCAGGCATCGGCCACGGTGGAGCAGACGTCGACCGCATAGCGGCGCTGTTGCAGATTGGCCTGCAGGCCTGCGGCAATGCCCGCGTTGTCTTCGACGACCAGTATTCGCATGCGCGCATTGTGCAATGGCCGCTGCCGGCTGCGGCGCCAGACGATGGCCGCACGCCGGGGCATGCGTTAAGACGGGTTTAAGCCGCGCTTCTCATGCTGCCGGCCATGCCGACACCTGAACCCCGAGATTTCTCCGCAGCCCCCGCGCAGGGCCCCTCCTTCAAAAGCACCCTGCTGTGGACCCTGGCGGCCCTGGCCGTGGTCCTGGCCTGGGATGCCAGCGCCCTGGACCTGTCCATGGCCCGCTGGTTTGGCGACGCCGATGGCTTTGCGCTGCGTTCGGACTGGTTCTTCGTGAACATCGCCCACGAAGGCGCACGCCGCCTGGCCTGGCTGGTGGTGCTGGGCCTGACGCTGTGCGTCTGGCGGCCCGTGGGCCCGCTGCGCCTGCTGCCCCATGGACGGCGCGTGCAGCTGGTGGCGGGCATCTTGCTGTCGCTGGCCCTGATCTCGCTGCTCAAGTACACCAGCGCGACCAGCTGCCCCTGGGACCTGGCCGAGTTCGGCGGCGTGGCGCGCCATGTCTCGCACTGGTCGCTGGGCCTGGCCGATGGCGGGCCAGGGCGCTGCTTTCCCGCAGGCCATGCCTCGGCAGGCTTTGCCTTTCTGGCCGGCTATTTCGCGCTGCGCCGCCATGCACCGCGCGCAGCCTGGATCTGGCTGGCCGTCTCGCTGGCCGCGGGGCTGTCGATGGGCCTGGCCCAGCAGATGCGCGGCGCCCATTTCATGAGCCACACGCTGTGGACCGGCTGGCTGTGCTGGACGGCTGGCTGGCTCTTCGACCTGGCGGTCACGCGTGCGCTGCGCACCCGGGAAAGCGCGCCCGACTCCCTGTGGCCCGCCGCCAGTCTTCCGCCTTCCACTCCCTGATCGAGCGTTGCCATGCTGCCCCTGGACCCCGCCCTGTTCACGCTGCTGAACGCCAACGCGCAAACGCCCGCCATCTCGATCGAGGCGGCGCGCGCCATCTCCTCCTGGCTTCCCTCGCTGTGCGCCGTTCCCGTGATGGCCGGGCTGCTGCGCGGCTCGCCCGCCCTGCGCCGCACCCTGGTGCTGGCCCTGCTGTCCATGCTGGCCGCCTGGGCCGTGGCGCGGCTGATCCGCTGGGGCTTCCCGGCGCCGCGTCCTGCCCAGCTGGGCATGGGCGTGCAATGGGTGGAACACGCGCTGCGGTCCAGCTTTCCGAGCATGCACGCCACGGGCGCCTTTGCCCTGGCCCAGGCGCTGACCCTGGGCTGCACGCGCCACCGCCGCTGGGTCATGGTGTCCGCCTGGTCGCTGGCCCTGGGCATGGCCTGGAGCCGCGTGCACCTGGGCGTGCACTTCCCGTCCGATGTGGTCGGCGGTGCCATCGTGGGCATCTGCAGCGCCACCCTGGTCTGGCATGCCGCGCTGTGGCGCCGCCGTGCCGTCATGCCCAACCTGCTGCCCTACAACGCACGAACCCACTCAGGCAGGCCCCAATAGACCATGGCGAAGGCATAGCGCACCGCACATAAAACTGGCGCGCCCCAAAACGAGGGACACCGAGCAAGGGCCGCCCCGCCGCGAGGGTGTCGTCCCCCCCGCGTAGCGAGAGGGGGAAGGCGCGAAGCGCCTCAGGGGGTTAGTTCACACGACATATCTTCAGCATGTTGGTGCCACCGGGCTGGCCCATGGGCTCGCCGCAGGTGATGGCATAGACATCGCCGCTTTGCACGATGTTGCGCGCGCGCAGATGGCCTTCGGCCTGGTCCAGCGCGGTGTCGCGGTCGGCGCTGGTGTCCATCAGCAGGGGGCGCACGTTGCGGTACATGGCCATCTTGCGCTGCGTGGAGATCTTGGGCGTGAGCGCGTAGATGGGGATGTGGATGCGGTGGCGGCTCATCCACAGCGCGGTGGAGCCGCTGTCCGTCATGGCGACGATGGCCTTGGCGCCCAGGTGGTGGGCCGTGAACAGCGCGCCGATGGCGATCGACTGGTCGATGCGCGAGAACTGGCGGCCGGTGAACTCGGCATCGCTGTCCGGGTCTTCGGCGGCTTCTGCGGCGGCGCAGATCTTGGCCATTTCCTGCACGGTCTCCAGCGGGTACTTGCCGGCGGCGGTCTCGGCGCTGAGCATGACGGCGTCCGTGCCGTCCAGCACGGCGTTGGCCACGTCGCTGACCTCGGCGCGCGTGGGCACGGGGTTGGTGATCATGCTCTCCATCATCTGCGTGGCGGTGATCACGAACTTGTCCATGTCGCGCGCCATGCGGATCATCTTCTTTTGCAGCGCGGGCACGGCCGCGTTGCCCACTTCCACGGCCAGGTCGCCACGGGCGACCATGATGCCGTCGGAGACATGCAGGATCTCTTCCAGGCGCGGAATGGCCTCGGCACGCTCGATCTTGGCGATCAGGCCGGGCTTGTGGCCGTACTGGGCCGCAGCCACGTTGCACAGCTGGCGCGCCATCTCCATGTCGGTGGCGTTCTTGGGAAAGCTCACGGCCACGTAGTCGGCCTGGAAGCTCATGGCGGTCTTGATGTCCTCCATGTCCTTGGCCGTCAGCGCCGGGGCCGTCAGGCCGCCGCCCTGCTTGTTGATGCCCTTGTTGTTGGACAGCTCGCCGCCCAGCTTGACGGTGGTGTGCACCTCGTCGCCGCGCACATGGTCCACGGTGAGCACGATCAGGCCGTCGTTGAGCAGCAGCACATCGCCGGGCTTCACGTCGCGCGGCAGCTCCTTGTAGTCCAGGCCCACGCCTCCCAGGTCGCCGGGCGCTGTGCGCGATGCGTCGAGCACGAAGCGCGCGCCGGGCTCCAGCATGACCTTGCCTTCGGCGAACTTGCCGACGCGGATCTTGGGGCCCTGCAGGTCGGCCATGATGGCCACCTCGCGGCCTGCGCGCTGGGCCGCCTCGCGCACCATGGTGGCGCGGTCGATGTGGTCCTGCGCCTTGCCGTGGCTGAAATTCAGGCGCACCACGTTGACGCCTTCACGCACCATCTGTTCCAGCAGTTGCGGGTCGCTGGAAGCGGGGCCCAGGGTGGCGACGATCTTGGTGGCACGGCGGACTTGCATGGAATGTCTCTCGCTCAGGGTTTGTAATCGGGTTTCAATTCTCACACGAATGCGGTTACATGAAGGCAACATTCCGGCATGTGGCCAGGGGCTGAAAGCCAGGCCCCAGGCACCTCGCAGATCGCGCAGGCGCGGCACGCAGCGCATCGCAAAGCACCGTGGCGCCTGGCCTTTGCCGCTATGGGTTTTGATGCTGCAGCGCAGCATCGCCGGCGCAGGCACGCCGCCATGCCTGCCGCCTGTGAAAGCAGTTTTGCCCGGGACGTTCGCAATGCCTGCCGCCCGCGTGTCGAACCCGCGACAGCCTCGCGCCCCTCCTGGCGTTTGAATGCCCTGCGCGCCTTGTTCGACAAACCAACGACAGGAGACAGACATGGGACATGCCCACGACCATGGACACACGCACGACGACGCCCCGCTGATGGAGGATCTGCTCAGGAACGCCCCCAGCAACTGGGGCCGCTGGGGAGCCGACGACGAGGTCGGGGCGCTGAACTTCCTCACGCCCGCCGAGGTGCTGCGCGGCGTGTCCCACATCCGCTCGGGCGAGACCTTCACGCTGCAGCGCCTGATCGGCGACCCGCGCGGCGATCCGGTCTGGCCCGGCCGCACACCGGCCGAGCGCACCATGGTGTTTGACGAGTCCAGCTGGGACGGCCCCGATGCACCCCGGCTCCCCGGCGGCCTGCACTATGCCGATGACAAGCTGGACGCCTTCCTGCAGGGATCGACACAGTACGACGCGCTGGGCCATGTCTGGTACGGCGGGCGCATCTGGAATGGCTATGACGCACGCACCACCATCGGCGGGCTGGACAAGGCCAGCGTGGAGGCGCTGGGCGCGCGCGGCATCGTGGGGCGCGGCGTGCTGCTGGACATGGCGCGCCACCGCGGCAAGGCAGCGCTGGAGCGTGCCGAGACCTTCACGCACGAAGACCTGATGGCCTGCGCCAAGGCCCAGGGACACACCATAGAAAAGCACGACATCCTGATCGTGCGCACCAATTTCCTGTCGGGCTTCTACGAAGACCAGGCGAGCTTCTACAACGACTTCTGCGAGCCCGGCCTGACCTACTCGCCCGAACTCGTGGACTGGTTCCATGCGATGGAGATCCCCAACCTGGTCACCGACACCATCGCCAACGAAGTCACCATGGACCCCGTGCACGGCGTGGCCCTGCCGCTGCACTGCGCGCTGATGCGCAACCTGGGCGTGACGCTGACCGAGATCTGCGACCTGGAGGCCCTGGCCGACAGCTGCGCGCACGACGGCCGCTACACCTTTCTGTACGTGGCCGCGCCGCTGAAGATCCACCGCGCCACGGGCTCGCCCGTCAATCCCGTGGTGATCAAATGAGCGCGGCCCCATCGCACGACAGGCCCTGGCTGGGCCTTTACGCGCCGGGCCAGCCGGCCGAGATGCGGCCGCAGTTCGGCAGCATGCTCGACCTGTTCGAAGCCTCGCTGGCTGCGGCACCCGGCTGCGCCATCGTGCGCTACTTCGACGGCGGGCTGAACCTGCGCGAACTCGACCAGGCCGCCAGCGCGCTGGCCCATGCGCTGCAGGCGCGGGGCTTTGCGGCCGGCGACCGGCTGGCCCTCTATACGCAGAACAATCCGGCCTTCGTCATCGGCCTGGTGGCGGCCTGGAAGCTGGGCGGTATCGCCGTGCCGGTCAATCCCATGAACCGGCAGCGCGAGCTGCACTACATCCTGCACAACGCGGGCGCCCAGGCCCTGCTGTGCCTGGACCAGCTGTACCTGGACGTGGCCCGCGAAGTGCATGCGGCCGGCGGCCTGCCGCTGGCCACCGTGGTCACCACGTCGGCGCTGGACTGGCAGACGCGCGGCGATGCGCGCGTGCTCGGCGACGGTCCGCGCCTGCCCGTGGCCGATGGCACGCTGGACCTGCTTGCGCTGGTGCAGGCCGGCGGCCAGCCCGCGCCGCTGGCGCGCCGGCCCGCGGCGGGCGATACGGCCGTGATCACCTACACATCGGGCACCACGGGCCAGCCCAAGGGCGCCATGAACACGCATGGCAACTTGGCCTTCAACGCCCAGACCTACCGCGACTGGATAGGCATCACGGCGGACGACAGCGTGCTGGGCCTGGCACCGCTGTTCCACATCACCGGCCTGGTCGGCCATGTGGCCCTGGCCCTGCTGGTGCCCTGCCCGCTGGTGCTCAGCCACCGCTTCCATCCCGCGACCATGCTCGAATCCATGCGCGAGCACCGGCCCAGCTTCACCATCGGCGCCATCACCGCCTTCGTGGCGCTGATGAACCACCCGGGCGTCTCGCGCGAGGATTTCCGCAGCTTCAAGGCCTTGTACTCCGGCGGCGCGCCCATTGCCCCGGCCGTGATCCAGGCCTTCGAGCAGCTGTCGGGCCTGGTCATCCACAACGCCTTCGGCATGACCGAGACCTGCTCGCCCACGCACTTCGTGCCGCTGGGCGCGCGGGCGCCGGTGGACCCGGCATCGGGTGCGCTGTCCATCGGCGTGCCGGTCTATGGCACGGTGGTGCGCATCATCGACGACCAGCACCGCGAGGCCGCGCCGGGCGAGATCGGCGAGATCGTCTCGGCCGGCCCGCAGATCATGTCCGGCTACTGGAACCTGCCCGAAGCCACGGCCGACGCCATGTTCGAGGGCGGGCTGCGCACGGGCGACGTGGGCTTCATGGACGAGCGCGGCTGGTTCTACCTGGTGGACCGCAAGAAGGACATGATCAACGCAGCCGGCTACAAGGTCTGGCCGCGCGAGGTCGAGGACGTGCTCTACACCCACCCCGCCGTGCGCGAGGCCGCCGTCATCGGCGTGCCAGACGACTACCGGGGCGAGACCGTCAAGGCCGTGGTCTCGCTGAAAGCGGGCCGGCAGGCCGCGCCCGAGGAACTCATCGCCCATTGCAAGGCGCACATGGCCGCCTACAAGGTGCCGCGCATCGTCGAACTGCGCGAGGAACTGCCCAAGACCGTGACCGGAAAGATTCTGCGCAGGCAGCTGCGCTGAGTCCTCCTGCATCGCTCTGCAGAATCAGACGGGGCCGCATTGACCCGGCAGGCGGCCCCTCCCTAGCATCGCCTGTTCATATCTGCGGCCCCCCGGGTTCGCAGGCAGCAGCCAGAACATCCGGTGCCCCTTGGTTTCGCATGCTCAGCCAACCCATCCACCGCTTTGCCATGCCACCAGAAAATCCAACATGCTCGACCGGCGACATTTTGTTCTGAGCGCCCTCGCTTCCTCCGCACTGACCGCCTGCAGCGGCGGCGCACCCGCCAACCGCTACCTCCAGACACCCCTGCTCGCCAGCCATGCTGGCTACGGCGCGCGCTTCACGGAACCCGACTTCGTCAACGGCTGGGGCATTGCCATCCGCCCGGCCGGCGCAGGCGGCCATTTCTGGATTGGCGGCGGTGGCACTTCCTGGCAATTCCTGGGTGATGTCTCGCGCTCGTCCGAGCCAAGCCTGCGCACACTGCGCCAGGACGGCCTTCGCAAGGTGGCCGTGCCCCAGTCGGACTCCCGCATCGACGACGGCAGCGCAGGCAAGGTCACTGGCGTGGTCTACCACGGCGCGCCCCTGGAATCCCACCTGTTCCGCGTGCGCAGCCAGCCCGCAGGCGGGCGCCTGCTCGACGGCGCGGCGCGCTTCGTCTTCGTGACCGACAGCGGCAGCGTCAGCGCCTGGACCGAGCGCGACGCCGAGACGGGCGCCATCGTGCGCGTGGACGGCCCAGCCGTCGAGGTCTTCGATGGCACGGGCCGGGGCATGGCCTTCTTCGGCGCGGCCCTGCATACAGGCCGCTGGGACCGTCTGTGGCTGGCCGATTTCGGCGACCAGCCTCAGATCCGCACACTGGACGCGCAATGGCAGCTCACCCCCACCCAGGGATTCGTCAACCCCTTCGCCAGCGGCCCTGCCGGCGTTGCCAGACCTGGCGATCCCGTGCCGTTCAACATCCAGGTTGTCAACGACGGCTCAAGAGACCGCGTCTTCGTGCTCTACGCCATGAGCCAGCCTGACCCCGAGGACGCCAGCGCCTTCTTCGCGGGTGAGGAAGATGCCATGGATGCAGAGCGCGAGGCCGCAACCGGCAACCGCCCCGCGCGCGGCAAGCTGGCCGAGTTCGATCTGGACGGCCGCCTGCAGCGGATCTATTCAGACGATGGCAGGCTCAACGCGCCCTGGGGCGTGGCCATCGCACCGCCCGACTTCGGGCCGCTATCGGGCCGGTTGCTGGTGGGCAACTTCGGCGGCGCGGGCCGCATCTGCGCCTTCGACCTGGACAGCGGCAGCTACGTGGACGAGCTGCGCGATGGCCAGGATCGCCCGGTCGCCATACCGGGCCTGTGGGCGCTGCAGTTCGGCAACGGCGTGGCCCTGGGCGACAGCAACGCCCTGTACTTCGCGGCCGGCCCCAAGGATGAGACGGAAGGCTTGTTCGGCTCGCTGAGGTTTGGCTAGAGTCACACCAGCCCGTGCGAGAGCAGATAGGTGATCGCATGGGCCACCATGGCCGCCTCCAGGCCATAGCGCCAGAACAGGAAGCCGCCCACGGCGCCGTGGACGATTTCGAACAGCAGCAGCTGCAGCACCAGCCCGTCCGACAGGCCGCCCCAGGTACCCCAGGCCAGCGCCAGCTGCAGCAAGCCCCAGAGCAGGGCCGACAGCATCACCGACCACCAGCCCAGCATCCAGCCCGGGCGGCGGTCGGTGCGCCCGCTCAGCCGCCACAGCAGCCACATCACCAGCGTCATGCCGCCCAGGCGCATCACCAGCTCGGCCGTGATGCCCGCGTACAGGATCTTGGCGCCCAGCGGCATGGCGTAGACGGGGTCGATCAGGGTCAGGTCGTCGGGCCAGGCCAGGGCCAGGGTCACCAGCCAGGCCGCGCCGACCACGCCGCCGGCCAGCCCCGGCAGCGTGAGATAGCGCACGGCGCGCTGGGGCGAACGCCCGGCCACCCAGGTGGTAAGCAGCGGTGCGGACAGGCCCAGCCTTGGCCCCAGCCACACCCCGACGCCCACGGGCAGGGCCAGCAGCGCGGCCATCACGCCAATGCCGGCCAGCGGCGTGGCCAGCGGCTCCACGGGCAGGCCCAGCAGGCGCATCCAGTCAGGCAGCACGAACCAGGCCATGGCCGCCACGCCGGGCAGGCCCAGCAGCCAGAGCACCGTGAAGATGCGCCAGCTCAGCCGTGGCAGCGCGGGCGGGACATAGGCCGATGGGGCGGGCATGAGGGTGGACACGGGGCCGGTGGTGGGCAGGCTGGCGTTGTCAGTCACGCATCAAGGCTTCTATCTCGTCGGGCTCCACGGGCACGCCGCGCGTGATCAGCTCGCAGCCCGTCTCGGTGACGATGGCATCGTCCTCGATGCGGATGCCGATGTTGTGGAACTGCTCGGGCACGCCGGCCGCAGGGCGCACGTAGATGCCCGGCTCGATGGTGGTGCACATTCCCGGGCGCAGGATGCGGCTGGGGCGGTTGGTGATGGTCTCGCCCGACAGCGGGTCCTTGCGCTCGTGCGACTGGCCCAGCTCCGAGGGCTCCACATAGCTGCCGCAGTCGTGCACGTCCATGCCCAGCCAGTGGCCCGTGCGATGCATGTAGAACTGGAAGAAGGCGCGCTGCTCGATCACGTCCTGGGCATTGCCATAGACCTTTCTGTCCAGCAGGCCCAGGTCCAGCATGCCCTGCGCCAGCACGGCCACGGTGGCGTCGTGCGGATCGTTGAAACGCGCACCGGCGCGCGTGGCCGCCACGGCGGCCTTCTGGCTTTCCAGCACCAGCTCGTAGAGCGCGCGCTGCGGGCCGGTGAAGCGGCCATCGGCGGGGAAGGTGCGCGTGATGTCGCTGGCGTAGCCGTCGAGCTCGCAGCCCGCATCGATCAGCACCAGCTCGCCCGCGTGCACGGGCGCCTTGTCGGCCTGGTAGTGCAGCACGCAGGCGTTGGCGCCGGCCGCCACGATGGAGCCGTAGGCCACGTACTGCGAGCCCTGCTGGCGGAATTCATGCAGCAGTTCGGCGTCGAGGTGGTATTCGCGCACCTCCTGGCCTGCGCGCAGCATGCGTGCCGAGCGCTGCATGGCGCGGATATGGGCCTGGGCGCTGATGGCGGCGGCGCGGCGCATGATGTCCTGCTCATGCGCGTCCTTGACCAGGCGCATCTCGTCCAGCAGTGTGCACAGGTCGCCCTGCTCGGCCGGGCACAGCGCGCCAAAGCGCACGCGCGCGCGCACCTGGCCCAGCCAGCCTTCCACGCGCACGGCCAGGCCTTCATGCGTGGCGAATGGATACCAGAGGCGGCCCCGGTTCTCCAGCAGGCGGGGCAGGCGCGTATCGATCTCGGCGCTGGAGAACGCCTGGCTCACGCCCAGCGTGGCCACGGCGGCCTCGGGGCCCAGGCGGATGCCGTCCCAGATTTCGCGCTCCAGGTCCTTGGGCTGGCAGAACAGCACGCTGGTACCGTCGGCGGCCAGCACCAGGCAGGCATTGGGCTCGGCAAAGCCGGTCAGGTAGTAGAAGTAGCTGTCGTGGCGGTACAGGTAGCCGGTGTCCCGGTTGCGCTGGCGCTCGGGAGCGGTGGGAATGATGGCGATGCCGCCAGCGCCCAACTGGGCGGCCAAGCGTGCGCGGCGTTGAGCGTAAACAGATGTCATACAGCTATCGTACTGCCGTCCGGGGTTCTCCACAGTCCCCTGAACAGGGGAACTTGGGGGTCGGACAGCAGGCGTCAGGCTGGATTCAGTGCAGGCGCCGTCACTGCCCCAGGGCGCGCCGGTTCCAGGGCGCCTTCATCAGAACGCGCGCCAATCCGCAAAAGCCCGTGGCACCGGCCACGATCAGGCCGCAGCCCACGAAGGCCGACAGCAGGTGCCACCACGGGGACACCGTGGCGCCGAGCACGGCGCCCAGCAGTGCCAGCCCGCCCGCGCCCAGTTGCACCTGGCGCTGCAGCTCCAGCGGCTGGCGGCTGTCGCGCAGCACGGGCAGGCCTTGTGCCTTCCAGGCGTCCAGGCCGCCGTCGAGCACATGGCCGGCACAGCCGGGCGGCAAGGCTGCCGCCAGGGCCTGGGCGTTGAGGCGCGTGCGGTGGCCGGAGCGGCAGTGAAACACCACGGCGGCGGGCGCGCCGGCCAGGGCTCCCGCCGCCAGGCGATCCATGGGCATGCTGCGTGCGCCGCCTATGCGTTCGCGCGCATGTTCGTCCGGCGCGCGGATGTCGATGAGCCAGGCGCCCTGCTCCTGCATCTGGCGGGCGGCTTGGGAGGAGACGGAGGAAAGGGACATGGATCAGCTCCTTGGGAACAGAGGATTTCAGGCGCAGAAGATGCTCTTGAGCGTGGCCACCAGCTTTTGCACATCGGGATTGGCGATGCGGTAGTACAGCGTCTGCGACTCGCGGCGGTAGGCGACCAGACCCTCTTCGCGCATGCGGGCCAGGTGCTGGGACAGGGCCGACTGGCTCAGCGGGATCTGCTGCAGCAATTCGCCCACGGACAGCTCGCCATGCTCGATCAGCAGGCACAGCACCAGCAGGCGCCTCTCGTTGCCCACGGCGCGCAGCAGCGCGGCGGCACGTGCAGCGCCCTGCTGCAAAAAGGCCTGTTCGGGAGAGAGCGTCGGTTCGGTCATGGTTGATCAAGAACAATCTAATTTAGCAAATTCTAATATAATTACCGACAGGCTGCACACGAGCCCTCGAACCAGGAGTGCCTCCATGACATCACCGCTGCGCATTGCACCGTTCTTCGACGCCAACACCCACACCGTGACCTACCTGGCCTGGGACGCGGACACGGCCGAGGCCGCCGTCATCGACCCCGTGCTCGACTACGACCACGCCAGCGGCCAGGCCCACACCGGCTCGGCCGATGCCGTGCTGGACGCCGCGCAGGCCCAGGGCCTGCGAGTGCGCTGGATTCTGGAAACCCATGCCCATGCCGATCACCTCAGCGCAGCCCCGTACCTGCGCGAGCGCACGGGCGCCCCGATTGCCGTGGGCGAGCACATCCGCGAGGTGCAGCGCATCTTCCGCCCCGTCTTCAACCTGCCCGCGTCCGGCGGCGACCAGCCCTTCGACCGGCTGCTGGCCGACGGCGACAGCCTGCCGCTGGGCGGGCTGCGCATCGAGGTGATGCACACGCCCGGCCATACGCCGGCCTGCGTGTCCTACCGCGTCGCGGACGCGGTCTTCGTGGGCGATACGCTGTTCATGCCCGACTACGGCACGGCGCGCGCCGACTTCCCCGGCGGCGACGCGGGCACGCTGTTCCGCTCCATCCAGCGCCTGCTGGCCCTGCCGCCCGCAACGCGATTGTTCATGTGCCATGACTACAAGGCGCCGGGCCGCGACCGCCATGCCTGGGAAACCACGGTGGACGCGCAACGCGCCGGCAATGTGCATGTGCACACGGGCGTGGACGAGGCAAGCTTCGTGGCCATGCGCAACCAGCGAGACGCCACGCTGTCCGCGCCCGCCCTGCTGCTGCCCGCCATCCAGGTCAACATGCACGCAGGCCATTGGCCTGCGGCCGAGGCCAATGGCGTGCACTACCTCAAAATCCCGCTGCGCATGAAGCACCGGCCCCGGGCAGCGGACGCGAAGCAGGCGTAGAGTCGTCCGTTGCCTCTCCCACCCCTCTTGCGACACCCCAGGACAAAGGACCTTCCATGATCCACAGCGCCCACGCCACCAGCACGGACATCCCCTATCGCGTCACGCTCGGCGACCCCCAAGGCCACAGCTGGCATGTGGACGAGCCCGCGGACAAGGGCGGCGGCGACACGGCGCCCAACCCGCTGCAACTGCTGCTGTCGGCCCTGGGCGCCTGCACCACGGTCACGCTGCAGATGTACGCGGCGCGCAAGCAGTGGAAGCTGGGGCAGGTGGACGTGCAACTGCGCCTGAACCCCGAAGGCACGCCCGCCAGCGGCAACCTGATCGAGCGCCAGATCACGCTGCAAGGCGCGCTGGACGACGAGCAGCGCCAGCGCCTGCTGCAGGTGGCCGAGGCCTGCCCCGTGCACAAGCTGCTGGCCGGCGAGGTACACATCCAGACCGCGCTGCAGCTGCCGGCCTGAGCGCGGGCCGGGCCACCATGCAAAAAGCCCTGCAGCTGTCAGGCCGCAGGGCTTTTGGGAGTGGATGGGGACATGGCCGGCGTCAGGCTTGGCTGACCTCGATCTCCCCGGTGTCGACATAGAGCTCGAACTCGCGCTTGGCCAGCGACACGGTGATCGGCTGCTCGTCCTGGGTCCAGGACAGCACATAGCTTCCGATGGCCGTGGCCACCTGCACACGGGTGCCGCGCGGAATGTCTTCCAGGGGGCCGTCGCCTACCCGGTGCTGCACATTGCCGGTGACCGTGGCTTCGAACTTCTCGGGGAATCGCTGGACTTCCACGGCGCTCTGGACCGCCTCTTCAGCGGCTTCGGCTTGCGTCTGTACGGATGTATTCATGGCGTTTTCTCCTGTAAGAGTGAGGCCGGCGCCCGCCAAAATGGCGGGCGCCGGTCCGTTCTTCGAATGTAAACAATGTTCCTGAGAACGCGCTGTCAGCGAACAGGCCCAATCGATGCGAGCCGCGTTTGCCTGCTGCGCCGCGCTGCACGACACTGGTGGCTTCCCCCACGAAACAGGCCGATCCGACCATGTCCGACACGTCCCAGCCCCACTCCCAACCCCAGCACCTGCCCACCCGCACCGCCGATGTGGGCGGCATTCCCATCCAGCGCGCCATTCCCCAGCGCGCCTTGCGCAAGGTCGGCGCCTGGTGCTTTCTCGATCACGCCGGTCCTGCCGACCCCGCGCCACCGGGCATGCAGGTCAGCCCGCATCCGCACATCGGCCTGCAGACCTTCACCTGGATGATCCGCGGCGAAGTGCTGCACCGCGACAGCCTGGGCCACACCCAGATCATCCGCCCCGGCCAGGTCAACCTGATGACGGCCGGCCACGGCATCGCCCACTCCGAGGAAAGCCAGACGCCCTCGCACATCCACGCCGCGCAGCTGTGGATTGCGCTGCCCGAGTCGCACCGCAACGGTCCGCCGCGCTTCCAGCACTACCCCGAGCTGCCCAGGACCACGGTGGGCGACTTCACGGCCACGGTGCTGGCCGGCGAAGCGCTGGGCCTGACGTCGCCGGCCGAGGTGCACACGCCCCTGATGAGCGTGGACCTGCATGCGGACAGCGCGGGCAATGGCAATGCCGTCGCCACGCTGCCGCTGCGCGCCGATTTCGAGCATGCAGTGCTCAGCCTGGAAGGCAGCGTGAGCGTGAACGGCCAGCCCCTGCCGGTGGAGGAACTGCTCTACCTGCCCCTGGGCACGGCCTCGGTCGCCATCGAGACCACGCCCGGCAGCCGCCTGCTGGTCATTGGCGGCGAGCCCATGGATGAAGCCATCTTGCTGTGGTGGAACTTCGTGGCCCGCACCAGCGAAGAAATCGCCGAGGCCCGCGCGCAATGGGAAGCGGAGGCCGCTCAGGATGCGCAGGCCCTACCCGCAGGTGCGGCGCGCCGCTTCGGGCCGCCGCTGGCATCGCCCCTGAAGCCGCTGCATGCGCCTTCGCTGGACGGCGTGGTGCTGCGCGCCTCGCGCTGAACACGCTTGCTGCGGCGATCGACCTGCAGCCATGGCCCTGCCCAACAAAAAGGCGCCCCAATGGGGCGCCTTGCCGTTTGTGTTGCGGGGATTTCGAGGGTCAGGCCGGGCTGGCCGCATCCACCTCGGTGCCGTCTTCCACGCCGCGAACGCTCTCGCGGCCGTTCTTGTCCTTGAGCTTGCCCAGGTCGGTCTCCACGGCCCGCTTCAGCTTTTCAATGGCCGCGTTGAAGGCATCCTTGACCTTTTCAGCCTCGGCGTTCACGGCGATCGGCGGGCGGCCATTGGCCCGGGTCTCCAGAACGCAGCGCTTGCCGGGAGCGCCAGAGGTCTTGAGCGCATCGACGCCGGTGAGGAAAACCTCCACGCGTACCACGTAGTCCTTGAATCTCGCCAGCTTGGCGTTGATCTCTTCCTGCGCCCATTGCGCCAAGGACTCGCCACCCTGGATCGAATCGTCGGCATGAACCTGAACTTGCATGCATATCCTCCTAGTCGCCAAAAGCCGCACCACCGGCGCGGCGGGGTTGTCGGGGCCATTGATGAACTGGCGAATCCATCGTAACGCCATGCGGGCTGCCTGCACAGCAAGTCGCACCCTGCGTCGTCAGGTTTTTCGCGCTGCAGCATCCGCAGCCCCAACCCCTGCCTACAGGCTACACCCGCGGGCGGGGCGCCTGCACGAATGGACGGAAAAAGCTTGAGATGCCTCAAGACAACTCTTGCATTCACCTACACCTATTTGCAGTGATGGCCCTGCGCCGGTCGCGGGCGTTCAACCCCTTCCTACAGGTCGCAGGCACGATTGGGCTTACAACGTGACCATCAGGACTTTCCCCTTGCCCACCACCCCATGAGCCCACTTGCCTCACGCCGCCTCAAGATCGGCCTTTCGGCCTGTTTCTCCCATGCGGACCCGCAGCGTCCGCTTTTCACGGGCAAGACGCTGCAGTACGTGGAGCAATCGATAGCGCACTGGATCATGTCGGCCGGCGCCATGGTGGTGATGGTGCCCTGCCCCACAGGCGAGACCGCGCGCGGCGACGTGACGCTGGAGCACTATGCCGAGTGGCTGGACGGCGTGGTCATGCACGGCGGCGCCGATGTCTGGCCCGGCAGCTATGGCGAGGAACCCATGCGCCCCGAATGGCTGGGCGACCGCGTGCGCGACCTCTACGACCTGGCCGTGGTCGAGGCGTTTTCCCAGGCCGGCAAGCCCATCTTCGGCGTCTGCCGCGGTCTGCAGCTGATCAACGTGGCCTTCGGCGGAACGCTCTACCAGGACATCGAGACCCAGGTGCCCGGCTCGCAGCTGCACCGCAATCCCACCGAGTACGACCGCCACTACCACGACATCGCCATCGTGCCCGGCAGCCGGCTGGAGGCGCTGTACCCCACTCTGGACCGCGCACGCGTGAACAGCATCCACCACCAGGGCATCAAGGACGTGGCGCCCGAGTTCGATGTGGAGGCCTGGAGCCTGCCCGACCGCATTCCCGAGGCCATCTTCCGCAAGCCCGGCACGCTCAAGAGCTATATCGCGGCCACGCAGTGGCACCCCGAATTCCAGTTCCGCAACCCGGACACCAGCACGCTGGATGACAGCGTGCTGCTGCGCGACTTCCTGGCCGCCTGCTCACGCGCCCGCGTGAGCCCGGCCGTGAGCCACAGCCCCTTCCAGATCCGCAACCGCGCCGCGCGCCTGCTGCGCCGCGCCTTGCTTCGCAGGCATTGACGGCCCGGCGCCGCCAAGCGCCTGCGCCACCACCTGCTGCAACTGCCCGCGCAGCCACGCATGGGCGGGATCGGCCTGGTGGCGCGCGTGCCAGATCATGAACATGGGCAGCGGCGGGCAGTCCACGGGTACGGCAAAGCTGGCCAGCGATGACAGGGCCGTGCGGCCCAGCAGCGACGGCGCCGTCGCCAGCAGCGGCGTGCCGCGCACGAAGGCGGCCAGCGCCGCAAAGCCCGGCACGCGCACGGCAAAGCGGCGCTCCAGCCCGCGCGCCTGCAGTTGCAGGTCCAGATCCAGGGCCTGGCGGTCGGCATAGGCCACGGTGGCGTGGTCGGCCTGCAGATAGTCGGCCAGGCTGGCCGGCGGCTGTCGCACGGCGCTGTCATAGAAGACTGCGTACTCATCGCTGAACAGGCGCTTTTGCACGATGTCCGTGGCATCGGGCGGACGCGGGCTGATGGCCAGCAGGCAGGCGTCCGAGCGCAGCAGTTCGGCATCCGGCGCGCCGCTGTCGATCACGCGCAGCATGGCTGCGGGCGCTTGCGTGCGCAGGCGCCGGGCCAGCGCCGGCAGCAGCAACTCGCGCTGCAGGTCGTTGGCGGCAATGGTGATCTCGGCACGCCAGTGCGCGGGGTCAAAGCTGGGCCCCCGGCCGAACTGCTGCATTTGCCGCAGCAGCTCGCGCGCCGGGTCCTGCAGCGCCAGTGCATGGGCCGTGGGCGCAATGCCCCGCCCCTGCCGCACGAACAATCGGTCGCCCGTGATGGCGCGCAGCTTGTCCAGCAGATGGCTGACGGCCGACTGCGTCACGCCCAGGCGCTGAGCCGCCGCCGTGACGCTGCCGGTCTCCAGCACGGCCAGCAGCAGTTGCAGCAGCCTGCCATCGAGCTGCGATCCATCGATTTGTCTCATGCATTCCATGATTGGCCGCCGCTTTATCTTTGGCAACGCGCGCCGGACACTGCCGCTGATCCAACGCAAATACCGGAGACAAAACATGGCCGACCAGCCGCAGATTCCCGGCACCACCCTGTTCGATGGCAGGCAGGCCCGCAAGGGCTATGCGCTCAACAGCATGTGCTTTTCCTTCAACGAGCTGGCCAACCGCCAGGCCTTCCTGGCCGACGAGGAGGACTATATGCGCAGCTACGGCCTGAACCAGGAGCAGGCCGATGCCGTGCGCGCCCGCAACGTGCTGCAGATGATCGCGGCCGGCGGCAACGCCTACTACCTGGCCAAGCTGGCCGGCATCTTTCACCTGGACATGCAGGACATAGGCGCCCAGCAGACCGGCATGACCAAAGCCGAGTTCCAGGCCCTGCTGCGCTCGCACGCCTGAGCACCGCCGCAGACCACACGCAAGACACAGCACAGGAGACACCCACCATGGCACATCTCATCGGCGGCCTCGGCACCTCGCACATTCCCGCCATCGGCAACGCCATCCACAAGGGCCTGCAGAACGAGCCCTACTGGAAGCCCTTCTTCGACGGCTTCCCGCCCATCCGCGAATGGCTGGCCGCCCAGCGCCCCGACGTGGTGGTGATGTTCTACAACGACCACGGCCTGAACTTCTTCCTCGACAAGATGCCCACCTTCGCCGTGGGCGCGGCCGAGCGCTACTGCAACGCCGACGAAGGCTGGGGCATTCCCACGCTGGCACCGCTGCGCGGCCACACGGAGCTGTCATGGCACCTGATCGAGTCCCTGGTGGGCGAGGATTTCGACGTGGTCAGCTGCCAGGAGATGCTGGTGGACCACGCCTGCACGCTGCCGCTCAAGCTGTTCTGGCCCGAGGGCGACTGCCCTGTGGCCGTCGTGCCGGTGTGCATCAACACCGTGCAGTTCCCGCTGCCCTCGGCGCGCCGCTGCTATGCGCTGGGCCAGGCCGTGGGCCGGGCCATCGCGCGCTGGAACAGCGACCAGCGCGTGGCCGTCATTGCCTCAGGAGGCCTGTCGCACCAGCTCGATGGCGAGCGCGCGGGCTTCATCAACAAGGCCTTCGACCTGCAGTTTCTCGACAGCCTGGCCACCAATCCCGAATGGGCCACGCAGTTCAGCGTGCATGAACTGGTGGAAAAGACCGGCACCCAGGGCGTGGAACTGCTGATGTGGCTGGCCATGCGCGGCGCCCTGTCCGCGGCTGCGCCCGGCGTGCGCCGCGTGCACGGCAACTACCACATACCGATCTCCAACACCGCCACGGCGCTGCTGGCGCTGGAGGCGGTCTAGTCGGAAAACACAAAGGCCGCCGGGCATGCCAGGCGGCCTTTGTGCTTTGCGGGGCCGTGCGGACCGGGTGTATCCCGGCCCTGCCTCTCAATGGTGGTGGCCGTGGCCGCCGTGCACGTGGCGGTGCTCGATTTCCTCGGGCTTGGCCGCGCGCACTTCGGTGACCTTGCAGGCAAAGTGCAGCGCCATGCCGGCCAGCGGGTGGTTGCCGTCCAGCAGCACCACGGGGCCCTTGATCTTGACCACGTGGTAGATCTGGGGCTGGCCCTGGTCATCGGTGCCGCGCAGTTGGCCGCCGACCTTCACGCCGGGCGGGAACTCGCCCTTGGGGATGGTGCGGGTCAGGCTCTCGTCGCGCGCGCCGAAGGCGTCTTCCACGGCCAGGTCCACGGTCAGCGTGTCGCCCACGGCCTTGCCGTCCAGGGCGGCTTCCACCTTGGCGAAGATGTTGTCGTAGCCGCCGTGCAGATAGGCCACGTCGCCCTTGTCGAGCAGTTTGCCCAGCTTGTCGGTGATCTTGTAGTTGATGGTGACGGCGGTGTCTTTGGTGATGTTCATGGCAAAGGCCTTGGAAAACCGCAGCGCAGAAGGCGCGCCGCGCAAAGCTGCCATTGTCGGCGACCTGGGGCATTCCAGCGTCGCGGTCGTGGGTTCACCGGCCGCCCGACCTCAAGCCAGGCACTCGCGCGCGCATTCGAGCAGGCTGCGCGCCCAGCGCGCGCGGGCCGAGGTGTTCAGCCACAGCAGGCCCACCTTGCGGGCATCGGCGGGGCGGGAGCCGGCGCCGTCCGCAGCGGCGCCCTGCTCGGGCAGCGCCAGCACGCGCACGTCGCGGCCCTGGGAGAGCACGGGGCCTATGTCGGGCACCAGGCCCACGCCCAGGCCCTGGTCCACCATCATGGCCACGGCCAGCACCGAGTTCAGTTCCATGCGCTCCAGCGGCGCAATGCCCTGGGCGCGCAGGTAGCGGTCGGCCAGCCGGCCACCGGCCAGGGAGCGGTCGTAGCGCACCAGGGGCCGGGTGCGCAGCAGGGCCAGCGGGTCCTGCTGCGCATCGCGGGCGCGGCACAGCACGACCAAAGGCTCCTGGCGCAGCTCGGCCCAGCACACGGTCTTGGGCAGGTCGAACGAGGGTTGCAGGCAGATCAGCACGTCCAGCTCGGACTGGACCAGGGCCGTGTACAGCTCGGGCGTGAGGCCGGCGCGCACGCTGATGCGCACCTCGGCGTGGCGCGCCACGAAGGCCCGCATCACGGCGGGCACAAAGCCGTGCAGCGCCGTGTTCACGGTGCCCAGCCGCAGCTCGCCGCCGTCCGCGTCCGAGGCCACCCACTCGCGCAGGCCCTCGAAGTCCTGCAGCAGCTGGCGGCCACGCTCGAACAGCCGCTCGCCCGCCTCGGTGGCGCGCACGCTGCGGCCATGGCGCACCAGCAGCGGCGCACCCAGCTCGCCTTCCAGCACGCGCATTTGCTGGGCAATGGCCGAGGGGCTCAGGTCCAGCTGGCGAGCGGCCTCGGACATGGAGCCGGTGTCCACCACTCTCAAGAAATTGTGTATGTATCTCACGTCCATTTCACACATTTTCTTGAATCACAACGCAGATGCAACTGCTGTTTTCCCAGGCTGCGCTGCACCACACTGCGTGACAACGACTATTTCAGGAGACAGACGCATGGATTCCCGGCCCACCTCTCAAACCGCTCAAGCCTCTCAGACCTCTTTGCCGCGCCGGATGTGGCTGTCCACCGCCGCCGCCGCGCTGGCCGCCTGTGCGCTGCCGGCCTGGGCCCAAAAGCGCGGCAGCCGCCTGGTGGTGCCGTTTGCGCCGGGCGGCGGCAACGATGTGTTCGCGCGGCAGATGGCGCATGGCCTCAACGAGTCCTTCGGCTACGGGATGATCGTGGAGAACAAGGCCGGCGCGGGCGGCAATCTGGGCACGGAAGCCGTGGTGCGTGCGGCCGGCGACGGCAGCACCTGGCTGCTGGGCCATACGGGCACGGTGTCCATCAATCCCTCGCTGTATCCGGGCCTCAAGTTCAATGCGGCCACCGATCTGCAGCCGGTGGCCATGTTCGCCTCGTCGGCCCTGCTGCTGGTCGTGCCGGCTTCCTCGCCCGTGCGCAGCGTGGCCGATCTGGCCGAGCAGATGCGCAAGCGCAGCGGCGAGATGAACTACGCCTCCAGCGGCTCGGGCACGGGCGGCCACCTGACGGGCGAGATGTTCGCCCACGCGCTGGGCGCCAAGGCCATCCACGTGCCGTACAAGGGCACGGCCCCGTCGCTGACCGACCTGGTGGGCGGCAATGTGGACTTCAGCTTTGGCGTGATTCCCGCGGCCATGGCCCTGGTGAAGGCCGGCAAGCTGCGCGCCCTGGCCGTGACCGGAGCCAAACGCCAGCCCCAGCTGCCCGACGTGCCCACGGTGGCCGAGTCCGGCGTGCGTGCACTGGCCGACTTCGAGAGCTCGCTGACCTACGGCATCCTCGCGCCCAGGGGCACGCCTGCCGAGACGGTGCGCGCGCTGGGGCGCGACATCCTCAAGGTGGCGTCTGCCGAGTCCTTCCAGTCGCGCCTGGGCATCGAGGGCGCCGTGCCGCTGCTGGGCGATGGCGCGCAGTACGCGGCCCGCATCCAGGTGGAGAGCGCCAAGTGGGCCGCCGTGATCAAGGCCTCGGGCGCCACGGCCTGAGACCGGCAAGGACAGCATGTCATTGGTGAAGGACTATCTGGGCCCCGCCGACAGCGGCCACTGGTTTGCGGACGCGCGCTGGCTGCAGGCGCTGCTGCGCTTCGAGAGCGCGCTGGCCCAGGCCCAGGCCGACTGCGGCCTGGTGCCGCGCCCGGCCGCCGAGGCCATTGCGCGCGCCTGCGCGCAGGCGCCGCTCACGTGCGAAGGCGTGGTGGAGCAGGCACGCGCCAGCGGCGCGCTGGGCCTGGCCGTGGTGCGGCCGCTGCAGCAGTGGCTGCAGGCCCACGCCCCCGAAGGCCTGCCCTGGCTGCACTGGGGTGCGACCACGCAGGACGCCGTGGACACGGCGCAGGCCCTGCTCACGCAGCAGGCCCTGCAGGCGCTGCTGGCCGAGCTGGACGCGCTGCAGTCCGCACTGCAGGCCCTGGCCCGCACGCACGCGGCCACGCCCATGCTGGCGCGCAGCCTGCTGCAGCCCGCGCAGATCACCAGCTTCGGATTCAAGTGCGCGCAGTCGGCTGCCGCCGTGGGGCGCAGCATCGAACAGTTTGAAAGGCTTGCCACCGCTGCGCTGTGCGTGCAATTGGGCGGCGCCGTGGGCAATGGCGCCGTGCTGGGAAACCGCCGTGCCGAGGTGGAGCAGGCACTGGCCCGGCGCCTGGGCCTGTCGGCCTGCGGCCACAGCTGGCATACCCAGCGCGACGACTGGATGCGCCTGGCCATGGAGGCCGCCGTATGCGGCGGCAGCCTGGCCAAGCTGGCCAAGGACTGGTCGCTGATGGCGCAGTACGAGGTGGGCGAGGTCAGCGAGGCGCCGCGCGGCAGCACCTCCAGCGCCATGCCGCACAAGCGCAATCCCGTGCACCTGATGCAGGCAGTGGCACAGGCCCAGGCCGTGCCCCAGCTTGCGGCCCTGCTGCTGGGCTGCATGGCCCAGGCCCATGAGCGCGCGCTGGGCGAGTGGCAGGCCGAGGTCGCGCACTGGCCCGACCTGTGGCGCCATGTGCATGGCGCCGCCGCCGCATTGCGCCAGGCCGCGCAGTCGCTGCAGGTGCATCCGCAGCGCATGCTGGGCCATGTGCGGGGCCTGCACGGACTGGTGTTTTCAGAGGCCTGCGTGCACGCCATGGCACCCTGGACGGGCAAGCCCGAGGCCCTGGCCGCCGTGGAGCTGCTGGCCCCGCAGGCGCTGGAGCAGGGGCGCGAGCTGCGCCTGCTGCTGGCCGAATGGGCCGCGCCCCGGCTGGACGCAGCGGCCCTGCAGGCGCTGCAAGATGCGCTGGCCCGGGCCTGCGACCCGGCCCGCGCCGTGCAGGCATCGCATGATGCGTGCCTGGCGCTGCTGGCAGCGCCGCAGACCCACGCCCACGCCAATGCCCATTCCCATGATTGACACAGGAACCCCCGCCATGACCGAACCTTCCGCCGACGCCCTGCAGCGCGGCCTTGCCAACCGCCGCCGCGTGCTGGGCGATGAATGGGTGGACCAATCCGTGGCGCGCGCCAACGAACTGAATGTGGAGTTCCAGCGCATGATCACGGCCTATGCCTGGGACGGCATCTGGAGCCGCCCCGGCCTGGAGCGCCGCACGCGCCGCATCATGGTGCTGGCCATCACGGCCTCCATGGGCCGCTGGGAAGAGTTCGAGCTGCACATCCGTACGGGGCTGCTGGCCGACCCGGCCGATGCCGAGGCCGCGCCGCTGGATCTGGACACCATCCGCGAAGTGCTGCTGCAGACCGCCGTCTATGCCGGCGTGCCCGCAGGCAACACCGGCATGGCCATCACGCTGAAGATCCTCAAGGAGCTGGGGCGCACGCCCGCGCCGGCCAGCTTTCATCCGCCCGCAGACACGGCCTGACGCGGCCTGACCGGACTCAGGCGGCCGGCGGCTGCTCCTCGGCCGCAGCGCCCGGGTAGCGCGCAAAGCGCCGGTTCTCTGCGCCATGCACCGGGTCCTGCTCGGCCCAGGGCCATCCGCCGAACTGGGTGCGCCGGTAGTCCTGCATGGCCTGCATGATTTCCTGCTGCGTATTCATCACGAAGGGGCCGTACTGCGCCACGCTCTCGCCAATGGGGCGGCCCTGCAGCACCAGGCATTCCACGGCGTCGGCGCCGCTGTTGTGCAGCTCCCAGTCCTGCGTGGCATCCACATGCAGGGCCGCATGCTGTGCCAGCGCCGTGGGCCCGACCTGCAGTGCCTGGCCTGCAAAGAAATACAGCATGCGCTGCGTGTCCGCACCGGCTGCGCGCGGCAGCGTCCAGCGTGCGCCGGGCTCCAGGCGCAGTGTCCAGATGGCCACGTCGCCCTCGGGTTGCGAGGCCCAGGATTCGGGCGGCGGCGGCAGGGCGGCCGCCGTGCCGGGCAGGCTGCCTGCGACCACGGTGACCACGGTCCTGCGGCCTGCGGCGTCTGCGTGCTCCAGGCGCGGGATGCGCTCGTTCCAGAACATGGTGAAGTGCGGCTCCACCATCTTGGAGCGCGCAGGCAGGTTCAGCCAGATCTGGAACAGCTCCAGCGGATTGGGCGCGTCGCTGTCGAGCAGCGGGAACATCTCCGAATGCTGGATTCCCTTGCCGGCCGTCAGCCACTGCACGTCGCCGCCGCCAAAGCGCGCGGCCGCGCCCAGCGAATCGGAATGGTCGATCAGGCCCTTGCGCACCAGGGTCACGGTCTCGAAGCCGCGGTGCGGGTGGCCGGGAAAGCCCGGCACGCCATCGCCGTGGTACATGGAAAAGCCGTCCTTGCGGCTGAAGTCGCTGCCCATCTGGCGGCCTTCCAGGTCCACGGCCTGCACGCCCAGGCGGCCATCGCTGGGCGGATAGGCATCGTCATGGTGGGCACAGAACAGGAAGGGGTCCATGGTGGGCCACAGCGGGCCCAGCGGCTGGCTCTGGAGGACGGGGGTGGTGGCTGCGGTCATCGTGGCTCCTGTGAGGCTGCGCCCGCAAGAAAAAAGGGGGCGCTGCATTCTCGGACAGATGCGGCCCCCGCGCCGGTTTTGAAAGCCACCATGGCTGGGACAGTGCGGCCCAGGAATGCAACGCCCGCCGGGTCAGTTGCGCGGCGGCGTCACCAGGCCCTTTTGCACGGCCGGGCGCGCCACGAAGGCGGCCAGCACGCGCTGCAGCTCGGGAAAGCGCTCCCAGCCCAGCAGTTCGGCCGCGTTGTAGCCCTGCTCCACCACCATGTTGCGCACCCAGGGCCACAGGGCGATGTCGGCAATGGTGAACTGCTCGCCCATCACCCAGGCGCGGCCTGTGAGGCGGCGCTCCAGCACACCCAGCAGGCGCACGGACTCGTTCACGTAGCGGTCGCGCGGGCGCTTGTCCTCGAAGTCCTTGCCCGCGAATTTGTGGAAGAACCCCAACTGGCCGAACATGGGGCCGACGCCACCCATCTGGAACATCAGCCACTGCAGCGTTTCATAGCGCGCGGCCGGGTCGGCGGGCAGCAGCGGGCTGCCGGACTTCTCGGCCAGGTAGACCAGGATGGCGCCCGATTCGAACAGCGCCAGCGGCTTCCCGCCCGGGCCTTGCGGGTCCAGGATGGCCGGGATCTTGTTGTTGGGAAAGGTGTCCACGAACTCGGGCGAGAGCTGGTCATTGCTCTCGAAGCCCACGCGGTGCGCCTCATACGGCAGGCCCATCTCCTCCAGAGCGATCGACACCTTGACGCCGTTGGGCGTGGGCAGGGAATACAGCTGGATGCGGTCCGGCTGCGTGGCCGGCCACTTGCGCGTGACGGAAAAGGCGGAAAGCGGATTCTGTGAAGTCATGGGGCACCTTGAAGGCTGGACGGGTTCGCCAAGAAATCGATGGCCGCTGCATCGTAACGTTCGGCGCCCAGCCATGCTTGGCACGCTAAATAATGGCAGACCCGGCCCTGCCGCCGGGTCATAACAATCAACGGAGACATGCATGACAAGACATTCCACCCGCCGCCACGCACTGGCCCTGCTCGGCACCACCGCCGCCGCCTGGGCGGCCCTGCCCCTGGTCGCCACAGCGGCCGGCTACCCCGAGCGCCCCGTGACCGTAGTCGTGCCCTACTCGCCCGGCGGCGGCGTGGACATCATCACGCGCCTGGTCACGCCGCCCATGGCCGAGCTGCTGGGCCAGTCCCTGGTGGTGGACAACAAGCCCGGCGGCGGCACCAACATCGGCATGGGCGCGGTGGCACGCGGCGCGGCCGACGGCTACCTGCTGCTGACGGCATCCAATACGCTGACCACCAACAAGGCGCTGTACGCCAAGCTCAATTTCGATCCGCTCAAGGACCTCATCCCGGTGGGCCGCATCGGCGAGGCGCCGCTGGTCGTGGTGGTCAACGCCAAGTCGCCCCACAAGAACCTGGCCGAGCTGATCGCCGCCGGCAAGGCCAAGGCCGGCGCGCTGTCCTATGGCACGGCTGGCGTGGGCAGCTCGGGCCACATGGCCAGTGCCCTGCTGGAGCGCGCAGGCGGCTTCCAGGCCGTGCACATTCCCTACAAGGGCGGCTCGGCCGCCGTGACCGACCTGCTGGGCGGGCGGCTGGACTTCATGGCCATCAACCCGCTGGAGGTGGCCGGCCATGTGGGCAGCGGTGCGCTGCGCGCCCTGGCGGTGCTCAACCACAATGGTTCGCGCCTGTTGCCGGGCGTGCCCACGGCACGCTCGCTGGGAGTGAATGTGCAGGCCACCGTGTGGTGGGGCCTGGTGGCGCCGGCCGGCACGCCGCCGGCCGTGGTGCAGGCGCTGAACCAGGCTTTGAACAAGAGCCTGGCCCAGCCCGCCGTGCTGCAGAAGCTGGCCGACATCGGCGCATCGCCCATGGGCGGCACGCCGGCCGAGTTCGGCGCCTTCATTCAGGCCGAGAGCGCCGAGCTGGGCGAGGTGATTCGCGCCGCCAATATCCGCGCAGACTGAGGCGCGGGCGAAGGGAAGGACGAAGGCGCGCCGCTGCGCTCAGCGCGGCGCGACGGGCTTCTGGACCAGGGCCACGCTCAGGCCGTCCGGCGTCACCGTGATGGCGCCGGGCTCCATGTTCAGCGAGTCCATCAGGGCCAGTTCCTTGTCCTGCAGCTGGTAGAGCACGAGCTGGCCCAGCGCCTGCTCGGCCAGCGCGCTGGCGTAGGTGGTGAGCATGTCGCTCATGGCGGGCGCCAGGTCATTGATGACCAGGCTGTTGACCTTGATCTGGTGGGCGCGCAGCGTGCGGTCCGTGGGCTCGTAGCGCAGCGCGAAGTCCAAGTTCAGATGGCCGCCATAGCCCTGCTTGAGCACGGGCCCCGACAGATCGGCCTGCAGCACCGCATTGAGCGCGTTGCGCTCGGGCAGCAATCCCAGCACCGGCGAATGCAGCTTGAGCTGCAGCATGCCGGCCACGGGGAACTGCCGGGGAAAGCGCTGGGCCACCACCTCCTGCAGCCTTTGCCGCGAAACCGAGACATTCCCAGGTCCGGACTTTCCCGAACATCCGGTCGCGGCCAGGCTGCAGCCCGCTGCCACGACCATCAACAAAAAGCGGCGATTCATCACGACAGCACAAGCCTCAGAAAGCCCGACACGAAACCCTGAAGCGCCATGCATGCCATACGCATGGCGCTATGTTTTTTGAGAGCGACATTGTCCCGCCAGGGGCTATTCCCTGTCCCTGCAGTGGGTGTTGCCCGGCACCTGCGCGCAGCCACTTCGAGAACGAAACGACATAGCAGCTAGTGCCCGCCGGACATAGGCAGTACCGGCTCCCATACGGAAACTCGGCCGCTCGCAAAGTTCCCGCCTTCCAGAAGAAATCAAGGAGACACCATGAAGAAGAACATCGCCCTCGCCCTGCTGGCCACAGGCTGCGCGGCCGGCCCCGCCCTGGCGCAGTCCACCAGCAGCGTGAGCCTGTACGGCATCATCGACGTGTCGGTGCGCGCACAAAGCGGCCTGTCGGGCGCCAATGCGCCGGCTGCGGGCAGCATGGGCTCGGTCAACAGCGGCGTGGGTCCCACCAGCCGCTGGGGCATACGCGGCAGCGAGGACCTGGGAGGCGGCCTGCGCGCCATCTTCAACCTCGAATCCACGCTGGGCGCCGACGTGGGCGGCATCGGCGGCGTGGCCGGCACCTTCGACCGGGCGGCCATCGTGGGCCTGGCCGGCCACTGGGGCGCGGTCACGGCTGGCCGGCAGAACACGCTGATCTCCGACTCCGTGGGCCTGGTCGATCCCATCGCCCTGCGCTTTGCGGGCCTGAACCCCAACATCCAGGTCACCAGCCTCACGGGCCACGGCCTCAACAACGAATGGGGCGCCACCAACACCAAGGTGGGCTCCAACCGCGTCAACAACTCCATCAAGTACTCGGGCAGCTTTGGAGGCCTCACGGCGCGCGCCATGTACAGCTTCGGGGAGACCGGCGTGTCGGCCTCGCGCCTGGACACGCGCGGCCTGGGCCTGGACTGGCGCCAGGACGATCTGGTGCTGACCAGCGCCTACACCCAGTTCCACGACGCCAGCGGACGCACGCTGGACGCCGCCAACATCGGTGGCGCCTGGAGCCGTGGCGACCTGCGCCTGATGCTCAACTACGGCCGCAACAAGGCCGAGACCAGCGACACCGCGAAAACCACGAACAAGATCCTGGCGCTGGGCGCACGCTACGCCATCACACCCGTCATCGGCCTGAACGGCGGCTACTACAAGGTGGACCGCGAGCGCACGGGCCAGGGCGACGACGGCTTCCAGCGCCTGATCGGCTTCGTGGACTACCAGCTGTCCAAGCGCACCAGCCTGTTCCTGGAGCTGGACACGACCAAATGGAAGAACGGTTACCAGGGCGCAGGCAACAAGACACGCGCCAGCGGCATCAGCCTGGGTATCACGCACAATTTCTGACCCCCTGAGCGGCTGGCGCCGCTTCCCCCAGGGGACGACGCCCTCGGCTAGGCGCCCCCGCCGCGAGGCGGCTCTTGCTCGGCGTCTCTGAGTTGGAGCACGCCAGTTTCACAGGCTGTGATCGTGATTCGCAGACCTGCAAGCCGCCGCGAAATCCAGCTTTGCCGCGCCCTTGGGCGCGGTTTTTTTATCTATTCATATATCCATTCATGGATTTGCATAAATCCTTGATTTTCAATAAATTAACCCCTTGTTTCATCCATTCATGAATTGATTCCCCATGCCCACTGAAGACCTCTCCCTGCAGGTGCTGGCAGCACTGCGCCGCCAGGGCGGTGCGCTGGCGGCGCGCGAGTTGCAGCAGATGCTGGGCGTGAGCCAGCCCACGGTGTCGCGCGCGCTGGCACCGCTGATCCAGTCGGGCCAGGTGCGCAAGGTGGGGGCGGCGCGCACGCAGCGCTATGTGCTGCCGCGCCAGGTGGCGGGCGTGGGCGCCGAGGTGGCCATCATGCGCGTGGACGCCGAAGGCCATGCATCGCCCTTCGGCCGGATGATCGCCCTGCACGGCGGCGGCTTCTGGGTGGATGAGGCCGACGGCCTCAGCGAGCAGCACGACGGCCTGCCCTGGTTCCTGGACGACATGCGGCCCCAGGGCTTCATCGGCCGCAGCTTTGCGCACAGCCACCCCGAACTGCAGCTGGGCGGCGACCCGCGCCAGTGGGGCGAGGACGATGTGCTGCGCGCCCTGGCCCGCTTTGGCGAAGACCTGCCGGGCAACCTCATCGTGGGCGAAGCCGCCTTCGAGCGCTTCCACTCCCTGCCCGCGCGCACGCTGCGCGCCGCCTCTGCGGCCGACTATCCGCGCCTGGCCATGCAGGCCATGCAGGGCACGCATCCGGGCTCGTCGGCGGGCGGCGAGCAGCCCAAGTTCTGCTGCATCACGGCCGGACGCAGCGTCATCGTCAAGTTCTCCCCGGCAGGCAACGCGCCGGCCGAGCAGCGCATCCGCGACCTGCTGGTCTGCGAGCACCTGGCACTGCAGACCCTGGCCGAAGACGGCCTGCCCGCAGCGCGCACGCGGCTGTTCCTCGATGGGGGCCGCGCCTTCCTCGAATCGGAGCGCTTCGACCGCAGCCAGCCGTCGCCGGGCGATGTGCCAGTCTCACAGGCCCACCCGGGCAGCAACCCTGGACGCATCGGCATGGTGTCCCTGCAGGTGCTCAATGCCCAGTACGTGGGCGAGGTGGACAACTGGGCGGCCACGGCCAACCGACTGGCCGCACGCGGCCTCATCACCGAGGCCGACGCGCGCAGCCTGCGCCTGCTCGAAGCCTACGGCCAGCTCATCGCCAACACCGACCGGCACTACGGCAACATCTCCTTCGTGCTGCCGCAGCCCCATGGCGACTGGGCGCTGTCGCCCACCTACGACATGCTGCCCATGCTCTACATGCCCATCAACGGCGAGATCGTGGAGCGCGACTTCGGCGCCCAGCCCCAGCGACCAACGGCCGCCACGCTGGCCGAATGGCCGCAGGCCCAGGCGCTGGCACGCCGCTTCTGGCAGGCCGTGGCGCAGGATGCGCGCATCTCCGGGGACTTTCGCAACATTGCCACGCGAAATCTTGAATTCATGAGTGCCTGATTGACAGGCACCAGCAATGAAATCCGAATACCAATCTGTGGATAACACCGGTAATTTCTCTTGAAAAACCTGTGCGCATTCTCTTGAAAAACATTTGCACAAGCTGTGCTTTGACAGCGCAAAACCTGCCATCCACAAGGGCAGTACGCCACCGCCTGCACAATCGAAGGCTTCCTCATCCGACAAGAGCCTGGCCACCGATGACAAGCATTGCCCCTTCTCACGCCGCAGACCCGCGCATCGCCGACGTGCTCAGCTACTGGCTGGGCTCCGCGCATCCCGACAACGCGGGCGCCCTGGCCTGCAAGAACCTGTGGTTCATCAAGTCCGATGCCACTGACGACCAGATCCGCGAGCGCTTCGGCGCCCTGGTCGAAGATGCGCTGGCCGGCCAACTGGACGGCTGGGCCGGCACGGCGCTGGGGCGGCTGGCGCTGATCGTGTTGCTGGACCAGTTCACGCGCAACCTGTTCCGGGGCACGGCACGCAGCTTTGCAGGCGACCCGCAGGCGCTGCAACTGGCGCTGGACGGCATCGCCCTGGGCCATGACCGGCATGCCGACCTGCCAGCCGTGGCGCGCATCTTCTGCTACCTGCCGCTGGAGCATGCCGAAGACCTGGCCCTGCAGGACCGCAGCGTGGCCGCCTTCCAGGCCCTGGCCGACCAGGCCGGTGACGCTGGCGGCGAGGGCGTGCGCGAGTTCCTCGCCGGCACGCTGGACTACGCCCACCGGCACCGCGACGTCATCGTGCGCTACGGCCGCTTTCCGCACCGCAATGCCATCCTGGGCCGCACCAGCACGGCCGAGGAACTGCAGTACCTGTCCCAGCCCGGCTCAGGGTTCTGAGAGCGCAGCGGATCTCCTTCACCCACAAAAAAAGGGAACGTGCCAACGTTCCCTTTTTTGCTTTCGGCGCGCTGCCGGCATTCAGGCCGGCTGCGCCTGCGGCTGGCGCTCGCCGCCCTTGCGCTCGCCATCGCGCATGCGCAACGCCCAGCGCTCGATCGTGTAGAACGACAGCGCCGACAGCGCCACCGAGATCGCCAGTCCCAGCGCCACCACCACGGGCCACGAGAAGTCGGCGCGCAGATAGCGCACCACCGGGTAGTGCCAGAGGTAGACGCCATAGGACAGGCGGCCCAGCTTCACCAGCGTGGGCGACGACAGCATGTCGAAGACCAGGCCCGAGCCCTGGCTTGCCGCCACCAGCAGCACCACGGCGGCGCATTCCACCACGGTGATGCCCCAGACCATGGCGTCCTGGTTGTCCCATTGCAGCGCCATCAACAGCGGCACGGCCAGCGGCACCCACATGGCGTGGTGCATGCGCGCCTTCAGTGCAGCGATGAAGTCGGGCCGCTCGATCATCACCGCCGCCAGCAGCGCACCGGCGAACAGGCCCGAGGCACGGGTGTCGAAGCGAAAGAAGATCTCATAGAAGTGCTGGCCCTGGTCCACCCAGTACACGCGCCACAGCCAGCTCAGCGCCCACAGCAGGGCAATCGGGCGCCACAGACGGCCCGGCTTGGAAAAGCGCAGCAGCAGCACCAGCAGCGGCGGCCAGATCAGGTAGAAATGCTCCTCCACCGACAGCGACCACATGTGCAGCAGCGTGTCCGGGCTGTCGAAGAAGGCGATGCCGTAGTCGGCCAGATAGAGGATGGAGACCAGCGCATCGGTGTAGATGTCATTCAAGTCCGGCCACAGCAAGGGCGCGAAGATGCAGTACGCGCCCAGGAACAGGGCCAGCGCCGGCATCAGGCGATAGAAGCGGCGGCGATAGAAGCGCCAGAAGCCGATGCGGCCTTCGGATTCGTTCTCCATCAGCAGCAGCGAGGTGATCAGATAGCCGCTGAGCACGAAGAACAGGTCCACCCCGAAGAATGCGCCATCGAACAAAGGCGCATGGGAGTGCGACAAGATCACCAACAGGATCGCCACGCCCCGCAGCCCGTCAAGGGCGGGGTTGTAGTGCAGTTTGAAATCCTTGACCACCAAAACCGGACACCTTTCCAACGCCGGGGCATACGCCCCGGGCCATGAACAAACCCCATGAAAAATGGAGCACGCGGACATGGCGCAGCCGTCCCCGGGAGGGTCGCAACGCATGGTCCAGCGCGATAAGAGAGACGGCACGCCCCAAGGTTCCCGGCGGATGCTGTGACCAGCAATCCGCGAGCCGCGGCTGCGGCGCACCTGGAGGATGCGGGCCGCCTCTACGGGCGGCCCTGCGTGCACGAACATGCCCTGCAGTACAGGGCAATGGCTGATGAATTTCAGCGAAATCCGATTTTAGCCATCACCGCCTGCGGGCCAGGTTCGATGGACATTCGGCCTGGAGTCCTGGGTCACCCCGCCCCGCCGCCTGTCCACCTCTCATCGCACGCCGCGAGTATGGGCAGCGCACCGCGGCCGGAACGTAACAGGAAGTTGTCGCCGCCGCTGCTGCGCCCTGCCTCACGCCGCCCTGTTGAGCCACTGGCGAACACAGGGCAAGGGGAGTTGGATGCGCTGTCAACAATTTGGAACAAAACGACGCCAATCCCAATGAACACAAGCGTTCACCGCTATCGTTTTTATTCTTCAGGCGTACAGCGGGATGAGACTGCGTCCTGCAGACCACGGCGCGCGCCACTGTCTGCCTGCACCGGCTGCTGGTTCTTGGCGCGCAGATAGTGCTCGGTGAACAGCGCCAGGTAGCTCTCCAGCGCGCGGCCTGCGCGCCGGTCGCCTCCGTCGCCCGTCAGCTCCAGGCACAGGGCCGCCACCTCGCTGGTGCAGAAATGGTCTTCGCGCTGGGAGCGACGCAGACGGTACTGCGACACCTGGTCCGGGTGCAGGCTCAGCACCGGAAAGCGGTCCAGGTAAGGGCTCTTGCGGAACATCTTGCGCGCCTCGGGCCAGGTCGCGTCCAGCAGGATGAACAGCGGACGCCGGCCTTGGTTCGGTTCGACCCCGGCTCGGGGCGCCGACAGCGCATGCACCACGCGCTGCGGCGGCTCCACGAACTCGCCGGGAAACACCACATAGGGCTGCCACTGCGGATCATCGAGCAAGGCCAGCAGGCCCGCATCGGCCTCGGTGCGCGCCCAGCCGAAGGCATGCGTCTGCTCCACCACATCGGCGATCAGCCAGCCCGTGTTGCTGGGCTTGAGCGGCTCGGCATCGTGCATCAACAGGCAAAAGCCCGCCCGCGTCGGCAGCATGGGACGCAGCGCGCAAAGGCAGTGCGAAGGCCGCAGCCGGCATCCCTCGCAACGCTCACCGCGCGGCCCGCCGCGTGACAGAAAGGGCCGCGTGCTGCGCGCCAGCCGCTGCGTGCGCAGCCGCGAGACCGCATGCGGCGCCACGCCGGAGTCCACGCCGCGCAGATAGGACAGAGGCACGCAGGCATCCTGCGCCGCAGCAGGCACAGCTGACATTTCCAGGCTCATCCCACGCTTTCCAGCTCGAACAGCGGCAGCTCGGCGCGGCGGCTCAGCCACACGCCGCCTCCCAGTTCCTTGAAATGCTCGGCCAGCCCGCGCCGGTACAGATCGGCCCGGTGGCGGAACAGGCGCGGATCGGTCAGATCCTCATCGATCACGCCGCGTTCGTAATCCTCGCGCGCCACCGCCTCCACATACAGACCGCCTCGGCTCAACCGCCCCAGATTGGCCAGCGCGCGCTTGAGATCCGGCGGGCTCAGATAGGGCAGCACGCCCTGGCAGATCACCAGATCGAAGGGCTCTGCAGGATCATGCGCCGCATAGTCCACCACCGAGCCGCGCTCCCAACCGAAGCGCCCGCACAGGTACTCGCTGAACTCCACGCCGTGGTAGCTGGCACCGGGGAAGTGGCGCTGCACCGCTTCGCGCCACAGACCGATGCCGCAGCCCACATCCAGCACGCGGCGCACGGGCACGCGCACATAACTCAGATAGGAACAGACGAAAGCGCCCAGACGGTTCACATGCTCGGTATCGACCACGCTGGTCTTCTTGTCGAAGTAGTAGCGCTGGTAGTACGCCTCGTCGAACCACTGGTCACTTGCTGATTGCACGCATTCTCCTTGGGGGTGAGCGCCCGGCGGGCGCGTTCGGGCGGGAGTATGGCGCAGAGGGGTTTGTATATGCCGGGATGCGGTATTCGCTCAGGCCTTGGGCGGCCGATGCAACAGGCACAGCTTGTTGCCATCCAGATCCCGCACATAGGCCAGGTACAGCCGGCCACCGGGCGAAGCCTCGCGCCAGCCGGGCGGATCCTCGCAGGTCACGCCCCCGGCTGCCACGGCGGCGGCATGGGCCGCGTCGGCCTGCTCGGGCGACTGCGTCGCAAAGCCAATGGTCGCGCCATTGCCGTGGCAGGCAGACTCGCCGTTGATCGGTGTGGAAATGGCAAACGTGCCGCCCGCGCTGCGGTAGAAATAGCGGTTCTTGTTGGCCATGCCCGGGGCAACGCCGAGCGCGCCCAGGAATGCGTCGTAGAACTGCTTGGATTTTTCGAGGTCGTTGACCCCGACCATGACGTGGCTGAACATGCCTGTGTCTCCTTGGTTGATGCGAACCGGGATGTTAGCTGCGGCACGCCGTCCTGCTGTCACCCATGCGCGCCAGCGACCATACTGTCGCCCCCGCCACAGCCGGCGGACATTGCACCGATACCGCGATACCGAAACCATGCGCCTTCTTCACACTTCCGACTGGCACCTGGGCCAGCACTTCATGGGCAAGAGCCGCCAGGCCGAGCACGCTGCGCTCATCGACTGGCTGCTGGAGCAGGTCGATGCCCAGGCGGTGGATGCCGTGCTCATCGCGGGCGATATCTTCGACACCGGCGCGCCGCCCAGCTATGCGCGCGAGCTGTACAGCCAGCTGGTGGTTCGCCTGCATGCGGCGGGCGTGGCCCTGCTGCTGCTGGGCGGCAACCACGACTCCGTGGCCACGCTGGCAGAGAACCGCGAGCTGCTGGCCTGCCTGGACACCACCGTGGTTGCCGCCGTGGGCGAGACGGCCAGCCACGTGGTCGAGCTGCCGCTGCGGCGCCGGCCGGGGCAGCCGGCCGCGCCCGGCTGCATCGTCTGCGCCCTGCCCTTCATGCGCCCGCGCGACCTGGTGCTGAGCCAGCCCGGCCAGAGCGCCGAGCAAAAGCAGCAGGCGCTGCAGGCCGCCATCGAGTCCTGCTACCGCAGCGTGCACGACGCCGCCATGGCACGCCGTGACGCGCTGGCCGCCGCATCCGGCCAGCGCCTGCCCATCATCGCCACGGGCCATCTCACCACCGTGGGCGCCAGCAGCAGCGAGTCCGTGCGCGAGATCTACGTGGGATCGCTGGACGCCTTCCCCACCTCGGCCTTTCCGCCCGCCGACTACGTGGCCCTGGGCCACATCCACCAGCCGCAGAAAGTGGGCGGCCTGGAGCACATCCGCTACAGCGGCTCGCCCATTGCGCTGAGCTTTGACGAGGCCCGCCAGTCCAAGCAGATGCTGCTGGTGGACCTGGGCCCCGAAGGGCTGCAGGCCGTCACGCCGCTGCCCGTGCCCTGCTTTCAGCCCATGGCCTCGGTGGCAGGCAGCCTGACCGCCTTGCCGGATCTGATGCGCGCCGCCGCCCAGACCGGCAGCCCTGCACGGCCCGTGTGGTTGGAGGTGGTGGTGGAGCAGGACGACTACCTGCCCCAGCTCACCGACCGCGTGCAGGCCCTGGCTGACGAGCTGCCCGTGGAACTGCTGCGCGTGCGGCGCCAGCGCGGCCGGGCGGTGGCCGGCATGACCGCCGCCGCTGGCGAGTCGCTGCATGAGATCAGCCCCGCCGACGTCTTCGAGCGCCGCCTGGCGCTGGAAACACTGGAGCCCGGCCTGGCCCAGGCCCTCACCCGGCGCTACCAGGAAGTGGTGGCCGGGCTTGACGCGCCCCAGCCAGGCGCCGGCGAACACGGCGAGGAGGCCCGCGCATGAAGATCCTTACGCTGCGGCTCAAGAACCTCAACTCGCTCAAGGGCGAATGGCGCATCGACTTCACGCAGGCACCGTTCGCGGGCAACGGCCTGTTCGCCATCACCGGGGCCACGGGCGCGGGCAAGTCCACCCTGCTCGATGCCATCTGCCTGGCGCTGTACCACCAGACACCCAGGCTGAACAACATCTCGGCATCGGCCAACGACCTCATGACGCGCCACACGGCCGACTGTCTGGCCGAGGTCGAGTTCGAGGTCAAGGGGCAGGTCTACCGCGCCTTCTGGAGCCAGCGCCGCGCACGCGACAGGCTCGATGGCGCGCTGCAGGCGCCCAAGGTGGAACTGGCCCGGGGCGACGGCAGCATTCTCAGCAGCCAGACGCGCGACAAGCTGGAGCAGACCGCCGCCATCACTGGCCTGGACTTCGAGCGCTTCACCAAGTCCATGCTGCTGGCCCAGGGCGGCTTTGCCGCTTTTCTGCAAGCCAATGCCAATGAGCGCGCCGGCCTGCTGGAAGAGCTGACAGGCACCGAGATCTACGGCCTCATCTCGCAGAAAGTCTTCGAACGCGCCCGCGACGCCCGCCAGCGCCTGGACCAGCTCAAGGCCCAGGCCGATGGCGTGGAGTTGCTGACGCCCGAGGCGCGCGATGCCCTGCAGGCCCAGGCCGACAGCCTGGTGACGGAGCAGGCCACGCTGCAGGCCGACTACCTGCGCACCCAGGCCCAGCACCAATGGCAGCAGCAACTGGCCCAGGCCACCCAGACACTGCAGGCCGCCCGCACCGGCTGCGCAGACGCCGCCCAGGCACTGGAGCAGGCCGCGCCCGAACTGGAAAGACTGGCCCATGACGAGCCCGCGCAGGCGCTGCAGCCGCTGCACCAGGCCTGGCAGCGCAGCACCGCCGCCTGCGATGACAGCCGCCAGCAACTGCAGCAACTGCGCGAGCACGAACAGCAGACCCAGGCCCGGCTGCTGCTGCAGCACCGCCATGCCCAGGCCCTGTCCGCCCGCCTGGCCCAGGCCGCGCAAGACACCCTGGCCCGCCAGCAGGCCGAGCACCAAACGCTGGAACAGTTCTGCACCCACCATGCCGCCCACGCCCTGCTGGGCGAGCGCCTGGGCAGCTGGCGCCAGCAGTTCAAGCTGCGCGCCAGCCAGCAACAGCAAGCGGCCAGCCAGCAGCAGGCCCTGCGCAAGCTGGATGCCGAACAGGCCCGCATGGCGCAAAGCGCCGAAGCCGGCGCGGCCCAGGTCCAGGCCGCCACCGACGCCCAGGCCCGCGCCAGCGCCGCACTCCAGCACGCGCAGGACGAACAGGCGCAGCGCCTTCAAGGCAGCGGCGGCATGGCCGAGCTGCGCGCGCGCGAGCAGGCAGAGCAGGACCGCCTGCACCTGTGGCGCCAGGCAGAAACCCAGGCCGCGCAGCGCCGCGAACTTGCGCGCCAGCAAGCTGCGCTGGAGCAGGAATTGCGCGATGGAGAGGCACAGGCGCGGGCGCAGGACACATCGCTGCAAGCCCTGCGGCAGCAGTACAAGAGCGTCAAGGAACAGGTCGCGGACAAGCAGACCCTGCTCCTGCAGGAGCAGCGCATCCAAAGCCTGTCCGAGCACCGCCACGCCCTGCAGCCCGGCCAGCCCTGCCCGCTGTGCGGCGCGCACGAGCACCCGGCCGTGGCCGCCTACGAAGCGCTGGACGCCTCGGCCACCGAAGCCGCGCTGCGCCGCAAGCAGGATGAACTCGACGCCCTGCAAACCCAGGGCGAAACCGCCCGCGCCACGCTGGCCGCCACCACGGCCGCGCAGGCTGCGCGCCAGCGCCAGGCCGACGAACTGGAACAGGACATCGCACGCTGGCACGGCACATGGCACCACACATGGCAGGGCCTCACGCAACCCCTGCAACTCGCGCCAGACAGTTGGCAACAGGCCGACACCCTCGCCGCATCGGCCCAGGCCTGCGCCCGGCAGCTGGACACGCTCAAGCGCGCCGTGCAGGCCGCCGAGCAAGGCGAGCAGGCCGTGCAACAGGCCAAGGACGCCGCCCAGCACAGCCGCCAGTCACTGCAGACCGCGCAAGGCCAGCTTGCGCTGCAGCAGCAGGCCCTGGCCGACCACAGCGCACGCCGCGAAGAACTGCAGCAATCCATCGCCGGCCTGCAGGCCGAAGCCCAGGCGCTGAACGCGCAGTTGCAGGCCTCACTCGGCGAGGCCGGCCACACCCTGCCCGACGACGCCCAGCCCTGGCTTGAAGCGCGCGAAGCCGAATGGCAGCACTGGCAACAGGCCCGGCACGACCTGCAGCAACTGGCCCAATCCATGGCCTTGCAGCGCAAGGAATGCGAGGCGGCCGAGGCCGATGCGCAGCGCTGGAAAACACAGTGGGAGGCGCAGTGGGAGGAGCAGAGAACGGCGCAGCCCCATCCCGCCGATACGGCTGTGGCAGAGCCGCCTTCACTGCCCTTGCCGCCCGTGGAACAGCTGCCGCAGGCCCTGGCCGAATGCGCCAGCGACATCGCCGCTCTCACACGCCAGCAGGATGCCCTGCAAGGCCAGCAGCAACAGGCCCAGGCCACGCTGGCCCGCCAGCGCGAGGAAGCGGCCCAGGCCGAATCCGCATGGCAGGCCGCCCTGGGCACCAGCCCCTTTGCCGACGAACCCACCTACCTGCAGGCCCTGCTGCCCGCACCCGAACGCCAGCGCCTGGCCGCGCTGCGCCAGCAACTGCAGGCGGCACAACAGCGCGCGGCCACCCTGCTGGAAGCCGCGCAGCGCGAGCACGCGCAACTGCAGGCCCAGGCCCTGACCGACCTGGCACCCGAAGCCATACAGGCCCTGCTGCAAACACTGCAGGAGCGCCATACGGCACTCAGCGAACAACTGGGCGGCGCCCGCGCCCAGCTGGCCGACGACCAGCGCCGCCGCCAGGGCCAGCAGGCCCTGTTCGAGCACATCGCCGCCCAAGCCAGCGACAGCGACCTGTGGCAGCACCTGGATGGCCTCATCGGCTCGGCCAAGGGCGACAAATACCGGCGCTTCGCCCAGGGCCTCACCCTGGACCACCTGCTGCACCTGGCCAACCTCCACCTGGCGCGCCTGCACGGCCGCTACCTGCTGCGCCGCAAGCCCGAGGGCGAGCTGGAACTGGACATCGTCGACAGCTGGCAGGGCGACACCCCGCGCGACACGCGCACGCTATCGGGCGGCGAAGCCTTCCTCGTCAGCCTGGCCCTGGCCCTGGCGCTGTCCGACCTGGTCAGCCACAAGACCTCCATCGACTCCCTGTTCCTCGACGAAGGCTTTGGCACGCTCGATGCCGACACGCTGGAGATTGCCCTCGACGCACTCGACCGGCTCAACGACAGCGGCAAGATGATCGGCATCATCAGCCACGTGGAGGCGCTCAAGGAGCGCATCGCCGTGCAGGTGCGGGTGGAGAAAGGCGGTGGCGTGGGGCATTCGAGGCTGGTGGTTTCTTCGTGATCCGAAGCGTTTCAAAATCTCTTAGGCTGTTGTTTTGAAAAGAATTTCGGTACGTTTCTGGTTTTTTGAGAAACGTACCGAAAAAGGCTCTTTCGATTTCTGCCGGTAAGTTGTTGCGTGCTACCGCTTCGCCCGACTCTGCTTGCGGGGCTGTGAGTCACTACAGAACTGTCACCAAACTGCCTCCCAACGCCTGCACCATCCTGCGGGCACGGCCTGCGTGGCCGCCGTTCACTCCTTTTCAAGGACCGTTCCATGCAAGTGCGCTTTCCCAATCCCTTCGGCCTGGCCCTGCCCGACGCCCAGGCGGTGCGCGAGTACCAGGCCGCGCAAGGCTTCTCCGACGCTTACGCGCAGTTCCTGATCACGCAGAACGGCCTGGACTTCGACCGGCTCGAAGCGGCGCCCGACCGCGAGGACTACCTGCAGGCCGACGACGAGACCGGCGACAACCACGCCTGGCTGCGCACCCTGCACCACTTCCGCGCAGGCTCGGAGCACTGCGACGTGGAGGACCATCAGCGCGAGAACCTGTTTGCCGCGCACTTCATGGTCATTGGCCATGACCCCGGCGGCAACCCCTTCGTGGAAGTGCTGCACGGCGCCTTCAAGGGCCGCATCGGCAGCCTGGACCATGAACTGTTTGCAGGCTGCGAGGACCTGGAGCAGTTCCTCGAAGAAATGGAACTGAGTGGCTTTGCCGCCGCCAGCGTGGACGAGCAGACCGACATGCTTTGCGACGAAGACCAGGGCCTGATCTGGTTCCACGCCAGCAGCATGGACAGCTTCGTGCAGCAATGCGTGTTCTGCGACGAGGACGGCTCGGGCTTCGTGGTGGACGAGCCGGGGTTGGAAGAGGATTGAGCCACGGGGCGGGGAGGCCGGTGCTCGTGCGCAAGGGAAACCACTGCGCATTGGCATGACCGGTGGCTTGGCGTTCGCTTGCGGTTGCTCGCAACCGGCCAATCAGGCATGCCAGAATGCCCGGCGCCTTTGCGGCCATCGTCATTGCATCGGGATCAGGCAGCCCGGCCTCTTCGGATTCAGGACCTCCACATGCGAGCAATAAAGCTGACAACCCTGGCACTGGCAGCCTGCATTCCTCTGTGGAGCCTCGCCACGGAAATCATTTCTCAACCCGATGAACGCGCCTTGCGCGAGGAATGCAGTGCCCACTCCCAGGCCGGAATGCGAGACTGCCTGGCACGCAGGCTCGCAGACAGCCACAAGGCCTTGAAGCAGGCCGAGGAACAGGCAGCCAGCGCACTGGGGCAATGGGATGAGGATGCCAAATATGCCGCACAGGCCAAGGCCAGGCTGTCCGCCTCCGGCAAGGAATTCACGCAGTACCGCGATGCCCAATGCAGCTGGCTTGCTTCTCTGGCTGGCGGCGCAGCCGGCAACGCGACGGAGATCAGGCGCCTGTCCTGTGCTGCAGCACTGAACTTGGGGCGGGCTGCGCAGCTGCGCGACGCCACATCCGAGCTGCCGTTGAAATAGCACGGAGCGCCCGCTGCGGGCGCGCCTAAGGTGCGTGTCAGCGGAACTTCACCGGCTGCACCCCCCGGTGCTTGGGCCTGACCACCACGGTGCCCGCAATCTTGTCGTGCCAGCCCTGCTTGCGCGGGTCAAAGGCCACCCAGATCAGCCCCAGGCACAGCGGGATGATGGACACGAAGTAGGCCAGGTAGCGAATGATGGCCTGCCGTGTGCTCATGTCCGCGCCGGTCTGCGCGTCCACGATCCTGGCGGCGATGAGCATCTTGCCCGGCGTGGCCTGTTTCTTGATCCAGAAGATGACGACGGCAATGGCAGGCAGCACCCAGGTGATGACGAAATCGGCCGGGCCGTGCAGCAGTTTTTCGGACTCCAGGTACTCCCAGCCATAGATGGAGATCAGGGCCGGAAGCATGAGCACGAGCAGGATCACGGTGTCGATCAGCGCGGCGCCGGTACGGGCCCAGAAGCCCACGTATTCGAGATCGTCATCCTGCATGGTGCGCCCTGGTTGGCATATGAGGCTGCCAGTGTGCCACCTCGGTGTCCGCCAGAAATGCCGCGCAAGGCCAGGGCCTGCGCGGCGGGCTGCGGCGGCCTATCGGTCGAACTATCGATCGAATACTGCCTGCAGGTCCTTCTGCCCCGTCACGCCGGACTGCAGCGCCAGCATCAGCAGGATCCGCGCCTTGGGCGCGCGCAGATCGTCGGCCATGACGGCGCCGGCCTCGAACGAGGTCTTGCCGCCGCCCTCGAAGCCGTAGCTGGGCATGACGCGGCCGTTGTGCACGCGCGTGCTGACGACCACGGGCACGTTCTTGCCGATGGCGTACTTGGCGGCATCGAGCATGGCGACGTTCATGTTGCCCATGCCCAAGGCGTCGATGACGATGCCCTTGACGCCACGGTCCACCGCCTGGCGCACGGCCTGGCCGTTGGCGCCGCCGTACATGGGAAAGATCTCCACCTCGGGCATGGTCTGCGCCTGGATGGGCAGGTGCTGGCGGCGCGCGGGGGCGGAGGCGAAGCTGACGCGGTCCGGGTAGACCTCGCCCAGAAAGCCGAATTCACCCGAACGGAAGGTCTCCACGTTGGCCGTGTGTGTCTTGGTGACGTAGCGCGCGGCGTTGATCTGGTTGTTCATGGCCAGCATGGCGCCCTTGTCGCGCGCCTTGGGGTCCACGGCGATGCGCACGGCGTTGAGCAGGTTGCGCGGCCCGTCGAAGTCGGACACCGAGGCATTGCGCTGCGCGCCTATGAGCACGACGGGCTTGGACGACTGCACGGTCAGGTCCAGCCAGAAGGCGGTTTCCTCCAGCGTGTCCGTGCCGTGCGAGACGATGGCGCCGGCCACCTCAGGGCGGGCCAGCGCGGCCTGTACGGCCTGGGTGAGCTGCACCCAGCGGGCCGGGTCCATGTAGTCGGAGGGCACGTTGGACAGGTTGTTGACCTGGATGCGCGCGTACTTGCCCACATCGGGCACGGTGGCCAGCAGGTCGTCGCCCGAGATCGCGGGCACGGGCGCGTTCTTGACCGGGTCGATCTTCATGGCGATGGTGCCGCCCGTGGCGATGAACTGGACCACGGGCTTGTCCTGGGCGGCGGCGCTGGTAGCAATCATGGGCAGGGTGCAGGCAGTGAGCAGGGCGAGGGCGGTGCGGCGGAAGGCTTTCACGGGTGTTGTCTCCTTGTTGTGATGTCAAGGAGCATGCTAACCATGGCGTGCGGCCGGCCCGCGCTGCAGGCCCTGCGTGAAACCCCGATGGACAGGCGCGATCAGCGCGCATCAGCGCATCAAAGCGCCAGCGCGGCCTCGATGTCCGTGGACAGCTTGGCCGGCGCATCCTGGGGCGCATAGCGGCGGATGACCTGGCCGTCGCGGCCAACGAGGAATTTGGTGAAGTTCCACTTGATGGCCTTGGTGCCCAGCACACCCGGCGCCTCGGCCGTGAGCCAGCGGTACAGCGGGTGGGCGTTGGCGCCGTTGACGTCGATCTTGCCCATGAGCGGAAAGCGCACGCCAAAGTTCAGGTCGCAGAAACTGGCGATTTCCGATTCGCTGCCCTTTTCCTGGGAACCGAACTGGTTGCACGGAAAGCCCAGCACCACCAGGCCGCGCTCGCCGTACTGCTCATGCAGCGCCTGCAGGCCGGCGTACTGCGGCGTGAAGCCGCAGGCGCTGGCGGTGTTGACGATGAGCAGCACCTTGCCGCGATAGTCCGACAGGGGGACAGCCTGGCCCGTGATGGAGGTGGCCTCGAAGTCGTAGGCCGAGCGGGGTGCGGCGGCGGTGTCATTCATGCGGGTGCTCCTGGAGTGGAGCGCCCATGGTAGCGCCGGGATACCCAGGGACACCCAGGGGCGCGCTGGCCGGGCATGGGGATGCGGACTTGTCTCACAGACAGCAGGCGGCCAAAAACTTACCTTGGAAGGCAACAGGCGGGCATATCGGCCCGCCTGGTCCCGTTTCGCTGGCAGGTGTTTACAAGCCGCATAGGCGCATGCCTGCCGTAGTTTCCGTCCCACGATGAAGAGACCACGTATGAACCCCAACAGCACCCCCACGAAGCAAGCCAAATCCAACGCCGGCAACGGCCACCTGGCGCTGGACCCCAAGGCCCTGGAGGCCGCCAAGCACAGCCTGGACGATGGCGCCGTGACCCCGCACTTCGGGCCCTGGCGCGAGGACATCATCAAGCTGCTCAATGACTCGCTGGCCACCGAGCTGGTGTGCGTGATGCGCTACAAGCGCCACCACTTCACGGCCGTGGGCCTGGCTTCGCCCGCCATTGCCGACGAGTTCCTGGTCCATGCCAACGAGGAAATGGCCCACGCCGACAAGCTGGCCCAGCGCATCGTGCAGTTGGGCGGCGAGCCCGACTTCAACCCCCAGACGCTGACCCAGCGCAGCCATGCCGACTACAACGGCGAGATGGACCTGAAGGCCATGATCCGCACCAACCTGATCGCCGAGCGCGTGGCCATCGAGGCCTACAGCCAGATGATCGACCTGATCGGCGACAAGGACCCGACCACGCGCCGGCTGATCGAATCCATCCTGGAGCAGGAGCAGGAACACGCGGACGAGCTGTCCGACTGGCTGGAGAAATAAGCACTTCCCGCCAGTACCCGCCAGCCCGACAATACCGGGGCTTGGCCCATAGGCAAGGCACCCCGCGCGAGCGGGGTGCCGTTTTTTTGGGCATTCTGTCGGCTTCGCGGAAATGGTCCCGCCCTATCGGCCCTGATGTCCTGTCATCAGGGCCGTCTTGCAATATGCGCTTTTCTTTCAATGACTTGAAGCTGCCAGAAGCTGTGCTCGCAGCCTGGCAAAGGCTGCTGGCCAGCCGCATCGGCCAGCGCGTGGCGGCCCTGCCCTGGTGGCACCGCTGGCCCACGCGGCGTGAATGGCTGCTGTTCGCCGCCGCGCTGCCGCTGCTGTTCGCGCTCTATGTGCTGGCCCTGATCCCGTTCACGCCCGGCATCCGCGACATACGCAAGGCCAAGCTGGAGCAGCCCGCCCAGATCATGAGCGCGGATGGCAAGCAGCTCGCGCAGTTCAAGCGCAGCAACCGGCAGTGGGTGAAGCTCGACGAGATGTCGCCCTCGGTGATCAAGGCGCTGATCGCCACGGAGGACCACCGCTTCTACGAGCACCACGGCATGGACTGGCGGCGCACGCTGGGCTCGGTGGTGCACACGCTGCGTGGCGATCCGCAGGGCGGCTCCACCCTCACCCAGCAGCTCGCACGCAATCTGTACCCGACCGAGATCGGCCGCGCGCCCACGCTCAACCGCAAGCTCAAGGAGGCGATCACGGCCTTCAAGATCGAGGCGCTCTACACCAAGGACGAGATCCTCGAAACCTATCTGAACACCGTTCCCTTCCTCTACAACGCCTTCGGCATAGAGATGGCGGCGCGCACCTATTTCGACAAACCGGCCGCGCGGCTGACGGTGCTGGAAAGCGCCACGCTGGTGGGCATGCTCAAGGGCACGAGCTACTACAACCCCGTGCTCAACCCCGACCGCGCGCTGTACCGCCGCAACACGGTGCTGTCGCAAATGGTCAAGCGCGGCGTGCTGCAGGAGGCCGAGTTCGCCCAGCTCAAGAAGCGCCCCATGCGCATCAACTTCGAGCGCCAGGAAGAGCCCCTGGGCATGGCCCCCCACTTCGCGCAGCAGCTGCGCAAATGGCTGATCGACTGGGCCGACCGCAACGACTACAACATCTACACCGACGGCCTGGTGGTGCACACCACCATCGACTCGCGCCTGCAGAACTGGGCCAACCAGGCCGTGGCGCGCCAGACGCGCACGCTGCAGGGCGTGGCCAATGGCGCCTGGAGCCAGCGCGACGGCTGGAATGCCGCCAACCCGCTGGTGCAACAGCTGGTGCGGGAGACCCCCGCCTGGCGCGCGGCGCGCAAACGCGCGGACGGCCAAGGCAAGGACAAGGCAACGGACAAGGACAGCGAGGAAGACACCCTCAAGGCCCTGCTGGCCGACAAGGCCTTCATGAAACAGCTGCGCGAGGACAAGACCCGAGTGCAGGCAGGCTTTGTGGCGCTGAACCCGGCCACCTCCGAAGTGCTGGCCTGGGTGGGCAGCCGCGACTTCACGCAGGATGCCTACGACCATGTGCAGCAGGCACGGCGACAGCCCGGATCGACCTTCAAGCCCTTTGTCTATGGCGCCGCGCTGCAGCAGGGCGCCACCCCCGACGACAGGCGCGTGGACGGCCCCGTGGAAATCAAGCTGCCCGGCGGCGAAGTCTGGCGCCCCACCGACGCCACGCCACCCACGGGCCGCGAGATGACGCTGCGCGACGCCCTGGCCTATTCCAAGAACACCATCACCGCCGAAGTCATGCAGTCCGTGGGCCCCGCCCGCGTGGCGCGCCTGGCGCGCGCCCTGGGTGTGCGCCAGAGCCCGCTGGACGAAGTACCCGCCCTGGCCCTGGGCAGCAGCCCGGTGTCACTGCTGGAGATGGTCAACGCCTATGCCAGCCTGGCCCACGGTGGCCGCTGGCTGCCGCCCATGATGGTCACGCGCATCGAGGACGCCGAGGGCAAGGTCATCGCCGAATTCAGCCCGCCCAAGCCCGAGCGCGCGCTGGACGAAGACCACGCCTACGCCCTGGTGGACATGCTGCGCGCCGTGGTGGACAAAGGCACGGCCGTGGCCGTGCGCCAGCGCTACGGCATCCACGCAGACGTGGCCGGCAAGACCGGCACCACCCAGGGCAATGCCGACGGCTGGTTCATCCTCATGCACCCGGAAATCGTCACCGGCGCCTGGGCCGGCTTCAACGACCCGCGCATCACCCTGCGCAGCGACCGCTGGGGCCAGGGCTCGCGCAGCGCCCTGCCCATGGTGGGAGACTTCATGTCCCGCGCCCTGCGCAGCCCCGTCATCGACGCCAAGGCCCGCTTCGCGCCACCCGAACAAAGCCACTGGTGGTCCGACATGGTCGGCCGCCTGCGCGAACGCATGCAGGACTGGTGGCCTGACCAGCCGCCGCCCGCACAGCCCGGCCAACCCACCACCCCGGAGCCAGCACCGGCCCCTGAACCCGCACCAGAGCCCACGGAGCCACCCGGCCCGGGCCTGTCGCCCGGCGAGGAAATCATAGAAAGCACCCCCGCCCTGCCCGCACCCAGCATCCCCCTCACCCAGGGCACGCTGGGCCCCACGGACCAGCGCGCAGTGCAGGAAGCCACCCCCGCCACGCCAGCCCTGCCCGGCGGCGAAGACGCCCCCGCAGGCACCGGCGTGGTGATCACGCCGATCCAGCCCTGACCCGGCTGGCTGTTAGCTGTTGGCTGTTGGCTGTTAGCTGTTGGCTGTTGGCTGTTGGCTGTTGGCTGTTGGCTGTTGGCTGTTGGCTGTTGGCTGTTGGCTGTTGGCTGTCGCCAGCCTCCCCCTTCTGCCCACGCCTGCGTTGGGCGGGATGCGGGGTGGCAGCCCTGCCGAAGGACAGGGCTGCTTCGTTGTCTAGCTTGCCGCAGTTGTTTGAACGGATTGCGCCGCAGGCGCAAGGAGTGAGTTCTGCGGCACACCCCGCATCCCGCCCAGCGCAGGTCGCCCGTAGCGAAGCGGAGGGTCGTGGGCAGTGCGGGGCGCGCTTCTTTGCTTCCTTTCTTATCGCGCGATAAGAAAGGGAGTCGGCCGCCGGGCCGAAACCCGGCTCCTGCCCGCCGCAAAGGCAAGCAGCAAAAATCAGTCCAGAAGATCAGCCCAGATCAGGCAAGAAAACAAGTCACCGCGAAGTCCGCGTATGACTCACATTGGCATCCACAGTCCCAAACACCGTCACCCCACTGCCACTGGACGCCTGGCTCCCGGAAACATCCCCAGGCACCCCGCCCGCACAGCCAGCCAGCCCCACACTCAAGGCCACCAGCACCATAGCGGCCAGCCCACGCATGCCGTACTTCATCGCAATCTCCTTCATCTCCGGCGCAACCGACCGGCACAGCCCATGTTAGCCGCGCCAACCCGCCGCCCCGTGAGCGAAGGTAATCACCCTTCCAGGTAAAGCGCAGCCAGCCGCTCGCGTGCAGCGCTGTCGATGCCCAGCGCATCCCGCAGATACCCCTGCATTCCACCGAAGTCGGCCCGCACCATGTCGGTGGCCGCCGCCAGGTAGGACGCCTGCACGCGCCACAGCACATCCATCACCTCGGCCGGCATGGGGGCGAAGGTGGTGGCGGGGCGCTGGTAGAGCTGGTTGGTCAGCAGGTAGTCCTGCATCACGGTGTCCTCGTCCACGCCCAGCGCGGTGAGCAGCAGGGCGGCGGCCCAGCCCGTGCGGTCCTTGCCGGCCGTGCAGTGGAAGACCAGCGGGTCCTGGCTGTCCAGCAGCAGTTGGAACAACTGTGCAAAGCGTGGCGCGTAGTCGTGCACGAAGCTGCGGTAGGTGTCCTGCATCAGCTCCTCGGCATGGGCGGCCGTGAGGTCGTTGCCTGCGGCGATCAGGGCACTGGCGCGCTGCACCACGGTGGGCTCGACGATGAGCGCATGGCGGGCAATGCCCGGCCATTCGTAGGCCAGGTGGGCGCTTTCCATCTTGCCCCGGAAGTCCGCGCTGCGCGCGAGCTTCAGGCCCTGCAGCACGTCCAGGTCCGCTGCGCTGAGGCCGGCCAGGTGGTCGGCACGGAACAGCGTGCGCCAGCGCACGCGCCGGCCATCCAGGCCCGTGTAGCCACCGAGGTCTCGGAAGTTGGAGGCGCCGTCCAGGCGGATGGAGCGCGAGGGCGCCGGGGAGGAAGCAGCGGCGGCAGCCGCTGCCGGGGTGAGCATTTCGGTATCCATGCCCGCTAGATTAGCCCAAGCATGTGTTGTCCCCGTGTCAGGCCGGCGACCCGCTGCAGCAAGGTGCAGAAGCGGGTCGCAGGATCAGGTCAGGCAGGCGCCTTACGCCAGATGCTTGCCCACGATGCCGGCCAGCTCGAACATGTTCACGCTGTCCTTGCCGAAGACGGGCCGCAGCTTGTCGTCGGCGCGGATGACGCGCTTGTCCTTGGGGTCCTGCAGGTTCTGGGCCTTGACGTATTCCCACAGCTTCTTGACCACTTCGGTACGCGCCACCGTGCCTTCGCCGATGACGGCGGCCAGGGCCGCGCTGGGCTGCAGCGTGCCGGCAGCCGGCTTGCGCGCGGTCTTGGTGGCCGTCTTGGTGGCCGTCTTTGCCGTGGTCTTGGCCGCGGCTTTCTTGGCAGGCGCCTTCTTGGCCGGCGCGCTCTTGGCGGCCGCCGTCTTGCGCGGCGGGTACTTGCTGTCGCGCTGCTCGAACTCGAAGTTGACCTTGCCGGCCGCGCCATCCCAGACCAGGAAGGCCTTGAAGCTGCGGCGCGTGCGGTTGGAGACGAACTTGTCCAGCAGGTCGGTCTTGCCGGTCTGCAGCAGCTTTTGCATCTGCTCGCGCTCTATGGGCTGCTGCAGGATGATCTGGCCGCTCTTGAAGTCGCAGCTGGGCGTGGCCTGGGCCAGCGTGGGCACGGCCTTGGCGCAGACGTAGTTGCTGCCGTGTTCGAAGACCGGCGCGCCGCACTTGGGGCAGGGGCCCAGCGATTGCTGGCTGGCAAAGTCCACCAGCTCGCCCGTGTCTTCGGAGGCGGCGTCGTCGCCAAAGTCGAACTCGAGCTTGTAGTTGCCGCCTTCCTCATCGTGCACGATGGTGACCTCGGCCACGAAGGGCCAGCCTGCCTTGGAGCGAAAGCCGTCCAGCGGGCCCAGGCGGCGGTCGCGCAGCAGTTGCTCGGCCTCGGCCGTCTCGAAGGTGCGGCCTGCAGGCGACTTGGTGAACGAGAAGCCACAGCCCGCGCCCTGTCCGTCGCTGCCCGTGCAGCCGTAGCGGCGGTAGTTCTCCTTGACCACGCCGCCGCAGTTGGGGCAGGGGGTGGACAGGGTGGCGTAGTCGCCGGGCACGGTGTCCCGGTCGTATTCCTTGGCCTTCTTGACCAGCTTTTCCGTCATGGACTGGATCTGCTGCATGAAGGCATCGCGCGAGAGCTGGCCCTTTTCCATCTGCGCCAGCTTGTACTCCCATTCGCCGGTGAGGTCGGCGCGCGAGAGTTCTTCCACGCCCAGGCCGCGCAGCAGCGTCATGAGCTGGAAGGCCTTGGCCGTGGGAATCAGCTCGCGGCCTTCGCGCAGCATGTACTTTTCGGTCAGCAGGCCTTCGATGATGGCCGCGCGCGTGGCAGGCGTGCCCAGGCCCTTTTCCTGCATGGCCTCGCGCAGCTCGTCGTCCTCGACCTGCTTGCCGGCGCTTTCCATGGCGCCCAGCAGCGTGGCTTCGGAGTAGCGCGCGGGCGGCTTGGTCTTGAGGCCCTTGGGATCGACCTGGCCGGCGCGCGGCTGCTCGCCGGGCTGCACCGCGACCAGGGGCTGGCCCTTGTCGCCGTCCTTGCCGCCTTCGACCTCGTTGGCGGCCTCCTTGCCGTAGATGGCCAGCCAACCGGGCTTGACCAGGATCTTGCCTTCGGTCTTGAAGCTGTGCTGCTCGACCTTGCTGATGCGCGTGGTCACCTGGTGCTCGGCACTGGGGAAGAACACGGCCATGAAGCGGCGCACGACGAGGTCATAGAGCTTTTGCTCGGCCTCGGACAGGCCGCTGGGCGCCTGCGTGGTCGGGATGATGGCAAAGTGATCCGACACCTTGCTGTTGTCGAAGATGCGCTTGGTCGGGCGCACGTAGTTCTCGTCCAGCGCCTGCTGGGCAAAGGGCGCCAGGTGGCGCATGCCGCTGCCGGCCAGCATGGCGAAGGTCTGGTGCGCCACGGGCACGTAGTCCTCGGGCAGGGCACGCGAGTCGGTACGCGGGTAGGTCAGGGCCTTGTGGCGCTCGTACAGGCTTTGCGCCAGCGACAGCGTGGTCTTGGCCGAGAAGCCGAACTTGCCGTTGGCCTCGCGCTGCAGGCTGGTCAGGTCGAACAGCAGCGGGCTGGCCTGGGACGTGGGCTTGGACTCCTCGGTGACCTGGGCCGGCTTGCCGCGCACGGCGTCGGCAATGGCCTGGGCGTCGCGCTGGTTCCAGATGCGGTCAGCGCGGGCTTCCGCATCCTCGCTCTTCTTCCATTGGGGATCGAACCACTTGCCCAGGTACTGGCCGGCCTGGGCGTCGAAGGCGGCGTGCACTTCCCAGTAGTCGCGGCTCACGAACTTGCGGATCTTTTCCTCGCGCTCCACCACCAGGGACAGCGTGGGCGTCTGCACGCGGCCCACCGTGGTCAGGAAGAAGCCGCCATCACGCGAATTGAAGGCCGTCATGGCGCGCGTGCCGTTGATGCCCACCAGCCAGTCGGCCTCGGAGCGGCTGCGCGCGGCGCTGGCCAGGCCCAGCATCTGCGCGTCACTGCGCAGGTTCTGGAAGCCGTCGCGGATGGCCTGCGGCGTCATGGACTGCAGCCACAGGCGCTTGACCGGCTTGCCCAGGCCCTTGCCGTCGGGCTTGGCGCCTGCGGCGTACTGCTCGATCAGGCGGAAGATCAGCTCACCCTCGCGGCCCGCGTCGCAGGCGTTGATGAGTTCGGTGACATCCTTGCGCTTGGCCAGCTTGACCACGGCATTGAGCCGGCTCTTGGTCTTGTCCACGGGCTTGAGGTCGAAATACGGCGGAATCACCGGCAGGTTGGCAAAACTCCATTTGCCGCGTTTGACGTCGAATTCCTCGGGCGCCTGGATTTCCACCAGGTGGCCCACGGCGCTGGTCACGACGTAGTGCTCGCTCTCGAAGTATTCATCGTGCTTGTCGAATTTGCCCGCCACCGGAGTCAACGCGCGGACGATGTCCTGCGCGACCGAAGGCTTCTCAGCAATCACCAGGGTCTTTGTCATTGTGTGTACTCGTCATTCCCCGCAGGACCTGCATGTCGCAGCCTGCGCTTCTACAATCCATGGCTCACGCGTGTACGTACGTGTACGCGCACGCGCATGTGTGCCTATTCAAGTTATCAGAGAAAACATGCCCCGCACAGCTTTGGCCCCTTCCGGCGGCCGCCGTATCCAGACCCGCCGCTCGGGTGTCCATGGCAAGGGCGTCTTCGCCGCGCAGGATCTTGCCGAAGGCGAGGTCCTTGTCGAGTACGTAGGGGAAATCGTCAGCTGGCAGGAGGCCCAGGACCGGCATCCGCACGACCCCAGCCAGCCCAACCATACCTTCTACTTCCACGTGGACGAAGACCGCGTGATCGACGCCAACTATGGCGGCAACTCCTCGCGCTGGATCAACCACAGCTGCGCTCCCAATTGCTACACCGATGAGCGCGATGGCCGGATTTTCATCGTCGCGCTGCGCAACATCGCCGCCGGCGAGGAGCTGAGCTACGACTACGGCCTGATCATCGACGAACCCTACACCAGGAAGCTGAAGGCCGAGTATCCATGCTGGTGCGGCGCGGCCACCTGCCGCGGCACGCTGCTGGCGCCCAAGCGCGGCTGGCGCCCGCCCATGCCCGGCGATGCATTGCCGGCCAGCGCAAAGCCGGCATCGGAACAATCTGAAAAGACAAAGCGGGCCAAAAAGCAGCAGGTCAAAGCGGAAAAGCCTTTGGAAAAGCATTTGGAAAAGGCCCCCCAAAAGCCAAGGAAAAAATCCCGCAAATCCTCCACAAAGGCCGGCGCATGATGGCATCGTCCCCCATTCACTGGCCTGCGGAATCGCTGTGGCAGGCCATCGAGCCGCAGTTGCCGGGCTTTTCCGTGGAAATCGTGCCCAGCATCGGCTCGACCAATACCGAGCTGATGGCGCGCGCCCGCGATGGCCGCAACGAACCCGTGCTGCTGGTGACCGAAGTGCAGACCGCCGGCCGGGGCCGGCTGGGCCGCCAGTGGACCAGCGGCGTGGGCGATTCGCTGACCTTCTCGCTGGGCATGCCGCTGGCGCCTGCCGACTGGTCCGGCCTGTCGCTGGCCGTGGGCCTGAGCGTGGCGCAAAGCCTGCAGCCGCAATTGCCCGCCCCGGGCTCGCAGCGCCCGCGCATCGGCCTCAAATGGCCCAACGACCTGTGGATCGACGGCGACCGCAAGCTCGGCGGCATCCTGATCGAGACGGCCAGCTTTGTCGGCAGCGCCGCGCATGAACCCGGCACACCGCGCTACGTGGTCGTGGGCATCGGCCTGAACGTGCGCCCGCGCCCCGGCGACGGCATGCGCACGCCCCCGGCCAGCCTGCTGGAGCTGGACGAACGCCTGGACGCACCCACAGCCCTGGCCTGCGTGCTGCCGGGCCTGGTCTCCGACATCCAGACCTTTGCCGCCCAGGGCTTTGCGCCGCTGGTGGAGCGCTTTGCCCAGCGCGACCTGCTGCGTGGCCGCGCCGTCAATCTCAGCGATGGCGAAAGCGGCACGGCCGAGGGCGTGGGCCCCGATGGCGCGCTGCTGGTGCGCACGGCGCGCGGCCTGCAGGCCATCACCAGCTCGGAAATCAGCGTGCGCCCGGCTGCTGTAGGCTAGGGCGGGTGACTCATCACTAGGGCCCAAGAAACGACATGCTGCGAATCGCCTTCCTGCTGCTGGTGCTGGCCAATGCCGGCTACTACCTCTGGAACCACGGCCAGCTCCAGGCCCTGGGCCTGGCACCGCCATCCCAGACCGAGCCCGAGCGCCTGGGCCAGCAGGTGCGCCCGGAGGCGCTGAGCCTGCTGAGTGTGGACAACGCGCCAGCCCCCTCCTCGGCCACCCCGGCCACGGCTCCTGCATCCCCTGCATCCCCTGCGGCACCCGCAGCACCTGCTGCCCCTGCCAGTGGCGAGGAACCCGCCGCACCGGCTCGCCCCGAGAAAGCCGCGGGCCAGCCCACCAGCTGCCTGGTGGCCACGGGCATCGAAGACCGCCATGCCGAGGCGCTGCGCCGCGGCCTCATCGCCCAGGTCGCCAGCGACCAGTGGGACCTGAGCAGCACGCACCAGCCGGGCCGCTGGATGGTCTACATGGGCAAGTTCCCCGATGCCGAGTTCCTGGAGCGCAAGCGCGCGGAACTGCGTGCACGCAAGATCGACTTCGACCGCGCAGGCGGCGCGCTGGAGCCCGGCCTGTCGCTGGGCCGCTTCTCCTCCGAGGAAGCGGCCACGCGCGAGCTGACCAACGTTGCGCGCCAGGGCGTGCGCACGGCCCGCGTGGTGCAGGAGCGCCCCGACATCACCCTCTACACGCTGCGCCTGCCCCAGGCCACGCCCGCGCTGCGCAGCCAGGTCGAGTCCATGGGCGGCAAGGCCTTCGAGGGCAAGCCGTTCAGGCCCTGCTGAGCCCCGCGAGGGCACGATGAAAAAAGGCCCGCGATCCTGTGATCGCGGGCCTTTTGCATTTCACTCGCAGGGGCTTCAGAGCGTACGCGGATCGGTGGCCATCAGCTGCTCCACCAGCACCTTCAGGTCGGTGGTCAGGCGCAGGTAGCCGGCCTGGTCGAGATCCAGGGTCTGCTCGTTCATGTAGAGCTTGCGGTTGATCTCGATCTGGATGCTGTGCCGGTGCTCGGCGGGCTTGCCGTAGCGGCGCACCAGCTCCACGCCCTTGTAGGGATGGTTGTAGTCCACGCTGTAGCCGCGCTCGCGCAGGAAGGCGCAGATGCGCTCGGACAGCGCCGGGCTGGCCGTGCTGCCGTCGCGGTCGCCGATGACGAAGTCGGCATGGACCAGGCCCGGGTGCAGCGTGGCATGGCTGGCTGCGACGGAAGGCATGGAGTGGCAGTTGATATGGATGCTGTAGCCATGGCGCGCATGGGCGCCGTCGATGGCGCGCTCCACGGCGGCGTGGTAGGGCTTCCAGCAGCGCTCGATGCGCTGCAGCAGTTCAGCGGCGGGCAGCTGGCGGTCATAGATGGGCACGCCCTCATCGGTGAACTTCCAGATCAGGCCCTTGCCCAGGCGCACCTTCTGCAGCACGACCTGGTCGGTGGTGACGGGCAGCGGCCACTCGCCCTCGATCATGGTGGTGTCGATCTCGGTGGTGTCGCGGTTGGCATCCAGGTAGATGCGCGGGAAATGCGCCTCCACCCAGCTCACGCCCAGGCCCGGCGCAAAGGCGTAGATCTTCTCCACATGCGTGTCCTCGGCCTGGCGCAGCGTGGCCAGCGGCAGGCAGGAGCCGAAGTCCGCCGGGTAGACCGTGCCGCTGTGCGGCGAGTCCAGCACCACGGCACTGGCGCCGGCAACGCTGGTGACCATGGGCGGCGCGGCATCGGCCGCGCCGGAGCCTGCCGCGCCGGGCAGGGATTGCAGGAAGTTCTGACTGATCAGTCGCAGGACGGGATGCATGAGGAAGTGGTCTATCTCGGTTACGCATTGCACCGCTGCGCTGCGGCCAGCCCGCCATGAAACTGGCGCGTCCCAGGCCAGGGACGCCGAGCAAGGGCCGCCCCGCAGCGAGGGCGTCGTCCCCCTCCCGCGAAGCGAGAGAGGGGGAAGGCGCGAAGCGCCTCAGGGGGAGCCTTTAATCCAGCTGGATCTGGGCCGTGGCGGCAATCTTCTTCATCTTGGCGACTTCGCTGGCGATCTGCTTGGTGAAAGCGTCGCTGCTGGTGCCGGAGATGTACAGGCCCTGGGCCGCCATGCGCTTTTGCACGGCCGGGTCCTTGAGCGCGGCCGCGATGGCCTTCTGCACGCGGGCGATCTGCTCGGGCGGCGTGCTCTTGGGGGCCACGAGACCGAACCACGAAGGATCGTTCAGGTCGGCATGGCCGGCTTCGGCGTAGGTCTGCACGTCGGGCAGCACGTCCAGGCGCTCATGCCAGGACACGGCCAGGGCCTTGACCTTGCCGCCCTTGATGTGGGGCAGGGAGGAAGCCACCTGGTCGAAGTACACGGGCACCTGGCCGCCGAGCACGTCGTTGATGGCCGGGCCTGCACCGCGGTAGGGAATGTGCTGCATCTCGGTGCCCGTGCTCTTCATGAACTGGGCGCCCCACATGTGGCCGATGGTGCCGTTGCCGGGGGTTGCGAAGCTGACCTTGCCGGGGTTGGCCTTCAGGTACTTCACGAACTCGGCGAAGTTGTTGGCGGGCACCAGCTTGGGGTTGATCACGATCACGCCGGGGGCCTTGACGATCTCGGTCACGCCGACGAAGTCGTTGATGGCGTCGTAGGGCAGCTTCTTGAACACGGCGGGGTTCACGCCGTGCGTGGACAGCGTGGCGATGCCGAAGGTCACGCCGTCGGTGGCACGCGCCACTTCGGCCATGCCGATGGAGCCGCCAGCGCCGGCCTTGTTCTCGATCACCACGGCCTGGCCGCCCAGCAGCTTGGGCAGCACGTCCTGCATGTTGCGCGGGACCATGTCGGTGGAGCCACCAGCAGGGAACGGAACGACGATGCGCAGGGGACGGGAGGTGTCCTGGGCGAAGGACATTCCAGGAACGACAGAAGAAGCGGCGATGGAAGCAAGGAAATGACGTCGTTGCATAGGATCTTTCTTACAAACAAGTTCAGATTAAAAGAAATCTGCTCACAAAAAAAGCAAATACTGTGCCTGTTAATATTCCAAACAGGAATACTTTCATCATATCCCTGTCATGAGTTTGCGCCGCCTCAACCCGCCCACGCATCTGCTGCGCGCTTTCTCCACCGTGGTGCGCTTCGGGGGTGTCTCGCGCGCGGCCGAAGCCTTGCACCTGACGCAAAGCGCAGTCAGCAAGCAGATCCAGGAGCTGGAGAAATGGGTGGGCGTGCCGCTGTTCGAACGCGAGCGCAAGCGCTTGAGGCTGACGCCCGCGGGCGAGCGCTATGAGCGCGCAGTGCGCGCCCTGCTGGGCCAGCTGGAGGCAGCCACCCTCGAACTCATCACCAGCGATGACAGCCGAGGCGCGCTGCACCTGTCATCGCTGCCGACTTTCGCGGCCAAGTGGCTGATCCCCAGGCTGCCCCAGTTTCAGCAGCGCTATCCACAGATCACGCTGCACTTTGTACCCTACGTACACAGCTACCAATTTGACAGTCCGGGGCTGGACTGCGCAATTTTGTTTGGCGACGGGCACTGGAATGGCGCGCATGCCCACTATCTGGTGGGCCGCCAGGTGGCCCTGATCGCACCGCCGCGTGGCGCGGGCCCCGAGGCACGCATCACCACCCCACAGGACGTGGCGCGCTGCACCCGGCTGCGCCATGTGACCATTCCCGATGCCTGGGCGCGCTGGAGCGAGGCCCATGGCGTCAACGGCATCAGCCCCCTTGCGGGCCCGCAGTTCGACCAGTTCCAGACCATCATCCGCGCCGTGATGGCCGGCATGGGCATCGCCCTGGTGCCGCGCTGCCTGGTGCAGGACGAGATCGCGGCCGGCCTGGTGAACGAGCCCCTGCCCCAGCACGGCTACCAGAGCGCCCTGGGCTACTGGCTGTGCTATCCGGCCGACCGCGCCAACCACGGCACCCTGGGCATCTTCCGCAACTGGCTGGTGGACCATGCCGCGCAGACGCCGGGACGGATCGCGGTGGCGCCTGTGGCTCCCGGGGAATCTGCGGCAGCCGGGGATGCCCCGCCACCTATGCCGCAGGCTTGGGCGACGGCGGCGAGCGCAGCGCCGTGAAGCGCACGCTGAAACGCGCACCCGGCGGCTGCTGGCCAGGATGCGCATCTTCCAGCACCACCTGGGCGCCATGCTGGCGAGCGATCTCCAGCACGATGGGCAGGCCCAGGCCCGAGCCATCGGCCTCCGAGCCCAGCACGCGGTAGAACGGCTGGAACACCAGCTCGCGCTCGGCCTCGGGCACGCCGGGCCCCGAATCCTCCACCTGCAGCAACAAAACCTGGCCGAAGGGATCGGCCAGCACGCGCACCGTGACCATGCCGGGCCGGCTGCTGCTGGAAGGCGTGTAGTTGATGGCGTTGTCCACGAGGTTGCGCACCAGCTCCGTCAGCAGCGTGGCGTTGCCCTGCAGCCAGACGCCCGTGGCCGATGGCTCGGCGCCGTCGTATCCCAGGTCCACATGCTTGTCCATGGCGCGCGGCAGGCAGTCGCGCACCACGTCGGTGACGATGCGTACCAGGTTGCAGGGCTGCATGGCCAGGCCGCGGCCCACGCCGGCGCTCTCGGCGCGCGCCAGCGCCAGCAACTGGTTCACCGTGTGTGTGGCGCGGATGCTGGAGCGCGCGATCTGTGCCAGGGACTGCCGCAACTCCTCCGTGCTCACGCCCTCGCGCTGGGCCAGTTCGGCCTGCATGCGCAGCCCGGCCAGCGGTGTCTTGAGCTGGTGGGCCGCGTCGGCCAGAAAGCGCTTTTGCGTGGCCAGCGAATCACCGAGCCGACCCAGCAGGTCGTTGACCGAGTCCACCAGCGGCACGACTTCCAGCGGCACGTCCTTGTGGTTGATGGGCGAGAGGTCCTCGGGCCGGCGCGCGCGGATGCGCTCCTCCAGCCGGTGCAGCGGCTTGATGCCGCGCGCCAGCGCCAGCCACACCAGCAAAGCGGCCAGGGGCAGGATGACGAACTGCGGCAGCATCACGCCCTTGATGATTTCCGTGGCCAGCACGCTGCGCTTTTCGCGCGTCTCGGCCACCTGGACCAGGGCCTGGGGCTCGTCGGGCAGGGGCATGCGCACCCAGACATGGGCCACGCGCAGGTCAATGCCGCGAAACTCCGCATCGCGCAGCTGCACGGCCCCGCCGGTCGGTGCACCGCCGGGCGATAGATCGCCGGATGGCGGATCGTCGGACTCGGGCGGCAGCGGCAGATCGCGCTCGCCAGCCAGGTATTCGCCCTTGACGCCCAGCACCTGGAAATACACGGTGTCCGACTCGTCGGCGCGCAGGATCTCGCTAGCCGATTGCGGCAGGTTGAACAGCACCTTGCCCTGCTGCACCATCACCAGCTGCGCCAGCGCCTGGGCGTTGTACTCCAGCGCGCGATCGAACGGCTTGTTGGCAAGGCCCTGGGCCACCAGCCAGGTCAGCGCCAGGCTCACGGGCCACAGCAGCAGCAGCGGCGTGAGCATCCAGTCAAGGATCTCGCCGAACAGTGAGCGCTGTTCACGCTGGAAGATTTTCATCGGCGGGCAGCCCTCACGACGGGTTCACGGCCCCGTGGCATCCGCCACTATGCGCAGGCAAGCCAACCCGGGCCTGACAGCCAGGGCCGCGGCCTCAGGAAGCGATCTTCTCAAGGCAGTAGCCCAGGCCGCGCACGGTGGCGATGCGGATGGGGCCGCGCTCTATCTTCTTGCGCAGGCGGTGGATATAGACCTCGATGGCGTTGTTGCTGACCTCGTCGCCCCATTCGCACAGGCGCTCGACCAACTGGTCCTTGCTGACCAGCCGGCCCGCACGCTGCAGCAGCACTTCCAGCAGGCCCAGCTCGCGCGCCGACAGCTCGACCATCTTGCCGTCGATGGTGGCCACGCGGCCGGCCTGGTCGTAGACCAGGGGACCATGCTTTATGGTGCTGCTGGCGCCACCCATGCCGCGCCGTGTGAGCGCGCGCACACGCGCCTCCAGCTCGGACAGCGCAAACGGCTTGGCCATGTAGTCGTCGGCGCCGTAGTCCAGCCCCTGCACGCGCTCTTCCACGCTGTCGGCCGCCGTGAGGATGAGCACCGGCAGCGCATCGCCCCGGCCGCGCAGCTTCTTGAGCACTTCGAGCCCGTGCATCTTGGGCAGGCCTAGGTCCAGGATGAGCAGGTCGAACTCGCTGCTGGTCATCAGCGCGGTATCGGCCTCGCTGCCGTTGGCCACATGGCTGACCACGGCGCCCGAGCCGCGCAGGCTGCGCAGCAGACCATCGGCCAGGACCTGGTCGTCTTCGGCAATCAGAATGCGCATGGGGTTGTCTCCTGAAATACAGACGCGCTCTGGATGTTGGAAATGCGCGTCTTTGATTCCTAGGATTCTAGGATGCGCCCCGCCCCACGGGCAGGGACCTTACCCGAGTGAGCCGCCGCCCGCATAGGCCTCCAGCCCCAGCGCCACCACGGTGGCGATGTCGTCGCCGACTTCCTCGCGGAACTCGGCCTCGGCCTGGGACACGGCGTCATGGAAGGCCTGCAGCCATGCCAGGCCCGCAGGCGTGAAGCGGATGCGGCGTGCGCGCGCATCGCGCTCGTCGCTTTCGCGCGTGACCAGGCCCCAGGCCTCGCACTGGGCCACCAGGTCGCCCATGGACTGCTTGGTCATGCCAGCGCGCTCGGCCAGGTCGGTGAGCCTGTCGCCAGCCAGCGACAGATGCCGCGTGATGTGGATGTGGGCCGCACCCACCTTGTCGCGCGCCGCAAGATTGGACAGCGCCAGCGGCACCTCCACATCGCGCGCCATGAGCTGCAGCACACGCGCGTCGAACCGGCGCATGGCATGGCCGAGCAGGCGGCCCAGGTGGGTCTGCCGCCAGGCGTCGGCGGGCGGCGTGACGGGGGAAAACTCACTCATGGATGCATTGTGGAGGCAAATCCAACAAGTCAGGAAAACTGACTAAAAACACCAACAAAACAAACCAACAAGCCCATAAACTACTGTTCAAGCATCCAGCCTGAATGCAAATACAGAGCTGAAACCCCAGCCAACCCAGGAGTCCGCATGAACACCGCCGTCACCACCGCCAACAGTGAAAAAGCCAAGGCCCTGCAGGCCGCACTCGCCCAGATCGAAAAGCAGTTCGGCAAGGGCACGATCATGCGCCTGGGTGAAGGCGAAGCCATCCAGGACATCCAGGTCGTCTCCACCGGCTCGCTGGGCCTGGACATCGCCCTGGGCGTTGGGGGCCTGCCCCGTGGCCGCGTGATCGAGATCTACGGCCCTGAATCCTCGGGCAAGACCACGCTGACGCTGCAGGTCATCGCCGAAATGCAAAAGCAGGGCGGCACCTGCGCCTTCATCGACGCCGAGCACGCACTGGACACCAGCTACGCCCAGAAGCTGGGCGTGAACCTCAACGAAGTGCTGATCAGCCAGCCCGATACCGGCGAGCAGGCCCTGGAAATCGTGGACAGCCTGGTGCGCTCGGGCGCCGTGGACATGATCGTCGTGGACTCGGTGGCCGCCCTCACACCCCGGGCCGAAATCGAAGGCGAGATGGGTGACCAGCTGCCCGGCCTGCAGGCCCGTCTGATGAGCCAGGCGCTGCGCAAGCTGACAGCCACCATCAAGAAGACCAACTGCATGGTCATCTTCATCAACCAGATCCGCATGAAGATCGGCGTGATGTTCGGCAGCCCCGAAACCACCACGGGCGGCAATGCGCTGAAGTTCTACGCCTCGGTCCGCCTGGACATCCGCCGCACCGGCACCATCAAGAAGGGCGACGAGGCCATCGGCAACGAGACCAAGGTCAAGGTCGTCAAGAACAAGGTCTCGCCTCCGTTCAAGACCGCCGAGTTCGACATCCTCTTCGGCGAAGGCATCTCGCGCGAAGGCGAAATCCTGGACATGGGCGTCAACGCCAAGATTCTCGACAAGTCGGGCGCCTGGTATGCCTACAACGGCGAGAAGATCGGCCAGGGCCGCGACAACGCCCGCGAATTCCTGCGCGAGAACAGCGGCCTGGCCGTGGAGATCGAGAACAAGGTGCGCGACAGCCTGGGCATCGCCCTGCTGCCCACGGCCGGTGGCGATGCCCCCGAAGCCAAGGCCGCCAAGGCGGGCAAGGCCAAGGCCGACAAGGACGGCGTGATCGAAGCCTGAGCGGCCTGACCCCTCACTGCAGGCGCTGCCGCGCCTGCACACACTGTGTTTGCCATCTTGGCGCAGGCTCACGTCTGCGCCTTTTTTATCGCCGGGACGCCCCAAGGCAAAAAAGCGGCCCCCTTGGGGGGCAGCGGACCTTGCGCAGCAAGGGGAGCGTGGGGGCCTTTTTTATTCGGGACGATTCAGGAGACATTGCCGCATGGGATTCGCCAAGCTGTCGCTCAAGGGTCGGGCGCTCAAGCTGCTGGGCCAGCGCGAACATTCACGGCTGGAGCTGGAACGCAAGCTCGCCCCCCATGTGGAGGAAGGCGAAGACCTGGGCGCCATGCTCGACGCGCTGGAGCAGCGCGGCTTCATCAGTGCCCAGCGCGTGGCCGAGTCCGTGCTGCACCAAAAGGCCGCACGCTTTGGCACGGCACGCGTGGTGCAGGAGTTGCGCAACAAGGGACTGGACGACGGCCTGGTGCGCGCCGCCGCAGAGCAACTGCGCGCCACCGAACTGCAGCGCGCCCTTGCCGTATGGCGCCAGCGCTTCGGCGCACCACCGGCCACACCGCAGGAACGACTCAAGCAGATGCGCTTTCTGGCCGCCCGCGGTTTTGGTGGAGAAATTGCGAGCAAGGTGCTGCGGGGGCGCAGCGAAGACTGGGACGCAGGAGCAGAGGACGAAGGCTAGCCTGCGCGCCGGGTAGCACCCCAGCACACCAGCGACCCCACGGTCACCAGCACCACGCCCTGCCAGAAGCCCCAGCCCGGCTGCACCTGCAGCCAGGCACTGGCCAGCAAGGCAGAGAACACGGGCGTGAAGTACGAGGCGGCAGCCATCACGGCCAGATGCCCGTGCTGTATGCCGTGCTCCCAGCAGCTGTAGCCCAGGGCGGTGAGCCCGCCCACGGCCAGCAATTGAAGCACCACGGTGCCCGACCATTGCATGCCGCCTTCACCGCCCAGCCACAGCCATTTGATCCACAGCGCCAGCGCGGTCCATATCAGGAAAAGGCCCACGGCATTGTGGCCACCGCCCCAGCGCCGCGCAGCCAGCGAATAGCAGGGCCACAGCAGGGCCGCGCCAAAAGCGAGTCCATACGCCAGCGGGTTGGACAGCATGTGGTCCGCCATGCCCCGCAGTTGCAGCGAGTCGCCGCCCAGCACGCGCGTCAGCCCCCACAGGCACAGCAGCACGCCGGGCCACAGCCACCAGCGCGCATGCTGCTGGCGCAGCAGCACGGCCAAAACGATGGTCAGGCTGGGCCACAGGTAATTGATCAGCCCCAGCTCCAGCGCCTGGGCGCGGTCCTGCGCCAGGCCAATCGCCAGCGACAGGCAGATCTCGTAGACCGCAAACAGCAGGCCGCAGCCCCAGAAGTAGGCCGGATGCATGGCCCGCCACTGCGAGGGCCTGGGCAGGCCGCGCACGGCGACCACGCACAGGGCGCTGACCGTGTAGAGCATGGCGGCGCCGCCCACGGCGCCCAGCGGCTCGGCCACCGAGCGCATCAGGCCCACGGTGCAGCTCCAGCACACCACGGCCAGCAGTCCGATGGCGGTGGCCCGGCCGGCGGCCACGGGGGAGTTGTTCTGCAGGGAAGACACGTCGATGGCTGCGCGCGGCAGCTCAGTGCGGCTGCAGCAGCTGGCGCAGCGAGTGGTACAGCGCATCCGAGCCATGCGCGGTGTTGTCCGCATCGAACGAGAACTCGTTGCTGGACTGCGTGCCCGTCGCATCCTCGGGCCGGGCTTCCATGAAGAAGGACAGGAAGCGCGCGCCCTGGCGGCGGTGCATGGTCAGCACTTTCTCCAGCCGCTGCGGCGACAGGGCCACCAGCGGATGGAACTCCGTCACGCCATAGGCCGTGTGGCCATAGCGGCGCAGCATCTGGCCGACCAGCGGGCCGTAGGTATCTTCGCCGTACAGGCTGACGCCCAGGGACAGCCCCGGCATGCGCTGCAGGCTGCGCTCCACGGCATAGCGGTTGGCATCCCAGCTCGGATTCGCATGGGGGTTGAGCTGGTGGGCAAAGCGAGGAACCCGGCCCAGGCAGCCGTGGCCGATGTGCTCGGAAAAGCCCTGGATGTAGTCGGCCACCTGCTGCTCGCGGAAATCGTTCCAGTCCGTGACCAGCGGGTTGTAGAACAGCGCCAGCCGGTCCTGCGGGCTGTCCACCCAGAATTCCACGCCGTCCGGCAGCTTGCCGAAGTCGGGCAAGGCCTCGGCGGCATGGGGGCTGGGCTCGCCCTGGTTGCGGTCCATCACGGCGATCTGGCGCGTGGCCAGCAGGCCCAGGCTGCGTCCACCGGCCTGCAGCACCACGTCGATGCGGTGCAGGCCCTCGCCCAGCGCCGGATAGCGGATGTCGGCACGCCAGCCCACATCGGGCGTGAGGAACCCGGGCTTGGCCTGTGCCACGTCCTGGCGGTGCATGTGCACGGGGGCGTGCGAGTAAGGATGCCCGTCCACGAAGACGGCCACGGCCAGCTGCTTTTGCAGCTTCGCATCGGGCGAGTGGACCCAGCCGGACACGGGCACGGTGCCGGCTGCATAGCTGTCGATGTGCTGGAAAAAGTTCTGCAGCGGCTCGCTGCGGATATTGCGCGACGGCGGCTCGACCGCGTCGAAGCTGGCAAAGCCGGACTTCAGATGGACATTGAGCCGCGCGATGTCGCCATAGCGCTGGCGCAGGAATGCATGGAAGCCCGCAACGGAGGCAGGGCTGTAGTCGGTGACCGCATAGTCTTCGGCCGCGAACCCCATGCCGGCCTCGAATCCCGGGAACAGCTGGTGCGTCTCGCCCAGCACGGTGAGGGCGCGCAGCTGGTGCATGGCGGCATCGCCTGCGGCGCACATGCGCTCGGCCAGGGCATCGACGACCAGTTTGCGCACGCGCGTGACTTCGTTGTCCTGCCGCGCGACCGACCACGGGAAGATGCGCGCGCCCAGATAGCTGTCCAGCGGCAGCGGCCCCTTGGGGGTCCACGCAAGATTGGCTGGATCGGCGGCCAGGCGCTCCTCGGCCTTGGAGTGCACCTCGAAATGCGTGGCGAACAGATACAGCACCACGGGCCGGTGCGCCTGCGCCACCGTGCGCACCACACGGTCCAGCGCCTCGCCCCGGACCTCCCAGGCCTGGCCATTCCACTGCACATAGCGCAGCAGCGGCACGCTGAGCGTATAGCCCAGGTCCAGTTCACGCTGGGGCCGGCCCAGGCGCTGCAGCGTGGCTTTCACCATTTCTGCGGCCGAGCCCTGAGGACCCAGGCAACTGGCGGGTATCTGCTGAAATTCCTTGGGAAAATCCTCGCGCAGCCCGTCCTGCACCAGACAGGCCTCCATATTGCCCAGCAGCGGACTGAGCAGCAGGCGCGATGAAGACGGCAATGCAGGCCGCAGCTTCCAGGCAAACACAACGACCAGCAGGCACAGCACGGCCAGGGCCAGGACATGGCCCCAGACCGGACCGCGCCGGCCCGGCAAGGACGGGGGCGCGGGGGGCCTCACAGGCCCAGCATGATCTGCAGGTTCTGCACGGCGGCGCCGCTGGCGCCCTTGCCCAGGTTGTCCAGGCGGGCGATCAGCACGGCTTGGCGGTACTGCTCATTGGCAAACACGCGCAGCTCCAGCTTGTTGGTGTCCGTCAGCGTGTCGGCGGCCAGCTTCATGTCCTCGGTCGGCGGCAGCACCGACACCCATTGCTCCGGCGTGTTGGTGGCCGCGTAGTGGGATGCCAGCGCATCGTGCAGGTCGGCCGCCTTGGGCGCGCCCGGCAGCAGGTCCAGATGCAGCGGCAGCTGCACCAGCATGCCCTGGCGGAAATTGCCCACGGCGGGAATGAACACCGGGCGGCGCGTCAGGCCGGTGTATTGCAGGATCTCGGGAATGTGCTTGTGCGTCAGGCCCAGCGCGTAGGCCTCGTAAGGCGCGGCCGTGCCGGCCTCATAGGCTTCGATCATGCTGCGGCCGCCGCCCGAATAGCCGGACACCGAGGGCAGGCTCAGGCCGTGGTCGGCAGGGATGAGGCCCGCGGCAACCAGCGGGTGCAGCAGCGCGATGGCTCCCGTCGCATAGCAGCCGGGGTTGGACACGCGCTTGGCAGTCTTGACCGACTCAAGCTGGCCGGCACGCAGCTCCGGAAAGCCATACACCCAGTCGGGCGCCACGCGGTGGGCCGTGGATGCATCGATGATCTTGATGGTGCGGCCGGTCTCGGCCTCGATGGAATCGACCATGGCCACGGTCTCGCGCGCGGCATCGTCATGCAGGCACAGGATGACCAAGTCCACTCCGGCGATCAGCGCACGCTTGGCGGCAGGATCCTTTCGCAGCTCGGGGGCAATGCTGACCAGCTCCACGCCGGACAGATCGACCAGACGCTCACGGATCTGCAGCCCTGTCGTGCCTGCTTCGCCATCGATAAAGACTTTTGCCATCGCTGTATTTCTCCTGCTGCGCGGCCCTCCTGGAGCCGCTGCGGCACCATTGCCGCGTTCCAGCTGCGGATTCTCACCGAAACCGGGTCCCCCTGCGCCCGTTGTCGCAAAACGGTTGGCGGTGGCGATCAAGGCCGTGCTGACATGCGCCTGTTACAAACAGCGGGCAGCGCCGTCTGCAGATCCTCTATAAGACAAAAGAGCTGTGGCGCCTGAAAGAAATGTCGGGAAACCGTCTTTTCCCTGACATATCAATGCATTGCACAGTTCCTGACATGCTGCTTGGCCCGCAGGAAATTGTGGATTCTGCGCATGGGGGCGTGTCGGATGGCGCAGTGCAGCATGGTACATTCGGCGATTGCCAGGTCACTCCGCCTTGAGGCAGCACCCCAGGGCTACCGGGTCAATCCCCCCCTATTTGTTTGAGAGAGACATCATGAAGATTCATGAATACCAAGGCAAGGACATCTTGCGTCAGTTTGGTGTGCCTGTACCTCGCGGTATCCCTGCGTTCACAGTGCAAGAGGCCGTCGAGGCCGCCCAGAAGCTCGGCGGCCCCGTGTGGGTCGTGAAGGCCCAGATCCACGCTGGTGGTCGCGGCAAGGGCGGCGGCGTGAAGGTTGCCAAGAGCATTGACGACGTCAAGGCACTGGCTGGCCAGATCCTGGGCATGCAGCTGGTCACGCACCAGACCGGCCCCGAAGGCCAGAAGGTCCGCCGCCTGTACATCGAAGACGGCGCCGACATCCAGAAGGAATACTACCTGTCGTGCGTGACCGATCGCGGCACGCAGAAGGTGGCCTTCATCGCTTCCAGCGAAGGCGGCATGGACATCGAGGAAGTGGCCCACTCCACTCCCGAGAAGATCATCACCATCTTCGTTGACCCCCTGGTCGGCCTGACCCAGGCCCAGGGCGAAGAACTGGCCAAGGGCATCGGCATGCCTGCCGACTCCACCGCCCAGTTCATCGACATCTGCCAGAAGCTCTACAAGTGCTACATGGACACGGATGCCTCGCTGGTCGAGATCAACCCGCTGAACCGTGACAGCAAGGGCAACGTGGTTGCCCTGGACGCGAAGTTCAACTTCGACGCCAACGCCCTGTTCCGCCTGCCCGAAATCGTGGCCCTGCGCGACCTGGACGAAGAAGATCCCGCTGAAGTCGAAGCTTCCAAGTTCGATCTGGCCTACATCTCGCTGGACGGCAACATCGGCTGCCTGGTCAACGGTGCAGGTCTGGCCATGGCCACCATGGACACCATCAAGCTGTTCGGCGGCGAGCCGGCCAACTTTCTGGACGTGGGCGGCGGCGCCACCCCCGAGAAGGTCACCGAAGCCTTCAAGATCATGCTCAAGAACCCCAAGGTCGAAGGCATTCTGGTCAACATCTTCGGCGGCATCATGAAGTGCGACACCATCGCCACCGGCGTGATCACTGCCTGCAAGGCCGTGAACCTGCAAGTGCCCCTGGTCGTGCGCATGAAGGGCACGAACGAAGAACTGGGCAAGAAGATGCTGGCCGAGTCCGGCCTGCCCATCATCAGCGCCGACACGATGGCCGAAGCGGCCACCAAGATCGTCGAAGCCGTCAAGTAAGCAGGCCCGGAGAAAACACCATGTCGATCTACATCAACAAAGACACCAAGGTCATCACCCAAGGCATCACGGGCAAGACGGGCCAGTTCCACACTGAAAAGTGCATTGAATACGCGAACGGCAAGAACTGCTTCGTGGCCGGTGTGAACCCCAAGAAGGCCGGCGAAAAGATCTTCGACGTGCCAATCTACGCCTCCGTCAAGGAAGCCGCTCAAGGCACGGGCGCCACGGTCTCCGTGATCTACGTTCCCCCCGCAGGCGCTGCCGCCGCGATCTGGGAAGCCGTGGAAGCCGACCTGGACCTGGCCATCTGCATCACCGAAGGCATTCCCGTCCGTGACATGCTGGAAGTGCGCAACAAGATGCGCGCCAAGGAAGCCGCAGGCGGCAAGCGCACCCTGCTGCTGGGCCCCAACTGCCCCGGCCTGATCACGCCCGACGAGATCAAGATCGGCATCATGCCCGGCCACATCCACAAGAAGGGCCGCATCGGCGTGGTCAGCCGCTCCGGCACGCTGACCTATGAAGCCGTGGCGCAGCTGACCGAACTGGGCATTGGCCAGTCGTCGGCCGTGGGCATCGGCGGTGACCCGATCAACGGTCTCAAGCACATCGACGTGATGAAGGCCTTCAACGACGATCCCGACACCGACGCCGTCATCATGATCGGCGAAATCGGCGGTCCCGACGAAGCCGAAGCTGCCCGTTGGTGCAAGGACAACATGAAGAAGCCGATCGTCGGCTTCATCGCTGGTGTCACTGCCCCTCCCGGCAAGCGCATGGGCCACGCCGGCGCGCTGATCTCCGGCGGTGCCGACACGGCCGACGCCAAGCTGGCCATCATGGAAGAGTGCGGTTTCGTCATCACCCGCAATCCTTCCGAAATGGGTCGCCTGCTCAAGGGCCTGATCTAAGCGGCACCGGTTCTGCGTGACATCCTGGGGTTCGCCCCAGGAGAAAATTACGCAGAATTACGAATCGGTAAGGCGGCAAGTCCGCCCTACACTGACGACTCCAAAAAAGAAAAAGCGCCAGAGGCCACCGCCCTGGCGCTTTTCAACTCATAACAGCGGAGAAACCATGGAATACCTGCAAAGCGCCGATTTCTGGATCGGCCTGTTGAAGATCGTCTGGATCAACATCATTCTGTCTGGCGACAACGCCGTCGTCATCGCCCTCGCAGCACGCTCGCTGCCCCCCGCACAGCAAAAGAAAGCCGTCATGTTCGGCTCCGGCGCCGCCGTGGTGCTGCGGATCATCCTGACCGTGGTCGCGGCCAAGCTGCTGGAGCTGTCCTTCCTGCAGATCGTGGGCGGCTGCCTGCTGCTGTGGATCGGCTTGCAACTGCTGACCGGCGAAGAAGATGATGAAGGCGAATCCAAAGGACACGGCAGCATGATGGTCGCCATCCGCACCATCCTGATCGCCGACCTGGTGATGAGCCTGGACAACGTGATCGCCGTGGCCGCCACGGCGCAGGGCAACATGGTCCTGCTGATCCTGGGCCTGGCCATCAGCATCCCGCTGGTGATCTTCGGCTCCACGCTGATGATCAAGCTCATGGAGCGCTTCCCCGTCATCATCACGCTGGGCGCTGCCCTGATCGGCTGGGTCGGTGGAGAAACCATCGTCAACGACCGCCTGCTGCACGACTACGCCATCAGCCATCCCTGGCTGCACTACGTGGCGGCTGCCGCCGGTGCCGTGCTGGTCGTCGGCATTGGCAAGCTCCTGCAGTCGCGTTCCGGCGCCAAGCACGCGGCGCAGGCCTGATCCTGCCGCAGGCGGCGGCCCCTCGCCGCCTCCACAACGCACTGCCTAGGCAGTGCGTTTTTGCTTTGTGAGGGTCCGTTCTTGATGTGGCGTCAAGCTGACGAGCCGCTGCGCCGGCCCATTCTTGGCACTTGGGGGCACTGTTTTCATTTACGCTGTGCACCGGCTTCACCATTGCATCTGCACACAGGGACTGATGGCAACACCGCCGCGCCCGCCCTTCGCCACCATGCCCAGCGCACCCAAGACCCCGGACCAGCCCTGCCGACAGGCAGTCCCTGCGCAACACTGCGCCATGGTTGCGCGCACCGATGTGGGCCGGCGCCGTGACAACAACGAGGATGCGGTCACCATCCACCCCAGCGCCCAGCCCTGGCCCATTGCGGTGCTGGCCGATGGCATGGGCGGCTACAACGCCGGCGAAGTCGCCAGCGCCATGGCCATCAGCCTGGTATCCGTGGCACTGCAAAGCGTGGCCACCGAGGCGCCGGCAGCCAACACTCCGCAAGCCCGCCAGGAATTGCAGCAGTCACTGGCCAATGCCTTGAACCTGGCCAACGCCGCCATTCTTACGGCTGCCCGGGAAACACCGGGCTGCCGCGGCATGGGCACCACCATCATTGCCGCAGCCCTGCTGCCAGGCCTGCTGATGCTCGCCCACCTTGGCGACTCGCGGGCCTACGGCTGGCGCGCGGGTCAACTGCTGCGCCTGACCCGGGACCACACCTGGCTCCAGGAAGAAATCGACGCAGGCCGCATCCAGGACCACGAAGCCCGGCAATCCGGCCTGGGCCACCTGCTCACCCAGGCCCTGGGCGTCACGCCGGACGTCACGCCCGATTTCAATGAGTGGCCGCTGCAACCCGGCGACCGCATCCTGCTGTGCTCCGACGGCCTCACCGACATGCTCGATGACCAAGCCATCGCCGCCCTGTTCACCCAATCCAGCCCGCTGCCCGTCTTGCTGACCTCGCTGCTCACCGCCGCCAATGAAGCCGGCGGAAACGACAACATCAGCGCGGCGCTGATCGAGATACAGGCCAGCCCGCCCCCTGCAGCCAGCACTTCCCTCGATTGAGCCCCACACAGCGATCGACGGCAGATCCCAAGCGATGGACGCGCTTGCCTGCACCGCCCTCGCAGGTTCCAATTGTTAAAAATGATTGCAAATCCAACAATCAGGAAAAGACAATCCATAGTCTGTATCAAATACCATGGCAGACCTCGGCGCGCGCAGGCCGCAGACATAATATTTAGATACACCCCAGCTCCGGATCGCCCAGTGGATGGTGCAAGCCGGGCATAACAAAGGAACTTTGAGCATGCCGACCCTGGTCATCTCCATCGACGGCGCCGTCATCAAGGAAGTGCAGCTGACCAAGGAGCGCACCACGCTGGGACGCCGCCCCTACAACGATATCGTGATCGACAACCTTGCCGTCAGCGGCGAGCACGCCGTTCTCAGCATCGTCGACGGCACCGTCATCATCGAAGACCTGCGCAGCACCAACGGTACCTATGTCAACGGCCAGCCCATACTGCGCCAGACCCTGAACCACGGCGACCTGCTGGACATCGGCAAATACAAGATCCGCTTCGTGCAACAGCAGGTCAGCGCGTCCTCACGCTCGGCCCTGGCGGCCATTGCCGCAGCAGTGGAGGCAACCCGCCCAGCCCCCTTGGCGGAAGACCTGCCATCGCAGTTCAGCACCCAGACGCCCTCAGGCTTCGACCACACACTGCCGCCTTCGATGGCTGGCTTGGCCACGCGCCAGGCTGCCATCCGCATGCTCAACGGCAACGCCGCTGGCCGCGAAGTCCCGCTGGTCAAAGTCGTCACCACGTTGGGCAAGCCCGGTGTAGCCGTCGCCTCCATCACCCAGAAGCACCACGGCTTCGTGCTGGCCCAGCTGGAAGGCGACTCCCCCAGCCTCAAGCTCAACGGCCAGGAAATCGGCCGCCGCGCCATGCCGCTGCAACATGGCGATACGGTGGAACTGGCAGGTACGCAGATGCAGTTCCTGGTGGCGTGAGGGACCAACTCGATCCCGCCGACAAGCTTTGCGTGACGTCTGTAGCAAGCGCACGATCTCTGACAAAAACGTCACAACAAGTGGATCAATTTGTCAGAGAATGGCGTCCAACCGTGTCAGTTGCAACCAAACCATACATAGACTTGGACCTTGGCCCCCTGGAGCGACTGGCACGGCTCTTGCTCAGTAGAGCATGCAATCAACCCCTATGAGGAGAAGTTCATGAAGCGTTCCATCCAGCAAGGTTTTACCTTGATCGAATTGATGATCGTTGTGGCGATCATCGGCATTTTGGCAGCCGTGGCGCTGCCGGCTTATCAGGATTACACGGCACGTGCCCAAATGTCCGAGGCCATGACTTTGGCCAGCGGCGCCAAGGGTGCTGTGACTGAATCGTATTCCAACAACGGTGCTTGGCCAACCACCAATGGCGCCGCTGGACTGGCAACCGCAAACACCATCACCGGCAAGTACGTTAACAACGTTTCCGTTGCTGATGGCGTTATTACCGCACGGATGAAGAGCACTGGCATTACCAAGGATATTCAGGGCAAGACTCTGGTTCTCAGCCCCATTACTCGAGTGGGTTCGATCGAATGGAAGTGCAAGCCCGGTGCCGGTGGCGCCCCCCTCAAGTTTTACCCTGCTTCCTGCCGCGGCTAAGCCTTTGACGACGGTATAGCAGCGCAATCAGCGCATCCGACTGCCCGCTATCGCGGGCAGTTTTTTTTGAGAAGGACAAAGTAGTTTGCTGAGAAGAAATGCATGGTGCCTGGCTTTCTGGCTGATCATCGGTCTATGCTTGGCGAGCTATCTGCCCGGTCTAAAGGGCGGCTTCCTATTCGATGACATGCCCAACCTCTCCGAATTGGGAGCACGTGGAGGGGTGGAGAACTGGGACAGTTTCAGGGCTTTCGTGTTCCATGGTTCCGCTGGCCCCCTGGGCCGCCCAGTCTCTCTCGCCAGCTTTCTGCTGGACGACAATTTTTGGCCCAGTGCCCCCGCTGCGTTCAAGCGCACCAACTTGCTGCTGCACCTGCTGACGGGCGTGCTTCTGTGCTGGACTACGCTGAACCTGCTGCGGCTGTATGGGGTTCGGGATGAGCAGGCCCGCTGGGGCGCCGTCCTCAATATGGGTTTCTGGCTGCTACACCCCTACATGGTCTCCACCACGCTTTACGTGGTGCAGCGCATGGCGCAATTGGCAACGCTGTTCGCCCTAGCCGGACTGGCGGGCTATCTGCACGGGCGCCTGCTGATGCGGGGCCGGCGTACCGGGGGGTATCTCTGGATGAGCGCTTCCCTGGGCCTGGGCACCTTACTCGCCACCTTGAGCAAGGAGAACGGTATTTTGCTGCCCATGCTGGCCATGCTGGTCGAATGGTGCAGGCCCGTGCCCGTTGCTGCTGAACCTGCGCAAGCTGAGCGCCCCAACTGGCGCTGGCGCCTGATTTTTCTGTGGCTGCCCAGCTTGGCGGTTTTCTGGACACTTGGCAAGGAGATCAATTTCTCACCCGATGTGTGGCCGGCCCGCCCTTTCAATCAGGTCGAACGCTTGCTCACCGAACCCCGCATCGTCTGGGAATACCTGCAGCATCTGTTCATCCCGCGCATAGAAGGCCTGGGCCTGTTTCAGGACGGCTATGAAATCTCGACCAGCCTGCTCAGCCCATCAACCACGCTGCCCAGCCTTGTCGGGTTGACAATACTGCTGCTCGCAGGGCTGCTACTGCGTCGACGGCAGCCTTATGTGGCCCTGGCCATACTGTTCTTTTTCGTATCCCATCTCATTGAATCCACGGTCGTGGGCTTGGAGTTGTACTTCGAGCACCGCAACTACGCTGCGGCGCTGTTCCTTTTCCTGCCCATCGTCATGGGACTACTGTGGCTGGCGGAAAAGAAAAGCATCTTCATTGCGGCCACGACGCTGTGCGCCATGTTGGCCCTGCTCGCCCTGCTGACTTGGCAGCGAGCCACACTATGGTCAAACACAGAGGCCTTGCAGAACTATTGGGCCGTGGCCTCCCCCCTGTCGCCGCGCGCTCAGAACCATCTGGCCATGCGGCTGTTCCAGTCCAAGCAGCCCGAAAAGGGCTTTCAGCTCTTGGAGCAAGCTTCGGAGAGGCTCCCACAGAGCTCGCTGTTGACTATGCAATGGTTGCTTCAGAAGGTGATACGCAAAGAAGCCACCCCCCAGGACTTTGGCAGAGTGAAGAACAAGCTGCCGGCCCAGCGTTTCGACGCCCAGGCTCTGCTGGGCATACGCATGATTGTCGACAGCCTGCAGGAAACAGGCACACGCCCGGAGTACCGGCAGCAGACTCTTGAGCTGTTGGACGTGATGCGCACTCTGCCGCGCTATACGGCGGTACCGTTGTTCAACCGCCTGGAACCCTACCTGCGCGGAAGCTTGCAGCTGGGACAGGGAAAATACACGCAAGCGACCGCCAGTTTCAAGCAGGCCATACAGCAGTACCAGGACATCGACGCCGCGTTGCCCATGGTGGCCGACATGGGCAACGCCAACCGCCCCTATGAAGCCATGGAGCTGCTGCAAGCAGCGAAGACCATCTATGACAGGCAACCTGAAAGAACGCTCAAGAGATCAAGGGAAAGCTATGCGCAGGAAATCGAGCGTTTCAACGCTCTTCTGCTCCTCGATATGCAAGCCATGAAGCCAAGTCAAAAATGAAGTTCAGCATCGTATTACCAGCCAAGAACGAAGCCCTCAGCGTCGGAGATACGGTGCACGGCATCCTGTCCAGACTTGTGCACGCCGAAGTCATTGTCGTGAACGACGGCTCCACCGACCACACGGCACAGGCGGCTGAACAGGCAGGCGCCCGTGTAGTGCACCACCCCTACAGCAAGGGCAACGGAGCGGCCATCAAGACCGGGGCACGTGCAGCCACGGGTGACGTGATTGTCTTCATGGATGCCGATGGCCAGCATGATCCTGCAGATATCCAGCGTCTGCTGCAAAAAGTGGAGGAGGGCCATGACATGGTCGTCGGCGCCAGGCAGAAAGGCTCGCAGGCAAGCCTGGGACGTGGGCTGGCCAACGGCTTATACAACCGGATCGCCAGCTGGATGACCGGCCACAAGGTCGAGGATCTCACGTCAGGCTTCAGGGCCGTACGGGCCGATAAATTCCGGGAATTCCTGTATTTACTGCCCAACGGGTTCTCGTATCCGACCACCAGCACCATGGCGTTTTTCCGGGCTGGCTATTCAGTCACATATGTCCCTATAAATGCGGCCAAGCGCATCGGGAAGAGCCATATCCGCCTATTACACGATGGCATGCGATTTCTACTCATCATCTTCAAGATCGGTACCCTATACTCACCCTTGAAAATATTTCTACCTTTTTCCGTGGCCATGTTCTCCATCGCAACGGGATGGTATCTCTACACCTACTTCCACTCCGGAAGATTCACCAATATGAGCGCATTGCTTTACACAGGCAGTGTCATGGTTTTCTTGATGGGACTCATTTCCGAACAGATTACCGCATTGATGTATAAAGGATCAGAGCGATAGTATCCGGAGATATCTCTGCCGTACGCAAGACTTGATGATGAAAAATTCCATTAATCCAGAGACGGCAATGATATCAAGCGAAAGCGCAGGGGAGGCTTAATATTGAAAATACCCCAACTCCATCACCACCCGCTTCGCCACGTATATACATCGTCCGCCATACAGTTTGCTTCGCAAATACTTCTTCTCTTCGTCTTGATCAGAAGTACGAGCCACGCTGAATTTGCGGACTACAATTATGCGGCCCTGATACCTGGAATTGCAGCAGTCATCACTAATTCCGGTTTTGATTCTCTAATGAACAAGGAGCTAGGCCGCACCAAAGGAAATTCCGGCTTCTATAATATGGCAGGCAATATAAAACCTGCTCTATACATATTATCAGCAATCCCGGCATGGATCTTCTTTGCAGCGGGAAACCCCTTCTGGCTGTTCATTCCTATTGCACTGGCGAATGTTCTCATCGAACATGATGATGTACTCTTCCGGTTTCACTCGAAATATGAGGCATTTCGAGCTAGAGCGTTAGCAAGCACTATTTTCATAGCCCCGAAAATATTGCTTGCCCTGACAGCGCATGTCCAATATCTCATACTTTGCATGCTGATCGAGCAGGTCAGCATCATCGTCATCAACAAGGTACAGAAAAGAAGAGCAAACCTGTCCGCAAACGCCAAAGATTGGGGACAAGTCTCCATCAGAGATTTGATAAAATCGTTTATCGGCGGCGCGAGCATATTCATATTCTTCCGGATAGACCAGCTGATACTCTATCAAATTTCCGATAAGCAGATTTTCGCCCATTACTCTGCGGCCGCTAGAATAAACGACATGCACAACAGCTTCACAAGCATCTTCGCAAGGCATATCATACCGAAGGTCTACTCCGAGCAACTGAACTATAGATCAGGGCTCATGAAACTATGGTTGGCCAATACCGTGGGCATCACCATCACGTTATTCGGCTCCATATGTATACTACTTATTGCCGCGCCCGACTATCTAAGCACTTTGGCAATACTTGTTCCGCTGCTTCTCAGCAGCTACTTTCTGATATTTGGTCAGATTCGAGGAATTTATTTCGTCAAACGTGGCAGACTGGCTGCCGACACCATCAATGCCTTGCTGGGCATCGGAATCATGCTTTGCTTCATTCACCTGACCGATTTCCCCCTCGATTTAAGATTTTCCCTATCGTATTTTATAGCATTTGCAGTCACAGGAATGGCGACAACACTCGCCTACAGCACGGGCCGCGAATTTCTCAAAAATATCGGACGCATGCATCATGGCAGATAAGCTCCTACATTCCATGTCTTGCTTCTCGGAGCTGATCAACAAGATACTTGAGCAGTGCATGCCACGCAATATCGTCGAGGTAGGATCGGAATATGCGGGCTCAACGAAAATACTGGCCGCATATGCCGCAAGCAACAAGGCCACTCTGCATGTTATAGATCCCGCGCCAAAGGCAGATCCCGATCTCATATTGGCAGACTTCAAAGGCGCATATCAATTCATCCGTGAAAAAAGCCTAGATGTCTTACCCAAACTGAATGCAGATATTTACTTTCTCGACGGAGATCACAACTACTGGACCGTCTTCAATGAACTGAAATCAATCTACAGCATAAACCCGAATGCCTGGGTTGTATTGCATGATGTAGGATTCCCCTGCGCTCGCAGAGACATGTACTACAATCCATTCAGCATTCCCAAAGAGGGCTTGCATGAATTCAGCTACGATCACGGGGTGAATTTGGAAAAGGGATCCGTTCAGTATCGGTCTGGATTCTGGGGCGCTGGCCACTACGCCATTGCCCTGTCTTCCGACACCCCACGTAATGGAGTCCTGACCGCCATCGAAGACTTCATGCAGAACAGAGGTGAACTGCACTATGAGTCCATACCGTTGATTTTCGGACTTGGGGTGATCACCCCTAAAACAAATCGAGATTTCATACAAAGAATACTCCAACCTTACCAAGGTGAGCTTTGCCACATCCTGGAGACGAACCGCCTGGATTTATACAATGAAGTTCTCAGGCTCAACCGTTTCGTTCCACGAACATTTGTGCGAAGGTGGTTGAATCGCATATTGGATCTGCTTGGCCTATGAGGTCTTTATGCGGCTTGAAAGCTACGATCTTTTCGACACTCTTGTCACCCGTTCCACCAAGACCCCCAGGGGCGTATTTCAACTGCTACAGTTGAGCCAGAGCATCGTCTTCCGCTGGAAGATCCTGAGCATTGTTCCCTTTGCGGTTTGGCGTCGCCACGCGGAGCATATGGCCCGCAGGCTTTCATCCCGTGATGATATCTGCATTACGGACATATATCGCGTGCTAGGCTGGATCATCAAGAATCCCTCCAATGCTATGCGCCAGGAAATCACACTGGAAAAGGCTGTTATCCAGCCCATTCCATTGATGATTTCGCAACTCAGGCATCAGCAACAAGAGGGACTTCGATGCTGCATCATCTCGGACATGTATCTGCATAAGTCAACCATCAGATCCATTGTTCACAGGCATATCCAGGATATCCCCTTGTATGTATCCTCCATGAACGGCATCACAAAATCCAGTGGAAAGCTCTTTCAACATGTCGCCCGAGACCAAGCTATTGATCTGCGAAGCATGCATCATCAAGGCGACAATCAGGTTGCAGACTATGCTGCCCCACTACGCCTGGGAATCCAGGCAACTCTGACAGAGAAACCGAGGGATGAAGCATCCTGCAGTTCGCTGGATGTTCTTAAGTGCCCTAACGAAGATCCATTTTTTTCAATTGGATTCAGAATTGCCGGCCCTGCTGCATTTGTAATGGCCAAAGGCCTGGACAGGCATGTTTCCAGACACCCACCAAGCAACATAGTTTTTGCAGCACGTGATATGCACTTGGTTTTCCATGCCTTCAATCGCATATCTCATTTCAAGAACACCAGTTACCTCCGGATATCTCGCAGTGCGGTTTACCATGCACAGTGGCATGCCAGCAGAAATCCAGAAAAGTGGTTTGAAGGAGTCTCCAATGGAAAGGAATTCCTATCCAGATTAGGCATTGAGTGTCCAGCTGAACTCTCCGGCTTGAATCCTTATGTGCATAGCCAGCGCTTTCTTGCTGAGCTTGAGCGCAGTGGCTTCATGCAGAGATGCAGCGATGACTATCATGCCATCCGCAGCTATCTGCTTGAAAACGGGTTGCGATCAGGAACTCTTTTTGTCGATCTGGGTTGGCGCGGTTCCATACAAGATGCCATCGAGGATATACTCGGACCAGAAATCGCACTGACAGGCTGGTACTTTGGAACCATAAAGAACAGTAACCCAAGCCATAAGACAGGTTTTTATTTTGAGAATTCCCGGCCTCTCAAGCGTTTTCACAAGGTAATGCAGTCCATCTCTTTCTTCGAATTCATCTTTACTGAGAACATTGCGAGTCTTTCCAGGATTGATGGCTCCCAAGGAAAACTCATTCCAGTCTTTACCGAGGATGAGTCCCCAGAGCAGATCAGCGTAAGAAATCGCATCGCAGAAGGCGCTCTGGCATATATAGATACCATGGCATCTTTGGACAAAGTGGCAAACTTTCAAACAGATCGCTTGCTCAGGGAACTAGATAGCTTATTCGATAAATACCTAATGACCCCTCCCTCCGACTGGGTCAATGCAGTGGAATCCATGACCCATTCAGGAGGATTTGGAGGATCGGGGAAGTGCCCCATGGTCGGCGACGAATCCGGCACATTTTTGGGATTTCTCAAGTCCACATGGAAAGGCGGATATCTGCAAAAGTATTCCAGATCCACCTCCGCAAGAATCATGAGAGCAGCACACAATTATATTTTTTTTGGATTCTATGAACTTCTGAAATCAGTGTTCCGCCGCCTGAGAAAAAAGTTCATCTACAAACAAGCGAAGATGGAATGAATAATATGAATCAATACATCGTCGTTGGAGCCGGTTTTGCCGGATGCGTATGCGCGCGCGAATTGGCAGAAGCCGGGAAAAATATCTTGCTTTTGGAAAAGCGCCATCACACGGGAGGAAATGCACACGATGAAGAAGACGATTCAGGAATTCTTGTCCATCGCTATGGGCCACATATCTTTCATACTAATAGCGAGAAGGTTTTCCATTGGCTTTCGCAATTCACCCGATGGAGAAAATACGAACACCGTGTCCACGCCGTATTGAAGGGGAAGAGCTACCCTTTTCCCATCAACAGGGCTACCCTCAATCAACTCTATGGCTTGGAATTAAATGAGGCGGAGGCTATAGAATTTCTGAATTCCGTGCGCGAGCCACGAGATCCCATACGCACCAGCGAAGACGTAGTTCTCAATACTGTGGGGAGAGATCTCTATGAAAAGTTCTTTTTAAACTATACCCGCAAACAATGGGGTCTGGATCCATCCCAGCTCAAAGCCGCCGTTGCCGCACGCATACCCGTAAGAACCAATGACGACGACCGCTATTTTACCGATCGTTTCCAGGCCATGCCTCTCGATGGTTATGCATGTATGTTCGACAAGATACTGGACCACCCTCTTATCCAATTGAAGTTGAACACAGATTTCCTCCAGTTGCGGGCCGAGTATTATTCATCTGGCAAACCGCTTCCTCATGTCATTTACACAGGACCGGTGGATGCCTACTTCGATTACCGTTTTGGCCGACTGCCTTACCGCTCCTTGCGCTTCGAGCATGAGCATCTACCCGATATTGCACAGTTTCAACCCGTGGGGACGGTCAACCATCCCAATGAAAATTCATTCACACGGATTACGGAGTTCAAGCATCTGACAGGGCAGGATCACCCGGGGACATCCATCGTGCGAGAGTATCCTTCTGCAGAAGGGGACCCCTACTATCCCATTCCAAGCGATGAGAATGAACGCCTGTTTCAGCAGTATCAAGATTTAGTCGACATGGAGGCCAATACCAGCTTCGTGGGCCGCTTGGCGCAATATCGATACTACAACATGGATCAGGTCGTAGCTGCAGCGCTCACCACAGTTCAGGGAATTTTGCGAAGGCATGCGTAATCCTCATACCGCATCATTTTGCGGCATCAAAGGCTCTCCCATCATCGATCCATTTCGGATGTAATCGTGAAAATTGCTTTTCTCTGCAAAAGAAGGTATATGGGCAAGGATGTCATTCTTGATCGCTATGCCCGTCTCTATGAGATTCCTCATCAACTCGCACGCCTAGGAAATAGGGTCAAAGCATTTTGCTGGGCATACCAGCAGCAGGAGGAAGGCCAATGGGAACATACGATAAGTGGTGAAGGCAGTCTGCATTGGCAATCCCGGTCACTAACGCGCTCTTTACTACCGGGACTTTTTACCTACCCTCGTTGGCTTGCAAGCCAGTTAAGAGCCTTTGCCCCTGATGTCGTCATAGGTAGTTCCGACATTCCTCATGCCATCCTGGCTCAGCAAATGGGCCGTTTCCTGCAGGTGCCCTATGCGATTGACCTGTATGACAATTTTGAAGGGTTCGGACAGGCACGTATCCCTGGCATGGTGAAAGCCCTGAGGCGTTCCGTGCGCGATGCAGCCTTGGTAACCACCACCAGCGATCCACTGAGGGATCTGGTACGGCAGGGCTACCAGGCCAAAGGCGAGGTCGTGACCCTGCCCAGCAGCGTTGATCATTCTATTTTTTCCCCCCGGGACCGTCAGGCCTGCCGTCAGATGCTGGGTCTGCCTGCAGATGCTCTGCTGGTGGGTACGGCGGGTGCACTTATGGCCGAACGGGGTATAGGCGACCTTTATGCCGCTTGGCAAGCCATGCATGTACACATGCCTCGGCTGCATCTGGTGCTCGCGGGCCCGGTCGATACTGCCTTGCCTCCACCAAGCCATCCCCGTGTGCACTATCTGGGCATGCTTGCCCACGACAAAGCCGCCCTGCTTCTTGGCGCCTTGGATGTAGGTGTCATCTATCTGCGCGACACGCCTTTTGGCCGCTATTGCTTTCCCCAGAAATTCTATGAAATGAAGGCTTGTGGCCTGCCCATGGTGGCGACGGCGGTAGGTGTCATGCCGCAATTGCTCCGCGAATCGCCTCAAGCGCTCTACCCGCCGGGAGACGCAACAGCCATGGCACAAGCGCTGTCAGTCCAGCTTGCCCAGGGCCAGCAGAGCTCGGGCGACGTACCGGGTTGGGATCAGCTCATCGCGCAGATGGCAGAACATCTCCATCGAATATCGCGCCATTGATTAAGGTAGCTTTCTTCAAGATTTCAATGCGGAGGCAAGCTGCGCTCCGAACATGGGCCACGCAAATTGGCGGGCAAAATTGACTGCGCCGGAGTGCCAGGCATCAGGGCCCCGCTCCAGAGCGGCAAGTACCTCGCGGGCCAGTGCGGCATAGTCGTCCGGCGCCACGAGTGCCCCCGACTGGCCTTGTGAAACGGCGTCAACCACTCCACCTGTTGCGAACGCGATCGTGGGCACACCATGTGCGGCCGCCTCGATTGCGACCATTCCGAAGCCTTCAGGATCTCCCGGTATGCAACGTACCGGGAAAACGTGCAGGCTTGCACATTCATAGGCGGATGCCAGTTCGGAAGGATTGGTGATTACCCCCAGAAATTTCAGGTGCCGCCCAATCCCTGCCGCATCGGCCACGGCCTGAATGCTGGCCTGAGTCTGATGTGTTGCATACAGCGAACTGGCAGGCGCGTCGCCTATGACCAGCAACAATGTGTCAGGCCGTTCCCGCACGATGGCCGGCAACGCTTGTTCAACAAACTCCCGCAGACCTTTACGTGTAGTCAACCTTCCGATGGAAAGCAAAATCCTCGCATCGCCCAGACCATGACGCTTCCGGAAATCACTGAGCACGTGGCTTGGCTGAGGCTTGTGCGGCAGTTGGACCCCGGGATGCACCACGGACACACGCTGCGGATCCACGCCGATAGCCCGTGCAAGGTCGGCTGTGGGCCTGCTGTTGACGATCACGTTATCCATACGGCGGATCACCGGATGCCAGACCGCCTGATAAATGGGATGCCGAACGGCAGCGTCCAGGCCATGCAGGTAGACGCTGGCCCGAGAGCCCGCAGCACGTGCGGAGAGCCACGCCGCAGGGGCCGTCAAACCGCTGCCGGCCAGCACCCTGTCCGGCTTCCAGCTCCTGGCCACGCACAAGGCTTTGGCGGTAGAGCATGCGAGAAATTTCCATAGTGGCTGCAGCGGTACTTCCGTGCATTGCACGCCGGGAGGGCAGAGTGCGGCAGCTCCCTGAGGTCCAATCACATGTACCTCGCCGCGACCGGAAAGCTCTTGTGCCATATGCCAGTTGAGCCGCTCCATACCGCCCACCAGCGGCGGCAGATTGCGAGTCACGATCAAGAAGCGAGTGGGCCGCGATGGAGGCGTGAAATCGGGCAATGGGGACATTGCTCTCATTTTGCAGCAAACCACATCATATAGCCATGTGTGTGAACGGATTCAGGAGGTCGCCTGTACATTTCTAATATTGCTCATATATGAATTTATTGGAAGCCGCAATACCATCCAATTGCGTATCCATGCAATCGGCCTAGAGTCTCTGGATGATTCATTTTGCCCCTGAAACATCAAGGCACGTATGTACATGCCAGGAAAGAATATCCTAATTCCATGTATTCTGGAGAAAACCTGGCAGCTACCAAATGATCAATTACCAAGAGCAATACCGCAACTGCCTTCAATCCTTCAACATCCAAGAGAAATTCAGAGCCAAACTGCGTTTCAGTCATAGGAATTCATCATCCTCACGCCATGACCACGGTCTCCCCCCCTCCTTTCATCCGCCCCCTTGTGTCCACTATCAGCGATGCACTTACAAGCAGCTTTTCATAATCAAACCCGTCATGATCCGTAGCCAGCACCACACAGTCATAACTGGCAACGGCCTCCGATGTCAGCTGTATGGATTTCAGATCGAAGTAATAATCCCGCTTACGCGGAAACACCGGAACATGTGGATCACTGTATTCAACATGCGCCCCTTTGGCCTGCAACAGATCCATGATCTCCACAGCTGGGGATTCCCGTGTGTCATCGATGTTTTTCTTGTAGGCCAGCCCCAGCACCAATATACGACTCCCCTTGATGGCCTTGCCCCGTTCATTAAGTGCATCGGCGACCTTGCCCACCACCCAGTGCGGCATATAGTGGTTGATTTCACCGGCCAGTTCGATGAAGCGCGTATTTACGCCATATTCACGCGCCTTCCATGTCAGGTAGAAGGGATCGATGGGAATGCAGTGGCCGCCGAGGCCGGGGCCGGGTCGATAGGGAACAAAGCCGAAGGGCTTGGTGGCAGCTGCATCAATGACTTCATGGATATTGATGCCCATCTTGTCCGCCACGATCTTCATCTCGTTGACCAGGCCGATGTTGACGCTGCGGTGGATGTTCTCCAGCAGCTTGGTCATTTCAGCCGCCTTGGTGCTGCTCACGGGCACCATGGTCTGGATGGCATGTTGGTACAGCGCCATGCCCAGTTCCAGGCAGCAGGCAGTGCTCCCTCCGATCACCTTGGGGATGTCCTTGGTACCGTAATGTGGGTTGCCAGGATCTTCGCGCTCCGGAGAGAACACCAGAGCGCAATTGGCGCCAGGCTCCAGTCCACGGCTGCGAAGGCGCGGTGCCAGCACTTCGTCTGTCGTGCCGGGCCAGGTTGTGCTCTCCAGGCTCAGCAACTGACCTTCGCGCATGTGAGGCAGTGCCGCTTCCACCGTGTTGATGATGAAGCTCAGATCGGGCTCACGGTGAACGTTCAGGGGCGTGGGCACGCAGATGATCAGGGCATCGATTGCTTCTGTCCGTGCAAAGTCAGTGGTGGCCTCGAATCCCTGTTCAAGCGCACGTCCGATCTGCCGGGGAGTGATTCGCTCTATATAACTGCCGCCTTCGCCAAGCGTACGGACCTTGGCCTCGTCAATATCAAAGCCCACTACCTTGATGCCGACCTCGGCGAAGCGAAGGGCCAGAGGCAAGCCCACATAGCCCAGACCGTAGATACCCACGCGCACGGAGCCATGGGAGATTTTTTCCTTGAGGCGCGTAAGGGCCCCCGGGTTGCCAGCATGCATGGTGTTTCCCTCTGATTTCTTGTCGTTCTCTGTCACGGACATCCCGCGACCTTCCAGCAGTTATTGTGAACCGGCCTTTCTTGCTCTGGTACCGGCAATCGCACGACAGACGCTACTGCGCCACAAAGCTCCCCGTCTTGCCTCCGTGCTTCTCCAGCACCCTGATCCCGCCCATCACCATGCATTTGTCCACCGCCTTGCACATGTCATAGACCGTGAGCAAGGCCACCTGCACGGCTGTGAGCGCCTCCATCTCCACCCCGGTCGGACCAACGGTCTCGACGGTGGCAAGGCAGCGGACGGACGACGTTTCGGGCAACAGTTCGAAATCCACTGCCACCCGCGTCAACGCCAGCGGATGGCACAGCGGAATCAAGTCACTGGTCTTCTTGGCTGCCATGATGCCGGCGATGCGCGCAATGCCCAGTACGTCACCCTTCTTGGCGGTGCCACTCTGGATGATGGCCAGGGTGGCGGGCTGCATGGTGATGCGGCCTTCGGCGACCGCGATGCGGTGGGTTGCCGGCTTGGCGCCGACATCGACCATGTGGGCCTGGCCCTGGGCATCGAAATGGGTGAGGGAAGACATGGAAACTCCTGAAAATGCACGGGCCGGACTACGGCAGTCCTGACATGCTGGTCAGTCCTGCCATGAACGTTTGGCGAACCGAGGCATCATAGTGGGGTGTTTCACCGCCCCGTGCCGATGCACGGGCCCGGCCCCTTGGTTCTTACCTGCCCATGCGCCCATCACGCCTGAAGACACGTATCGCCGTCAGCCTGCAGCTGCTGGCGGCCTCCCTCACCATCGCAACGCATCTTCCCGCACAGGCCCAGTTGCGCCTGCCCACGCTGGGCGATGGCGCCGCCACGACGACCAGTGACGAGCGGCGCCTGGGTGACCGCATCATCCGCTCGCTGTACCGCGATCCGGACTACATCGACGATGCGGTACTGCAGGAATATGTGGAAGGCATCTGGCAGCACTTGGTAGATGCGGCACGCACGCGCGGCGAACTGTCGGACGAATTGGAAGAGCGCTTTGCCTGGGAAATCCTGCTGGGGCGGGACCGATCGGTCAACGCCTTTGCGCTGCCCGGCGGCTATCTGGGGGTGCACCTGGGCCTGATCGGCGTGGTCAGCACGCGCGACGAGTTGGCATCGGTGCTGGCACACGAGTTGAGCCACGTCACGCAGCGCCATATTGCGCGACTCATTGCCCAGCAGGGCAAGCAGACGCCGCTGATGATCGGCTCGATGATTCTGGGCGCCCTGGCCGCCAGCCGCAGCCCCGATGCCGCCATGGCCATGATGATGGGCGGCCAGGCGCTGGCCGTGCAGAACCAGTTGAATTTTTCGCGCGACATGGAGCGCGAGGCCGACCGCATGGGCTACGGGCTGATGGCGCCGGCAGGGTTCGCGCCACAGGGCTTTGTGACCATGTTCGACAAGCTGCAGCAGGCCAACCGCCTGAATGACAACGGCAGCTGGCCCTATCTGCGCAGCCATCCGCTGACCACGGAGCGCATGGCCGACATGCATTCGCGCCTGCCGCGTGGCGTTGCGCCTGCGCCAGCACCATCCCTGGAACACGTGATGATGGCCGCACGGGCCCGCGTGCTGTCGCGCCCCGGCGTGGATGTGCTGCGCCAGTGGGCCGAGCAGCCGCGCTCCACCAGCTTTGGCACCCAGTCCCCAACCCAGCAGGTGGCACAGCTATATGCCGCCACGCTGAGCGCCGTGCAATTGCGCGATTGGGCCGAAGCGCGGGAAATGTCCGGGCGGCTTCAAGTGGCAACCGCCGCAGATGCCGGCGCCCAGCGGCAGGCCAGGCTGCTGCAGGCCGAACTGGAGCTGACGGCCGGCAAGCCCGGCGCCGCGTTGCAGGCGTTGCCACCGCTCTACCTGCCGGCAGCTGCGCCTGCCCAGGCCAATCCCACGGAATCCATCCCCGCCAAGACAACGGAGAGCGGCCCCAGCCTAGCCACCGTCAATGTGGTCGAAAGCCGCGCGGTGCGCCGGCCCGAGCTGCTGATGCGCACCCAGATCCTGCTGCGCGAGCAGGGCGCCGCCAGCATGGCGGGCCCGCTGCAGACCTGGGTGACGGGCCACCCGCGTGATGCCAGCGCCTGGCAGTTGCTGGCCCAGGTGCAGCGCGCCCAGGGCCAGGAGCTGCGCGCGCTGCGCGCCGAGGCCGAGGCCCAGGTCGCGCACTACGACTACGCGGCGGCAGTCGACCGTTTCAAGGCCGCGCAGGACCTGGCCCGCAAGGGCGGGCCCAAGGTGGATTTCATTGAAGCCTCCATCGTGGACACGCGGCTGCGTGCCGTGGAGGAGCTGCTAAGGGAACAGGCGCGCGAGAAGTGATTCGATGGCCAGGCCCAGCAGCGAGTAGATGAGCGCGCCCAGCATGGCCGCCCAGAAGCCCGCGACGTGAAAGCCGCTGAGCAGGCCCGAGGCTGCCCAGAACATCAGTCCGTTGACTACGAAGAGAAACAGCCCGACCGTCACGATGGTCACGGGCAGCGTCAGCACCACGAGGATGGGGCGCAGCACCGCATTGAGCAGGCCGATGACCAGCGCCGCGATCATGGCCGAGCTGAAGCTGTTGACCTGCACGCCACCATAAAGATAGGCCACGACCAGCAGGGCACCGGCGCTGAGCAGCCATTTGATCAGGATTTTCATGCGGGCAGCATAGCAGCAGCCGGCAGATCCAGGTTGAGGCGGCGCACTGGAAACCGTGGACCGGAGAACCCCATGAAAAACGGCATCCCGTTTTTCGGGATGCCGTCCTGAAAGTGATCGCCTGATCAGAGCGGCCAGGCAGACGCCAGCCTTTAGATCATCGCTTCCTCGAACACCAGGCCCATCAGCGCGCCGATGGCCGCCAGCGTTCCCGGAAGATTCCAGCGCCGGCCCAGCGGGGCGGCAGGCGCCACGGCGGGAGCCGTGGCTTCCTGCTTGGGGCGGCGTGCATCGACGATCTGGGCCGTGCCGTGCTCCTGCTGGAGCTGGGCCACCAGTTCGGCCAGCGGGCCCTTGGCCAGCACCGGCGTGATCCTGCCAGCGCTGTCACCGAACACCGGCAGCAATTGGGCGAACAGCTTGTCCGCCCACTTGCCGCGCCAGCTTTCGCGCGCGCTGTGGCTCACCCATTTGCTGACCCGGTGGGTAATGCGCGGTGCGCAGGCCACCAGCAGCCAGTGCGAAGCCTGGGCCTGCGGCGAGGCGGCCAGGGCCTGTACCAGAGGCAGAGCGTAGGAAGCGTCATCCACGTAGACGATGATGGGGTTCAAAGCAAGTCCTTGTCGAACTGGGTTTGCGGGAGTGGGAGAGGCAGGCGGCCGGGGCCGCCCTTGCCATGGATTGTCGCGAATCGGCGCGGGCGGCCCATCGGGCCAACCCGGCGCCCACCTCAACTTTTCAGCGGATCAGGCTCCGTGGGCACCGGCCTTGGGAGCAGGACGGCGCGAAGCGATGTACTTGCCCAGTGCCAGCACCAGCAGGGCTCCGAACACGCTGGCACCGTACTTGAGCATGTCGGTCTGGGGCAGCTTGACCATCCAGTCCCACTTCTCCGTATTGGCGAAGACGGGGTCGGTGACCAGCATGCCGCCGGCAATCCAGCCCAGCAGCATGCCGCCGGCCACGATGATGATGGGGAAGCGCTCCATCAGCTTGATCACGAGCTGCGAGCCCCAGACGATGATGGGGATGGAGATCAACAGGCCCAGCACGACCAGCAGCATCTGGTGCTCGCCCGAGCTCTGGGCAGCGCCGGCGATGGCGATCACGTTGTCCACGCTCATCACCAGGTCGGCAACGATGATGGTCTTGATGGCGGCCAGCAGCTTGTCGCTGCCCTGGATATTGTCGTGGCCGTCTTCATCAGGGGCAATCAGCTTGATGCCGATCCACACCAACAGCAGTGCGCCGACGAACTTCAGGAAGGGCAGCGCCAGCAATGTCATCGCGAAGGCGATCAGGATGACGCGCAGGATGATGGCACCCGCCGTGCCCCAGATGATGCCCTTCTTGCGTTGCTCGGGCGGCAGCTTGCGGCAGGCCAGCGCGATCACGACCGCGTTGTCGCCGCCCAGCAGGATGTCGATGATGATGATTTGGCCCAGGGCCACCCAGAACGGGGCGTGAGTCAGAAAGTCCAAGTCCATAAGGTCCTCGCTGTTGAGTAAGGCCGGCGAGAACTCCTCCCTCCTGGAGAAACACCCACCGGCACAGAAAGACCGATGCAACGCCGCAGCGCCTACCCGGGCAAGGACATGCCTGGCTCAGGGGAGAACACATTGATCGACCGTCATCAGGTCCATCAAAGGTCTTGCTCGGCTGCGGTATGCACCGCAACCCGGAAGGCCGGAAGCTTGCGCTTCGTATTGACGACCATTCCGATGCCGGCACCGTGGCTTTGCAAAAACCACCCCCGCCGGCAGAGAGCTACTCCCCTTCGAACCTGTGGATTGCAACACAAAGCCGCCACGGCACGCAAGTGAAAAAACCCTTCATTTCCACGGGAAGCACAAGTCGCGCATCCCCCAGACCATTTATTCGCCTACCTCAAATGCTTCACTATCCATAGCAACCCTTGAGCCAACGGAGTGTTGCAGCCATGCCCGGCCACGCGCGGGCAGGCGTCTTATCATCGCTGTCCCTTTCCCCTGACCGTCCATGACCGCACTGCACATCACCGACATCGAAGCCGCCATCAACTACTGGCGCGAGCGCCATCCGTCCCCGGACGGCGTGCTGCTGCAGCCCGAAGTACGGGCCCTGGCCGAGGTGTACGCGCTGATGATCTTCTGGCATGAGAGCGAAGTACAGGTTGAGGGCTTTCCCTCGCACGCCATGGCGGCCTGGCTGGCCTGGTACGACACCACGCCCGATACGCCCTGCATCGCCATCTGCTCCACCAGCCAGGGCGACGAAAGATGCAAGGGCTGCGGCCGCAGCTTTGACGAAGTGCAGCTGTGGACCGCGATGGAGCCGGCACAAAAGCGGATGGTCTGGCGCAGGATCACGGCAGAGGGCGACTCCTGGCGTTTCACCCGCTATGCAGAACGTGCGGCCGAGCGCACGGACACATCGCGTGACTCTGGCTGATTGCTGGTTGATTGCCGGCTGATCTGCCGGATACCGCACCGGACCAGTGCGATGTTGCAGACGGCCTAACATCGGCCGCCATGCTGCAGACCGCCGCTTACCGCCACAGCCACCTCTGCCTCCGCCTTTGCTTGCGCCTCACGGCACGTGATGCGGGCGAGACGCGCGTGCCGGCCGGCAAGGCCTGGCCCGCCACGGCCACGCGCCTGCGCGAGCGTGATGCGGCACGGCTGAACATCGGCCCCCGACAGGCCGCACGGTCTTGATGCGCTGCCCTGCGCGGAACCGGGCAGCGTCGCTTCACTGAATCCGCTCTTCTTGCGCCGCCTTCATCCTGAAGCCTGAAGGCGGATGGATTTTCACGCGTCTGCCCGGCCACAAGGCCAGCAGACGGCCAGCCGACGAAGCGAGCCCTGCCGTGACCTGTCTAGCCCTTGCCCCAGCCGGACCCTCTTTTGCCGCCCCCTCTTTTTCCACGCTCTTGCGCCATCTGCGCCATCTGAGCGATACCGTGGCGCATCGCGCCCTGCCCCGCTGCGCGCCACGCCACGTCACCGAGCTGCGCATCGACGTGATGCAGCCGCTGGTGGAGGGCGAGCTCGAAGCCATTCACGAGCGCCTGTACCAGCCCGGCAACAAGCTCCATGGCCTGGAGCGCCGCCCGTTGCACGACCCGCAGTTCCAGCTGCACTGGCGTGAAGCCGACGGCGAATGGTTTGCCTACGTGGAAGACATGGAGCGGCGCTGCCTGGCCGGCTACACGGTGTTCAATCGCCTGGTCGAGGTGGACAAGCGCACCGACCGCCGCGTGCGCTCGCCGCATTCGCGCTTTGCTCCGGACTACCAGCGGCGCGGCATTGCCAGCGCCGTGTATCGCAGCGTGCTGGACAAAGGCACCTGCCTGGTCAGCGGCGCACGCCAGTCGCCGGGCGCCCACGGCCTGTGGAACCATCTGGCGCGAAGCTATGACGGCCAATATGTGGGCATTGCGGACAGCAAGTCGCTCATCCATCTGGGCCGCAACGTGCCGGACGATGTCATGGACCGCCTGTCCACGCGCCGCATGCTGCTGGGCGCGGGCTGGACCGTGGAGTCCTTCTCCCAGGCCGTCCGGATGCAGTTGCCGGGTTGAAACGGGGGACTTGAGCGGGAGCCCGTTTACTTCCAGCGCAGCGGCTCGATGAAGACCGTGCCCAGGTTGCTGCTGAGCGTCAGCGCGCCTTCCTGGATGGTGGCCTGCAGCTGCATGCTGCGCTCGGCCAGCTCCGCCAGGGATTGGGATGTTTCGGAGGGAATGCGCCAGACCTGCAGCTTGTTCAGCCGCGCCAGCTTGCCCTCCAGGCCCTTCCACCAGACCTCGGCCGCATGGTGGAAGGCGTAGAGCACCACCGCATCGGATTTGTTGCAGGCCTTGGCGATGGGCTTTTCCTCGGGCTGGCCGACCTCGATCCACAGGCGCTTGGCGCCCGTGAAGTCGGTCAGCGAGACATCGGGGTCTTCGGGATCGGACAGGCCTGCGCCAAACGCCAGCGTGCCGTCGCCCTTGCACATGTCATTGAGCTGGTGTGCATTGAGGGCCAGGGCCACCAGGCGCACCATCATGCGTTCGTCCGTCTCGCTGGGATGGCGCGCCAGGGTCAGCGCATGGTCGGCGTAGTAGCCGTGGTCGATGTCGGCGATGGACAGGTTCGCCTTGAAGATGGTGGATTTGAGGGCCATGAGACAGAACCTATCAAAAACAAGAGCTGCCGCAGCAAGCCTGTGCTTGCATCGGCAGCCCTGAATGGTTGAAGCGCGCCCTTCATGGCGCGGCAAAGGATGGATTAGACGCGGCGGGCCAGCTCGGCCGCCTTGCCCACATAGGAGGCAGGCGTCATGGCCAGCAGGCGGTCCTTGTCGGCCTGGGGGATTTCCAGGCCGTTGATCAGGCGGTGCAGGTCTTCGGCCTGCACGGTCTTGCCGCGCGTGACTTCCTTGAGCTTTTCGTAGGCGCCCTGCACGCCGTAGCGGCGCATGACGGTCTGGATGGGCTCGGCAAGGACTTCCCAGGCGTGATCCAGGTCTTCCTGCAGGCGCTCTTCGTTGAGTTCGAGCTTGTTCAGGCCCGTCATCAGCGAGCTGTAGGCCAGCGTGGCATAGCCCATGGCCACGCCGATGTTGCGCAGCACGGTGGAGTCGGTCAGGTCGCGCTGCCAGCGCGAGATGGGCAGCTTTTCGGCCAGGTGCTTGAGCAGGGCGTTGGCCAGGCCCAGATTGCCTTCGGCGTTCTCGAAGTCGATGGGGTTGACCTTGTGCGGCATGGTGGACGAGCCGATCTCGCCGGCCTTCAGGCGCTGCTTGAAGTAGCCCAGGGACACATAGCCCCAGACATCGCGCGAGAAGTCGATGAGGATGGTGTTGGCGCGCGCGATGGCGTCGAACAGCTCGGCCATATAGTCATGCGGCTCGATCTGGATCGAGTAGGGCTGGAAGCTCAGGCCCAGGCCCTGGGGCTCGGGCGACTCGATCACCTTCTTGCTGAAGGCTTCCCAGTCGAACTCGGGCCAGGCCGACAGATGGGCGTTGTAATTGCCGACGGCGCCATTCATCTTGGCCAGGAGCTTGACCTCGGCGATGCGGGCAGAGGCCTTTTCCAGGCGCACCAGCACGTTGGCGATTTCCTTGCCCACGGTGGTGGGGCTCGCGGTCTGGCCGTGCGTGCGGCTGAGCATGGGCACGGCCGCGTAGGCGTGGGCCATCTCGCGCAGCTTGGCGGTGATGCCCGTCAAGGCCGGCAGCAGCACGCTGTCACGACCGGCGCGCAGTTGCAGCGCATGGCTGGTGTTGTTGATGTCTTCGCTGGTGCAGGCGAAATGCACGAATTCAGCGGCCTTGAGCAGCTCGGGACGGCCGTCGAACTTGCCCTTGATCCAGTACTCCACGGCCTTGACGTCGTGGTTGGTGGTCTTTTCGATGTCCTTGATGGCCACGGCATCGGCCTCGGAGAAGTTCTTCACCAGATCCTGCAGATAGACGCGGGCGCCTTCGGTCAGGGGCTTGAACTCGGCAAAGCCGGCGTCCGACAGGGCGATGAACCAGGTCACCTCCACCTGCACGCGGCGGTGCATGTATCCCATCTCGCTCATGATCGGGCGCAGAGGAGACAGTTTGGCGGCGTAGCGGCCGTCGAGCGGGGACAGGGCGGAGATGTGCGGCAGATTCATGGGCCGTGATTGTAGGTGCGCGCGGCAAAAACGGGGGCTGTAGGGGGAGATCGCCGGGCAGCGCATAGAATCGGCTGCCCGCCCATGGGCCGCCTCTTCGCCACGGAAAACAGCCATGAAACTGATAGGTTCCTCCACCAGCGCCTACGTACGCAAGGTACGCGTCGTACTGGCCGAGAAAAGGCTCGACTATCAGTTCGTCGAGGAAAACCCCTGGAGCCGCGAGCTGTCGCCGGGCACCGGCAACCCGCTGGGCAAGGTGCCGCGCCTGGTCATGGACGGCAGCGATGCCATGTTCGACTCGCGCGTGATCGTCGAATATCTGGACACACTTTCCCCGGTAGGCAAGCTGATCCCCGGCACAGGCCGCGAGCGTGCCGAGATCAAGACCTGGGAAGCCCTGGCCGATGGCGTGCTGGACGCCGGAGCCCTGGCCCGCCTCGAAGCCACCTGGGATGGCCGCAGCGAGGAGCAGCGTTGCCAGGCCTGGATAGACCGCCAGCTGGCCAAGGTGCGCGCCGCACTGAACGTGATGTCCCAGGGCCTGGGCGACAAGCCCTATTGCTGCGGCATCCACTTCACCCTGGCCGACGTGTGCGTGGGCTGTGCCCTGGGCTGGCTGGACTTTCGCTTTCCCGAACTGGACTGGCGCGCCGACCACCCCAATCTGGCCACCTTGCAGGCCAAGCTGGCGGAACGCGCCAGCTTTGCGGCCACACGCCCGCCCCAGCCCTGAAAACGGGTCACCCCCGCAACGACAACTGCAGCTGCAGCAGCAACAAAAAAGGCCACCCGATGGGTGGCCTTTTTGCTGGCATAAAAAAGTTGCGAAGCATCCCGAAACGAATAAAGAGAGGGAGGGAGGAGAAGCGCTTCGGGCGGAACAGTTCAGGACTGTGGCCCCAGAGGCTTCGCAACGTGAAATTCGGTCTGGATACCCTCTCTCGTCAACCTGTCCAATAGATGAGCTACTTTTGCAGAAGTTCCAGGGGTCGGGGGCGGGAAAAATGTAACATTTTGACGAGGAGCGTCATTCTGCTGTAGGCCGTGTTCGATGGATGCTGACGGGACGGCGTCGGCCAGGGCCGACCACCCTCCCTCCCCGCACCCTCACACCAGAGCGGCCCCCGTGAAAACAGCTTCCCACAGGGCCTTGACCGGCGCGCTGAGCGGTTCGGCCTGGCCGGGCACCAATTGGGCTGTTCGCTCGTCCAGCCGCGCCACGTGCTGCAGGCGGCGCAGTTCACGGTAGGCCCGGGCGGCCTGCTGGCCCACGCCTGCAGGCAGCAGGCCCGCCTCTTCCGCACGCTGCAGCAGCGCGATGTTGCCAAGATTGGCCATCAGCCCCGGATGCAGGGCCGATTGCGAGAGAACCAGGTACTGGACGGCGAACTCCACATCGACCATGCCGCCGGGGCTGTGCTTGACGTCGAAGAGGCCGCCGCGCACCGGATGCGCACTGCGCACGCGTTCGCGCATGGCCACGATCTCGTCGCGCAGGGCCGCGGCGTCGCGCGGTGCGGTGATCACGGCCTCGCGCACGGCGTCGAAGCGGGCTTGCAGATCGTCGCTGCCCAGCACGAAGCGCGCCCGCGTCATGGCCTGGTGCTCCCAGGTCCATGCCGTGTTGCTGCCGCGCTGCTGCTGGTAGTTGGCATAGGAGGCAAAGCTGGTCACCAGCAGGCCGGAGTTGCCGTTGGGGCGCAGCGCGGTGTCGATCTCGAACAGATCGCCCTCGCCCGTCTTGACGGCCAGCCAGTTGATGAGCTTGCGCACAAAGGCGGCATAGATCTCGGAGGCGTGCTCGTCGTCATCATCGAAGACGAAGACGATGTCCAGGTCGCTGCCGTAGCCCAGTTCCTTGCCGCCGAGCTTGCCGTAGCCAATGATGGCGAACTGCGGCGACTCGCGGTGGCGGTTCTTGAGCCGGCTCCAGCACCAGCTGGCCGTCACGCGCAGCACGCAGTCGGCCAGCGCACTGAGGTCGTCCGCCACCTGCTCGACCGTGATGCGGCCCTCGATATCACGCGCCAGCGTGCGAAAGACCTCGGCATGGTGGGCGCGGCGCAGCAGGTTCAGCAGGGTTTCGTCGTCGTCCTCGCCCGTGGTCTGCAGCGCGGCCAGGCGCAGGGCCAGCTCATGCTCGAAATCCATGGGAGAGAAGCGCTCGCCCAGCATGGCGTCGTTGGCCAGCTCGTCGATCACGCCCGGGTGCTGTTGCAGATAGCGCGCGGGCCAGCGCGCCGCGCCCAGCAGGTCCAGCAGCCGCTCGTGCACGGCAGGGCGCTCCAGCAGCAGGGCCAGATAGCTTTCGCGGCGCAGCAGCGGCTCCAGCCAGTTCAGAAAGCGCACTGCGGCGTCTTCGGGCACGCTGCGCTCGGCCACCCATTGCGCCGTGCGCTGCACAAGGCGGAACAGCCGGCTGCGCGCCTCGTCGCGCAGGTTGGCGATGCGGGCGTTGCCGCGCCAGTCGGCCACGTGGGCGGCCAGGGCGGGCGGCAACTGCTCCATGAGTCCATCGATCTCGCGCGGCGTTCCTCCCTGGGCAGGGCTGCGGGCGCCGTTGCAGCGGCCCGCGCTGCATTGCGGCGGAGCCGAGCCGCCGAGCAGGGTGTCGAACTCCTCGGCCACCTTTTCACGGTGGGCGTCGAACTGGTGCAGGAAGGCGCAGGTATCGGCAAAGCCCATGGTGCGCGCAATCCATTCGAGGTCGTCATCGCGCGTGGGCAGCACATGGGTCTGCTGGTCGTCCAGGTACTGGATGCGGTGCTCGACACGGCGCAAAAAGGTATAGGCCGCGCCCAGGGCGTCGGCCACTTCCTGGCTCATGAGGCCGGCGCGCGCCAGGCGCCCCAGCGCCTCCAGCGTGGGGCGGCAGCGCAGCTCGGGGAACTGGCCGCCACGCACCACCTGCAGCAATTGCACGGTGAATTCGATCTCGCGGATACCGCCGCGCGAGAGCTTGACGTCATTGGAGCGGCCGGGATGGCCAGCGCTGCGCCGCGCCGCATGCTCGCGGATCTGGCGGTGCAGCGAACGCAGCGCATCGAAGACCGCGTAATCCAGATAGCGGCGAAAGACGAAGGGCAGGACCACGGCGCGCAGCGCCTGCACCTGCGTGGAGCGCACGCTGTCCATGGGCGCAACCACCCGGCTCTTGAGCCAGGCGAAGCGCTCCCACTCGCGGCCATGGGTCTGCAGATACTCTTCCAGCGAGGCCAGCGAGACAGCCGACGGCCCCGAGTTGCCGTTGGGCCGCAGCGCCAGGTCCACGCGGAACACGAATCCGTGCTCGGTGGTGTCGCCGATCAGGCCATAGATGCCTTTGACAACGCGCGCGAAGTACTCATGGTTGGAGAGAACGCCGCGCCCGTCAGGCAGGCCGGCCGTGTCGCCGTCCTGTTCGTAGACGTAGATCAGGTCGATGTCGCTGGAGACATTGAGCTCGCGCGCGCCCAGCTTGCCCATGCCGATGATCCACAGCTGCACGGGCCGGCCCTCGGGGCCTTGCGGTGCGCCATGGCGCGCATCGAGTTCGGCGCGCACCTGGATGCAGGCGCGCTCCAGCGCCAGCTCGGCCAGCTCGGTCACGGCCCGCGTGACCACGGCCAGCGGCGCCTGCTGCTCGCAGTCGAGCACCATGGTGCGCTCCATGACCAGCTGGCGCAGCACGCGCAGCGCGGCCGACAGGTCCAGCCCGCGCTCCAGCAGCGCCGCCAGGGCCTGCTCCATGGAGGCGCGCTCGGGCGGGCCCGGCGGCAACAGGCTCAACTCGTCGCCATAGCGACGATGCAGCCGTTGGTGGAAACGGGAATAGGCGGCCTGTGCGGGGACATTCAAGGCCGTGTCTGCCATTGCGTGCTCTGAGGATTGCATACGGAACGCGAAAGAAGCGGCCACTCACGCGCAGAGGGATCGCAGCAACCCTTGGTTACCGTCCGGCCCCTGAGGGTGCCGGTCATAATTCCCGTCATAGCTGATGCCGCCGATGATCGAACCGAAACCGCACCCCACACGCCTGACCCGTTGGATGGCCGGCCTTGCGCGGTGGTCACTGGGGCTGGTCCTGGCCTTCTGGCTGGTCCTGGGCTCCGTGTGGGGGGTGCTCCATGGCTGGATTGTGCCGCGAATCGGCGAATGGCGTCCTCAGCTGGAATCCCTGGCCTCACGCACGCTGGGCCTACCCGTGCGCATAGGCAGCATCACGGCCCGCAGCGAGGGACTGGTCCCCCGGTTCGAGCTGGGCGACGTGGTGGTCGAAGACCCAGAACACTCCGCGGACGCCCTGCGCCTGCCCAGCGTGGTGGTAGCCGTTTCGGCCCGCTCGCTGATGCGCCTGGGCGTGGAGCAGATCTATATCGACCGCCCCGAACTCGTGGTCCGCCGCGCGGCCGATGGCCGTGTCTTCGTGGCCGGCATCGAGATCAGCCCTTCATCGGGCGGGGACAATGCCGCCGCCGACTGGCTGTTTTCCCAGACCGAGCTGGCCCTGCGCGGCGGCAGCCTGCTGTGGGTGGACGAGCTGCGCCAGGCACCGCCGCTGGCCTTGCGCGATGTGGATCTGGTGCTGCGCAACAAGGGCTGGAGCCACGGAATCCGCCTGGATGCCACGCCGCCCGAAGGCTGGGGCGAGCGCTTCATGCTCGCCGGTCTGTTCCGCGAGCCGCTGCTGTCCACGCACGAGGGCAACTGGCAGCGCTGGAGCGGACAGGCCCATGCGATGTTCACGCAGATCGACCTGTCCCGGCTCGGGCAGTACATGGACACGTCCGACCTGCGCCTGCAGCAGGGCCGGGGCGCACTGCGCGCCTGGATCGACCTGCGCCAGGGCCAGCCCGTGGGTGCCATGGCCGATGTGGCGGTGAATGCCCTGCAACTGCAGTGGCGCGAGAACCTGGAGCCGCTGCAACTGCAGGCGCTGACGGGCCGGCTGAGCGTGCAGCACCAGGACGGCTGGCGCTTCGCCGCGCAGAACCTGGAGTTCTCCACGGGTGACGGCCTGCACTGGCCTGCCGGCAACCTGCGCGCGCGCTACAACCCTGCGGGCGCCAGCACGCAGGGGGCGCTGGGCGAGCAGGGCGAGTTCCAGGCCGATGGCATTGACCTGGCCATCCTTGCCCAGTTGGGCCAGCGCCTGCCGCTGCCCGAGCAGCTGCAGCGCCATCTGGCCGACATGGCCCCGGCCGGCCAACTGCGCCAGTTCCAGACAAGCTGGCGCGGCCCGCTGCAGGCTGTGCAGCAGTACAAGGCCAGCGGCGAGCTGCAGCAGCTGTCGATCGACGGAGTGGCATCGTCCGAAGGCCCCACGAAGCCGGGCATGCCCGGCATCAAGGGCCTGAACGCGCGCTTCTCGCTGGACCAGGACGGCGGACAGGCGCAGCTGGAGATGGAGGGCACGGGGCAGCAGCCGGCCGCTCTGTCCTTTCCTGGCGTCTTCGAGGAACCCGAGATCCCGCTGCACCGCCTGCAGGCCAGCCTGCGCTGGCAGTTGCGCGGACAGGCCATCAGCGTGCAGGTGCCCAGCCTGCGCTTTGCCAATGACGACACCGAAGGCGAGGCCCGTGCGCAGTGGCACACCGGCGACGGCAGCGACAAGCACCCGCGCTTTCCGGGCGTGCTGGACCTGCAGGGCCAGTTGCGCAACGCAGACGGCACGCGCGTGCACCGCTACCTGCCGCTGGAAATCCCTGCCGATGCGCGCCACTACGTGCGAGAGGCCATCCACGCCGGGCGCGCAAGCACGGTGAACTTCAAGGTGCGCGGCCACCTGGACCACGTGCCGGCCGAAAAGCCCAGCCAGGGCGAGTTCCATATCGCTGCCAAGCTGCATGACGTGCACTATGAATATGTGCCGCCCCATCTGCTCACGCATGGCGAGGCGCCCTGGCCGGCCCTGGTGGATCTGTCGGGCGAGCTGGTCTTTGACCGTTCATCGATGGCCGTGCGCAATGCACGCGGCGAGTTCGCGGGCTACCCGCAGCTGCAGATGCGCGACATCCAGGCCAGCATTCCCAACCTGGGCCACACCGAGGTGGCCGTGACCGCCAAGGGCCAGGGCCCGCTGGCCGACATGCTGGGCGTGGTCAAGACCTCGGCCCTGTCGGCACTGACCGGGCACGTGCTGGACGGCAGCGAGGCCACGGGCGCCGCGCAACTGGCCCTGCAGCTGCAATTGCCCATCGACCATCTGGACCGCAGCAAGGTGTCTGGACAGGTCACGCTGGCGGGCAACTCACTGCAGCTCGATGATCAGACGCCCCATCTGAGCCAGCTGCGCGGGGCCGTCAAGTTCTCAGAAACCGGCTTCTCGCTGGCCGGCCTGCAGGCGCGCGCGCTGGGCGGTGAGCTGCGCGCCGATGGCGGCATGCAGGCGCTGGCGCGCAATGCGCCGGCCACCGAATCGTCCGTCAAAGTGCGCGTGCAGGGCACGGCCACGGCACAGGGGCTGCGCGATGCCAGGGAACTGGGCTGGGTGGCCGACCTGGCCCGCCATGCCGAGGGCCAGTCGCCCTATTCGCTGCTGCTGAAGGTGCGGCGCGGAACACCCGAAATCCAGGTCCAGTCCAGCCTGCAAGGCATGCGCATCAACTTGCCCGCCCCGCTGGGCAAGGCGGCGGAGTCCATCCAGCCATTGAACGTGAGCCACCAGCTCGCACCCGCCAGCTTCACCTCGCCCGATGCCCCGCTGCGCGACCAGATCAGCGTGCAACTGGGCGATACGGGCTCGGTGTTCTATGAGCGCGACATCAGTGGCAAGCACAGCCGTGTGCTGCACGGCAGCATCCTCATCGGCCAGGAAGCGGGCACGGCCTCCACTTCGGGCCAGGGCGTGCAGGCCCACGTGCAGCTGCCGCTCTTCAATCTCGACGACTGGCTGGCACTGGCACCGCAGTCCAGCGGCGCCAAGCCGGAGCCCGCCGATGCCGCGGACCCTGCTCGCGAATACCTCCCCGACCGGCTGACCCTGCGCGTCAAGCAACTGCAGGCCAAGGGGCGGCAGCTGCACGACGTGGTGGCGGGCATCTCGCGCGATGGCGGCTCGTGGCACAGCAACCTCGCCTCCCAGGAGCTTGACGGCTACGTGGGCTTTCGCGAAGGCACGGATGCCCAGCCCGAAGGGCAGCTGGTGGCCCGGCTGTCGCGCCTGACGGTGCCCGAGGCCAAATCCGACCGCGTGGACGCCCTGTTCAGCGAGGGGCCGCGCCAGCTGCCGGCCCTGCAGATCGTGGTGGACGACATGCACCTGTCAGGCCACGCCCTGGGCCGCCTGGAAGTGGAGGCCCGCAACCGCCCCGTTCCCGGCGATGCGGCGGCGCGCGAATGGCAGTTGTCGCGCTTCAACATCGCCACGCCCGAGGCCACGCTGACGGCCAGCGGCCAGTGGCGCCTGCCCCAGGGCCAGTCCGAGCACCCGGGGCGCAGCCAGTTGCAGTTCCAGCTGGACCTGCGCGACGTGGGCAAGCTGCTCACGCGCTTCGATATGCCCGGCGTGGTGGGCAACGGCAAGGGCGTGCTGCAGGGATCGGCGGGCTGGACGGGCTCGCCCATCACGCCCGACTTCCGCAGCCTCTCTGGCTCCATGCACCTGGATGTGCAGACCGGCCAGTTCCTCAAGGCCGAGCCGGGCCTGGCCAAGCTGCTGAGCGTGCTCAGCCTGCAGGCGCTGCCCCGCCGGCTGACCCTGGATTTCCGCGATGTATTCAGCAACGGCTTCGCCTTCGACTTCATGCGCGGCGACGTGCAGATCACCGACGGCGTGGCGCGCACCAACAACATGCAGATGAAGGGCGTCAACGCCGCCGTGCTGATGGAGGGCACGGCCGACCTGGTCCAGGAGACGCAGAATCTGCATGTGGTGGTGGTGCCCGAGATCAATGCCATGACGGCCTCCCTGGTGGCCACGGCCATCAACCCCGTGGTCGGCCTGGGCAGCTTCCTGGCGCAGGTGCTGCTGCGCGGCCCGCTGATCGCGGCGGCCACCAAGGAATTCCGCATCGACGGCAGCTGGGACGAGCCCCAGGTCACGGCCCTGCCGCGGCGCCGGGCCACGACACCCTCCGATCCTGCCGCCAACAGCCCCGCCAGCACGCCCTCCGGCGCCACCGAGCCCGCTTCTTCAGGAGAGAACCCATGAAAATCGCAGCCCTGCAAATGGTGTCGGAACCCGATGTGCGCGCCAACCTCGACCAGGCGCTGGCACTGCTGCGCCAGGCGCGCGACCAGGGGGCCGAACTCGCGGCCCTGCCCGAGTATTTCTGCGCCATGGGCCTGCGCGACACCGACAAGCTGGCCTACCGCGAGAGCTTCGGCGCAGGCCCCATCCAGGACTTCCTGCGCCGCGCCGCGCGCGAGCTGCAGCTGTGGATCGTCGGCGGCACCCTGCCCCTGGTGGCCGATGACGATGCCCATGTGCTCAACAGCTCCCTGGTGTTCTCGCCCCAGGGCGAATGCGTGGCGCGCTACGACAAGATCCACCTGTTCCACTACGACAACGGACGCGAGCGCTACACGGAAGCCGCCGTGGTCCAGGCGGGTCACACGCCCGTGACCTGCGACATCACCTCGCGCGAGGGCGAGACCTGGCGCCTGGGTCTGAGCGTGTGCTACGACCTGCGTTTTCCCGAGCTGTACCGCCGCCTTGCCGAGCAGGGCGCCGACCTGCTGCTGGTGCCCGCCGCCTTCACCCACATCACGGGTCTGGCGCACTGGGAAGTGCTGCTGCGCGCCCGCGCCATTGAAAACCAGGCCTACCTGCTGGCGCCCGCCCAGGGCGGCCACCATGAAAACGGCCGCCGTACCTGGGGCCACAGCCTGCTGGCCGATCCCTGGGGCATGGTGCTAGCGCAGCAGGCCGAGGGTGCCGGCGTGGTGCTGGGCGAGATCACGCGCGAGCGTCTGGCGCATGTGCGCCGCCAGCTGCCGGCCCTGGAGCACCGCGTCCTGTGAATCCAACGCACCCGCCCATGTCGCCGATGTCGCCCATGCCCGAAGGCCGCTGGCCCTGGCGCCGCTGGCGCACGGCCTGGCGCCGCTGGTCGCTGTGGAGCCTGCTGGTCGCCCTGGTCCTGAGCATGCTCGTCACCATGGTCTGGCTGGCCGGGCGCTACGAGGCCTCCCAGGTCCAGGACAAGCTGGAGCGCGACACGGCCAATGCCGTGGCCGACATACGCGCAGCGCTCAACCGCAACCTGCAGGACCTGCAGGCGCTGAACGCGCCCGACAACGAGCCCGCCGAATGGAAGACCCGCGCCGCCGAGCTGCTGCAGGTGCGCCGCGAGCTGATGCGCATCGAGTGGCGCGACGCGGGCCTGCAGATCCGCTCCCATGCCGAGACCCCCTATCGCAACGTGCAGTGGGAAGACCAGCTGCGCACGAACAACACCCACCCCGAGGCCGTGCTGACCTGCACGCACGCGCGCCGCCTCAACGGCCCCGCCTACTCGCCCAGCTACTTCCAGCTGCTGGCCGAGGGCCTGGGCACGGAGATGATGGAGGTCTGCCTGCCGCTGACGCAAAGCGGCCACATCATCGGCTTCGTCATCGGCACCTACAGCCTGCAAAGCCTGCTGATCACCCAGGTCAGCAAGAACCTGCCGCGCACCCAGGAAGTGTCCTTCACCGAGCCCGACGGCACGCGCCTGGCCCTGCTGGGCGCCTCCTGGCGCGGCACGCGCATGTTCACGGCGCAGCAGCTGCTGGACCTGCCCGGCAGCACCCTGGTGCTGCGCATGGACAGCTGGCACCGCGCGCCCAGCGTGTTCCCCAACGTGCTCACGGCCCTGGTGACGCTGATGTCCATCGCCCTGGTCTCCGTGGTCGCCGTGCTGGTGCGCGACAACCGGCGCCGCCTGCGTGCCGAGCGCGACCTGGGCGATGCGCTGGCCTTTCGCAAGGCCATGGAGGACTCGCTGGTCACGGGCCTGCGCGCGCGCGACCTGCAGGGCCGCATCAGCTATGTGAATCCGGCCTTCTGCAACATGGTGGGCTTCACGGCCGAGGAACTGCTGGGCCTGAGCATCGCGCCCTACTGGCCGCCCGAGCGCGCCGAAATCTACGCGCGCCGGCGCGACAACCGCCTGTCCGGCAACGCACCGCCGCCGCGCGAGGGCCACGAAAGCATCTTCATGCGCAAGGACGGCACACGCATTCCGGTGCTGATCTTCGAGGCGCCGTTGATCAACGCCCAGGGCCAGCACACGGGCTGGATGAGCGCCTTCATCGACATCAGCGAGCAAAAGCGCATGGAAGAGATCTCGCGCGCCTCGCAGGAGCGCCTGCAGGCCACGGCACGCCTGGCCACCGTGGGCGAAATGGCGTCGCTGCTCAGCCATGAACTCACCCAGCCGCTGGTGGCCATCTCCAGCTACGCCACGGGATCGCTGAACATGCTGGGCAGCGACGACGGTGCGGCAGGCAGCGCCGGCAACGAAGCCCATCTGCGCCAGCAGTTGCAGGACTTGCGCATGGCCATGGAGCGCATCAGCTTCCAGGCCGACCGTGCAGGCCGCGTGATCAAGAGCGTGCGCGACTTCGTGCGGCGGCGCGACCAGTCACGCGAAGTCATAGGTGCCGCCGAACTCATAGACGCCGTGCTGCCGCTGGTCAGCCTGCAGGCGCGCAACCTGGGCGTGCGCGTGACCACCGATATCGAGCCCGGCCTGTCGCCCGTGCTCTGCGATCCGACCATGATCGAGCAGGTGCTGCTCAACCTGGCGCGCAACGGCATGCAGGCCATGGACTCGCCCGAGACCGTGGACCGCGAACTGCAGTTGCGCGTGCGGCGTGCGGCCGCCAGCACGCGCCGCAGCTGGGTGGAATTCGCCGTCATCGACTGCGGCAGCGGGATCCCCAAGCATGTGGCGGAGCAGTTGTTCACGCCCTTCTTCACCACGCGCAACGAGGGCATGGGCCTGGGCCTGAGCCTGTGCCGCACCGTGGTCGAACAGCATGGCGGCCACCTGCAGCACAGCCCGCACAGCCCGCGCGGAACCGTCTTCGCCTTCACGCTGCCGACCCACAACCCGGCACAGGTGGAACCATAGATGGAACAATAGGCCCATGGAACCTGTACCCGACGCCACCGTCTACATCGTCGATGACGACACCGATGTACGCGAAGCGCTGGCCTGGCTGCTGCGCTCGCGCCGCCTGCTCAGCGAATGCTATGACAGCGCAGAGGCCTTCGACGCCATGCTGCAGTCGCGCCCGCCACCACGCAATCCCTGCTGCCTGCTGCTGGACATGCGCATGGGCGGCATGAGCGGGCTGGCGCTGTTCAACCTCATGCTGGAGCGCAACCAGATCGCGGGCATGCCCGTGATCTTCCTGACCGGCCATGCCGACGTACCCACGGCTGTGGACACGGTCAAGCGCGGCGCCTTCGATTTTTGCGAGAAGCCCTTTTCGGACAACGCGCTCGTGGACCGCATCGAGCAGGCGCTGGAACTGTCAGCCCAGCACCAGGCCGAGACCCGCGCGCGCGAGGCCGTGCGTGCACGCTTCAACGAACTGACGGAGCGCGAGCGCGACGTGATGCGGCTGGTGGTGGAGGGCATTCCCAACAAGCTCATCGCCGACCAGCTGGACATCAGCGTGCGCACCGTCGAAGTCCACCGCGCGCGCGTCTTCGACAAGATGCAGGTCAAGTCGGCCGTGGAACTGGCCAACCTGCTGCGCACGCACGGCTGACGTCTTCAGAAATACGTGGCGATCACATCCACCACGTCGTAGCCATCGTTGACGACGGCCATCTGCCGCCATTTGTCGAAGGTCAGGCAGGGGTGGGAGATATCGAATGCCAGCATGTCGCCGACGCACAGGCCATCGTCCTCGGCCACCTTCAGGAAAGCATGCTGGTCCATCATGGCCGTGACCTCCCAATGGGGCGGTGCGGCCACCGGCGCGGCATCACCGGGGCGGTAGCGCAGCGCGGGCCGGGGCGGCACGGCCTCGAAGGCGGTATCGCGCTTGCCCAGCGCCACGATGGCGCGGCCAGGCTCGGGCAGTGACTGCACATAGGCCCAGACCTGCAGCGCAGGCAGCAGGCTGGCACGCATCTGCTGCGCCACGGGGTTGGTCTGGTCGATGCGCTGCTGCGCTGCCTGGTAGATGCCCGCGTCATGCGTGAGATAGCAGCCGGGGCGCAGCACCAGATCCAGCGCTCCCCCTATATCGGCCGTGCCGAATTCCTGGGCCACCACGTCGTACCAGGCCGAGCCGGCCCCCGTGAGCACGGCCGGGCTGCGCTGCAATCGTCCATCGCTTGCGAGCCGCTCAAGCCAGAGAACGGCGCGCCGCAGCAGGGCGCGGATGGCATCCTCTTCCTTGAGCACGCCCTCGTAGACCTCGATGCCGGCCAGTTGCACGGCCGCGCCAGCCCTTGCCAGCGCGTCCAGCAGCGGCTGCATCTGCGCATCGGAGCGCACACCCGTGCGCCCGCCGGGCGGGCCCAGCTCGATCAGCACCTGCACGGACTGGCCCGCCGCGCCAAAGAAGGCCGCCAGTTGCTCGACCTGCTCGGCGCAGTCCACCAGGCAGAAGAACTCGAAACCGGGATCGGCCAGCAGCTCGGCCACGGCGGCCATATTGCGCCGTCCGATCAGCTGGTTGGCCATGAGCACGCGGCGCACGCCGTGGGCATGGGCCACGCGTGTCTGCTGGGCGGTCGCCAAGGTGATGCCCCAGGCGCCCGCATCGATCTGCTGGCGAAACAGGCGGGGCGCCATGGTCGTCTTGCCGTGGGGCGCGAGCTTGGCGCCGTAGGCGTCCACAAAGCGCTGCATCCAGGCCAGGTTGTGCGCCAGGCGCGACTGCGAGAGCACGGCGGCCGGCAGGCCCAGATCCTCGCGCAGCAGGTTCCAGCCCTGTGCTGCGGCGTCCTGCGGCGCGCAGGGCGCCGGCAGCGCACCCAGGCCCTTGTCGAGCGGGCTGACCACGTCGGCCATGCCTGCTGTGCTTGCTTCACTCATACGACTCCCCATTGATGGATGGGTGCCAGCATAGGGCAAGGCAGGTGGCCGCCCACGCAAAAACGCCCCGCGTTGCGGGGCGTTGCATCCGGGCCAGAGCCGGGATCAGCGGGGCTGCTGGTACTGGGGCTGGTATTGCGGCTGCTGGTACTGCGGCTGCTGTTGATACTGGGGCTGCTGCTGTTGCTGCGGGATCTCGCCCACGAAGATTTCCACGCGGCGGTTCATGGCGCGGCCGCTGGCCGAGTCGTTGGAAGCCACGGGCTGGTGCGAGCCACGGCCTTCGGTGGCGATGCGAGCGCCCGAGACGCCGCGCATGGTCAGGTAGTTGCGCGTGCTGTTGGCGCGGTCCAGCGACAGCGGGTTGTTGATGGCGTCCGAGCCCGTGCTGTCGGTGTGGCCGATGATGCGCACCTCGGCATTGGGGTTGTTGCGCAGGCCTTCTGCGAAGCGGTCCAGGATGGGGGCGAAGTTGCCCTTGATGTCGGAACGGTTGGTGTCGAACGAGATGTCGCTGGGAATGTCGAGCTTGAGCTGGTTGTCGGCCGTCTGGCTCACGTTCACGCCCGTGCCCTGGGTGGCCTGCTCCATCTCGCGCTTTTGCTTTTCCATGTTCTGCGACCAGATGTAGGTGCCCAGTGCACCCACGCCGGCACCGATCACGGCGCCCGTGCCGGCCCTGCCGCCGGTGACCGCGCCCAGCACGGCGCCGGCTGCAGCGCCCACGCCAGCACCCGTGGCCGTGCGGCGCTGGGTGTCGCTCATGTTCGCGCAGCCGGAGATGAACAGTGCGGCAGCCGTTGCGGCGGCCAGAACGATGTGCTTGCGCATGGGAAACTCCTTTTTGAATCTTGGGAACGCACCGTGCGGTAGCGCCAGGGTCCCCATTGTGGAAAGCAGGCTGAGCACAGCCTATCAGTGCGGGCAGGGCATACCCGTAGGACGGCGCCCGCTCCGCGAGGCTGCTTCCGCGTCCGTCACGGGCCGCTGCGATCCTGCCCGGGAGAGGGTTTGTCTGGAGACGGATGCGAATCCCGTGGCGTGTCCACGGGCAACTCGCCCTTGCGGCGCCCGGAGAACATGGTCCACCACACAATAGCGACCAGAATCACCAAGGCCAGCAGTGCTTCGAGCAAAATCAACCCCATGAATTTCCACCTCCTGCGCCATGCCGCGATGGCGCTGATTGTAGGGACGCTGGTCGCCTGCACGACCACCACCAAGCCGGTCTATGACCCTTCGCCCGTGCCCGACCTGCAGCCGGGAGGCCCGGTCACCGTGACACCCAGGCCCCCGCTGGTCACCAGCACCCCCACCAAGAGCCGCTGGATCGCAGCCGACTGGAGCGAATTGCCCGGCCTGCAGGAAGACGCGCTGCACGAAGCCTGGAATGCCTGGCTCAAGAACTGCGAACGGCCCAGCTCGGTCTTCGCGGGCCTGTGCCGGGACGTGCGCCAGCTGAGCATTGCCACGGGCGACGAGCAGCGCGCCTGGCTCATGGCCAATCTGCAGCCCTACCGCATCGAAGCGCTGGGCGGTGGCCCGGACGGCATGCTGACCGCCTACTACGAGCCGCTGTTCGAGGCACGGCGCCTGCCGGGCGACGGCTTCAACGTGCCGCTGTACAAGACGCCGGCCGGCGCCGGCTTCGGCAGCCGCAAGCCCTGGTTCTCGCGCCAGCAGATCGAGACGATGCCCGAGGCCCAGGCGGCCCTGGCAGGCCGCGCCATCGCCTGGCTGCGCGACCCCGTCGATGCGATGGTGCTGCACATCCAGGGCTCGGGGCGCCTGAACATCACCGAGCCCACAGGCGCGCAACGCACGATCCGCGTCGCCTTTGCGGGCACCAATGACCAGCCCTACAAGAGCGTGGGCCGCTGGCTGCTGGACCAGGGACTGGTGCGCGATGCCACCTGGCCGGGCATCAGCGCCTGGGTGGCCGCCAACCCCGGCCGCGTCAATGAAATGCTGTGGAGCAACCCGCGCTATGTCTTCTTCCGCGAGGAGCCGCTGGAAGGCCTGGACCTGCAATTCGGCCCCAAGGGCGCCCAGGGCGTGGCCCTGACCCCGGGCCGCTCCATCGCCGTGGACAAGCAGAGCATTCCCTACGGCACGCCGGTCTGGCTGTCCACATCCGGGCCCACCGTGGCCCTGAACCGCCTGGTCTTTGCCCAGGACACCGGCAGCGCCATCGTCGGCGCCGTGCGTGCCGACTACTTCATGGGCTGGGGCCCCGAAGCCGGCGACCTGGCCGGCCGCATCAAGCAGAACCTGCGCCTGTGGGCCTTCTGGCCGCGCGCCCTGGCGAGCCAGGCACCGCACTTGAGGTGACCCCCTGAGCGGCTACGCCGCTGCCCCCCGCTTTGGGGTGCGCCGGTTTTATCCTTTGCGCCAAGGCTCGCCCCGCATGGCACAAGACCAGCGCAGACACACCTCTATCCACTGTCCCTCGCTCTGGCGCGGCCCAACGCCAGGGGCGCCGAGCAAGAGCAGCCTCGCTGCGAGGGCGCCGTCCCCCTCAGGGGGAAGGCGCGCAGCGCCTCAGGGGGTATCGAAGTACCTCGTGACGCGCGGCGGCTCCTTGCCCTTGTGATAGGCCAGCTTGCGGTCGCGCAGGGCCACGTCGGCGGCGGTGACGCGGTCGAAGCGGCGCAGGTGCTCGGTCCAGGACTCGTCGATGATCTGCTCCACATAGCGCTCGGGATGGCTCATGCTGTGCAGCAGGCTCCAGCCCAGCGCGCCCTGGCGCATGCGGCTGCGGCGGCTTTCCTGCATGAGGGCGCGGAAGGCCTCGGCCTGGGTTGGGTCGATCTGGTACTCGATGGTGACGACCACGCGGCCGGCTTCGGGGATGTTGACCTCGGGGCGCTGGAAGGCCTTGGAGGGACTCAAATCCTCCTCGATCTGGCGGTCGCGCACCAGGCGCTGGACCAGCAGCATGCAGACCACGCCGCTGGCGGCGGCCACCATGAGGCTGCCCCGCACGCCCACCATGCTGGCCACCTGTCCCCAGAGCGCGGCGCCTGTCGCCGTACCGCCCATGATGGACATCTGGTAGATGGACATGCCGCGCGCCCTCACCCAGTTGGGCAAGGCCATCTGGGCCGAGACGCCCAGCACGTTGGCGGTGGAGATCAGCGCCATGCCGGCCAGCATCATGGCCGGCACGGCCATGTAGACATTGGGCGACAGGGCCACGGCCAGCGTGGCCAGCGCATGCACGGCAGAGCCCGACCGGATCAGACTTTCCTTGGACATGGCCTGGCGCAGGCGCGGCAGGAACATGGCGCCCACGATGGCGCCCGCACCCATGGAGGCCAGCAGCAGCGTGAAGGTCTCGGCGCCGCCCCCGCCCTCGGTGGGGCCGTGCAGGCGCTGGGCCACCAGGGGCAGCAAGGCCATCACGGCCGTGCACTGCAGGAAGAAGCACACCGTGCGCGCCAGCACCGCATGCATGCGGGGCGACTCGCGCACGAACTGCAGGCCCACGCGCATGGCCGAGGGCAGGCGCTCGCGGCCCAGCGGGTTGGCCACATGGCGGCGCTTCCAGCGGATCAGCACGATGCCAGAGAGGATGGACAGCACGGCGTTCAGCACGAACACCCAGGCGCTGCCCAGGCTGGCGATGATGGCGCCTGCCACCAGGGGGCCGATGATGCGCGAGGCGTTCATGGCCACGGCATTGAGCGCCATGGCCGAGGGCAGGTGGTGCTTGGGCACGAGTTCGGGAATCAGCGCCGAGAACACGGGCCAGCGCATGGCCAGGCCGATGCCGTTGGCAAAGGTCAGCACCAGCAGCCAGTGCGCCGTCATCTGGCCGGACAGCACGAACAGGCACAGCACCAAGGCCACGGCCGCCACCCAGAACTGGGTGACGATGAAGTAGCGGCGCCGGTCCAGGATGTCGGCCAGCGCGCCGCTGGGCAGGCCCAGCAGGAAGACGGGCAGCGTGGAAGCCGATTGCACCAGGGCCACGAGCACGGGCGAGGTGGTCAGCGAGGTCATGAGCCAGGCCGCCGCCACATCGTTCATCCACATGCAGGTATTGGCCGCCATCCAGATCAGCCAGAGCATGCGGAAGGTGGGGCCGGACAGCGGCGCCCAGACGCCCTGCTGGGCCTGGGCCGCCTTCTGGCCTTCGGCCTCGGCAGCCGCCTTGTCGGCGGCCGTCATACCTGACGGGTCTTCGATCAGGGTGCCCGGCGCCCCCATGCCCGAAGGCTCGGCCGGAGGCTGGGTGGAAGGCTCGGATTCAGAGGCAGGCGGCTGGGCGGGGACTGGTGTTGTTTGTTCTGCGGCCATGTGCCCCTGATTCTCGGCCCAAACGCGGGGGTGGCGCCAGAAATGGTTGTTGCACTAAGAACCACGATCACCGCCTTGCACGGCACGCGTTTTTTGCTCCTTTTGCAGGAGCACACTGTCGCTTCGGCGCGACCTTCACAGGCCAGTCCGCCGGCCTGCGGCTACTGGTCCGGCAGGCCCTTGCCCGCCATGGGCCCCAGTTGGGACAGGGGCAGCGCATGGCTGGACTTGATCTCGCCCAGCGAGAAACTGGTCTGCATGTCCTTCACATTGGGCAGGTTCAGCAGCGTGTTGCGCGCGAACTGCGCAAAGCTGTCCAGGTCGCGCGCCACCACCTGCAGCTCGAAGGTGCCGGTGCCGCTGATGTAGTGGCAGGTCACGACCTCGGGCAGCTTGCGGATGGCGTCCTCCATCTCCAGCGTCAGCGTGCCGGCCGTGCGCACGGCATCGAGCCGCACGAAGGCCAGCACGCCCAGGCCGATCTTGTGGCGGTCGATGTCGGCGTGGTAGCCGCGGATGAAGCCCGCCTCCTCCAGCGCCCGCACACGGCGCCAGCAGGGCGCGGCCGACAGGCCCACGCGCTGGGCCAGCTCGGCATTGGTCAGCCGCGCATCGGCCTGCAGGTGGCCGAGGATGGCAATGTCGAATTTGTCCAAAGTTTGCACAAAACACCGTTTTCAAGAAAGATTCTTGCCAAGAATACTCGAAACAGCGCAAAGAAAGCAAAGACCTATCAGACGAGCACGAATACACTGAAAAAAGGCGATTTGGTTCAGACAACGAGTGCCGTGCATGCCTCTTTCCCGTTCCGGGCAGGACATGACAGGGCGCCGACCATCGATGGAGACAAGCCATGAATGCCCCACTGCCCGAAGACGTGCGCCGCGCCCTGGAGACGGTCACTCTCGACGACAAATACGCTCTGCAGCACGGCCGTGCATTCATGAGCGGAGTACAGGCCCTTGTGCGCCTGCCCATGCTGCAGCGCCAGCGCGACGCTGCAGCGGGCCTGAACACCGCAGGCTTCATCAGCGGCTACCGGGGCTCCCCGCTGGGCGGCTATGACCAGGCGCTATGGGCCGCGAAAAAGCACCTCGAATCCAACAACATCGTCTTCCAGCCCGGCGTCAATGAAGAACTGGGCGCCACGGCCGTCTGGGGCACGCAGCAGCTGGATCTCTATCCCGAGACCAAGAAGTTCGACGGCGTCTTCGGCCTGTGGTACGGCAAGGGCCCGGGCGTGGACCGCTGCTCCGACGTGTTCAAGCACGCCAACATGGCGGGCACCGCCAGGCACGGCGGCGTGATCGCGCTGGCCGGCGACGACCACATCAGCAAGAGCAGCACGGCCGCCCACCAGAGCGACCACATCTTCAAGGCCTGCGGCACGCCGGTGTTCTTTCCCAGCAATGTGCAGGACATCCTGGACATGGGGCTGCACGCCTTTGCCATGAGCCGCTTCTCCGGCCTGTGGTCGGGCATGAAGACCATCCAGGAGGTGGTGGAGTCCTCGGCCAGCGTGTCGGTGGAGCCGGACCGCGTGAACATCATCCTGCCCGAGGACTTCCAGATGCCGCCCGGCGGCCTGCACATCCGCTGGCCCGATGCGCCGCTGGAGCAGGAACAGCGGCTGATGAATTACAAGTGGTATGCCGCCCTGGCCTATGTGCGCGCCAACCGGCTCAACCACAACGTGATCGACGGTCCCAATGACCGCTTCGGCCTGATCGCCAGCGGAAAGGCCTACAACGACATGCGCCAGGCCCTGGCCGACCTGGGCCTGGACGACGACACCTGCCGCCAGCTGGGCATACGCGTGCACAAGGTCAACGTGGTCTGGCCGCTGGAGGCCACCATCACGCGCGACTTCGCGCGCGGCCTGCAGGAAATCCTGGTGGTGGAGGAAAAGCGCCAGGTCATCGAATACCAGATCAAGGAAGAGCTGTACAACTGGCGCTCCGACGTGCGGCCCAACGTGGTCGGCAAGTTCAGCGATGAGCACGGCGGCGAATGGTCGGTGCCCAATCCCAGCCAGGACTGGCTGCTGCGCCCCAATGCGGACCTGACGCCGGCCCTCATCGCGCGCGCCATCGTCCAGCGCCTGACCAAGATCGGCGTGCCCGAACACATCGCCCAGCGCATGCACGAGCGCATTGCCGTGCTGGACGCCCGCGAGGCCGCGCTCAAGGTGGCCCAGAGCCAGCCCACGGGCGACCGCGTGCCATGGTTTTGCAGCGGCTGCCCGCACAACACCAGCACCCGCGTGCCCGAGGGCAGCCGCGCCGTGGCCGGCATCGGCTGCCACTACATGACGGTGTGGATGGACCGCTCCACCAGCACCTTCACGCAGATGGGTGGCGAGGGCGTGACCTGGGTGGGCCAGGCGCCCTTCACCAAGGACGCCCATGTCTTCGCCAACCTGGGCGACGGCACCTACTTCCACAGCGGCCTGCTGGCGATACGCCAGAGCATCGCGGCCGGCGTGAACATCACCTACAAGCTGCTGTACAACGACGCCGTCGCCATGACGGGTGGCCAGCGCGTGGGCGAGCGGCCCGAGGGCCACTCGGTGCTGCAGATCATGAACAGCCTCAAGTCCGAAGGCGTGGCCAAACTGGTCATCGTCACCGACGAGCCTGCCAAGTACGACGGCGTGCCGCTGGCCGAGGGCGTGACCGTGCACCACCGCGACGAGCTGGACCGCATCCAGCGCGAGTTCCGCACCCTCAAGGGCTGCACGGCCATCATCTACGACCAGACCTGCGCCACCGAAAAGCGCCGCCGCCGCAAACGCGGCACGCTGGCCACGCCCGACAAGACCGTGGTCATCAACGAGCTGGTCTGCGAAGGCTGCGGCGACTGCTCGGTGCAGTCCAACTGCCTGTCGGTCGAGCCGGTGGAGACCGAGTTCGGCCGCAAGCGCCGCATCAACCAGAACACCTGCAACAAGGACTACTCCTGCGTGAAGGGCTTTTGCCCCAGCTTCGTCACCATCGAAGGCGGCCAGCTCAAGAAGCCCAAGAAGGAGAAGAAGGGCGACCTGTCCATGCTGCCCGCCATCCCGGAGCCCGTGCTCCCCGTGGCCGAGCAGGCCTGGGGCATCGTCGTGGCCGGCGTCGGCGGCACGGGCGTGATCACCATCGGCTCGCTGCTGGGCATGGCGGCCCACCTGGAGGGCAAGGGCGTGATCACCCAGGACGCGGCCGGCCTGGCGCAAAAGGGCGGCTCCACCTGGAGCCACATCCAGATCGCCAACCGTCCCGAGGCCATCTACACCACCAAGGTGGACATGGCCAAGGCCGACCTGGTGATCGGCTGCGACCCCATCGTCACGGCCACGCCGACCACCATGTCCGTGATGCAGCCGGGCCGCACCTTCGTGGCGCTCAACAGCCACGGCTCACCCACGGCAGCCTTCGTCACCAACCCTGACTGGCAAGCACCGGACGACCGCTGCGCCAGCGCCCTGGCCCAGGCCGTGGGCCCCGAGCTGCTGGGCAGCTTCGACGCCGAGCAGGTGGCCGTGCAACTGCTGGGCGACAGCATCTACACCAACCCGCTGATCCTGGGCTACGCCTGGCAAAAGGGCCGCGTGCCGCTGTCGCATGCCGCGCTGATGCGCGCCATCGAACTCAACGGCGTGCAGGCCGACAACAACAAGGCCGCCTTCGAGTGGGGCCGCCGCTGCGCCCATGACCTGGCCGCCGTGCGCGCACTGTTCCAGACGGCCCAGGTGATCCAGTTCGTCAAGAAGCCCTCGCTGACCGAGATGGTGGCCAAGCGCGTGGACTTCCTCACGGGCTACCAGAACGCCGCCTATGCAGCCGAGTACCAGGCCTTCGTGGACAAGGTCCATGCCGCCGAGCGCGGCGTGGCGGGCTCCGGCACACGCCTGTCGGAGGCCGTGGCCCGCTATCTGTTCAAACTCATGGCCTACAAGGATGAGTACGAGGTCGCGCGCCTGCACACCGATGCGGCCTTCAGCCAGCGCATCGCCGGCATGTTCGAGGGCGACTACCGCGTGGTCCACCACCTGGCGCCGCCGTCGTCGGCCGGCAAGGACGAGCACGGCCATCTGGTCAAGAAGTCCTACGGTCCCTGGATGCGCAAGGCCATGGAAGTGCTGGCGAAGATGAAGGGCCTGCGCGGCACGGCGCTGGACCCCTTCGGCCGCACGCAGGAGCGCCGCACCGAGCGCGCCCTGATCCAGGAATACCGCCAGTGCATCGAAGGCCTGCTGGCCGAACTCACGCCCGAGCGCATGGCGCTGGCCGTGGAGATCGCCAGCATTCCCGAGGACATCCGCGGCTACGGCCATGTCAAGGAGCGCAACCTGGCAGCGGCCCGCATCAAGTGGAAGGCGCTGATGGCACGCTGGAGCGCACCGTCACGGGGTGCCGGCAGCACGGGCAAGCCCGCCGTCGGCGTCGCCTGAAACCACACGGACCGCCCCGCTCCAGGGGCCTCCTGTAAGATCGCTGCCGCCGCCCGCACCGCAAGGTGTGGGCGGCGCGGCTCCGTCAGGGTCCGTTTCATGGACCGTCAAGCCGGGCGCAAAAATCACGAAAAACCGCGCTCTACCCCTTTAAAAACGGCAGATGGCAGCCAGTTGCAGCCATCGTCGCCGAAAAACCCGCAGCCGCCAGATCCTGGCAGCCCATGTGGGTCAGGGCTGACGCATACAATGCTCCGTTCTCCTGCGCGGGCCCGTGCATACGGCGTGCGCAGCGACCCTTTTTCGACCTTCCAATCCTGGAGTCTTGCCCGTGTTTATTTCTTCCGCTTTTGCCCAGACCGCACCCGCAGCAGCAGCCTCCGGTGGCGACTTCATGTCGCAGCTGTACGGCATGGCACCGCTGGCACTGATGTTCGTGGTGCTGTACTTCGTGATGATCCGCCCCCAGATGAAGCGCCAGAAGGAGCACCGCTCCATGATCGAGGCGCTGGCCAAGGGCGACGAAGTGGCAACGTCCGGCGGCATCATCGGCCGCGTGACACGCATGTCCGAGCAATTCCTGCACATCGAGATCGCCTCGGGTGTGGAAGTCCAGATCCAGCGCAGCGCCGTCGTACAGGTGCTGCCCAAGGACACGCTGAAGTAAGCGCTGTCCCTGTCTTGCGGGTGTGCGGACCGCGCAGGCGGCAGCACACCCTTTTGTGCGTTGCTGTCTACAAAGAGCGAAGAGCGCGATCATGAACCGATATCCGGTCTGGAAGTACGCGATCATCGTGATCGCGCTGCTGGTGGGGGTGCTCTACACCCTGCCTAATTTTTTCGGTGAGGCGCCTGCCGTGCAGGTCTCCTCGGCCAAGGCCACCATCAAGGTGGACAACGCGGTGCTGCACAGGGTCGAGGAGGCCCTGAAGGCTGCCGATGTCAAGCCCGATGTGCTGACCATCGAGGGCACCTCGGTGCGGGCGCGCTTCAACACGCCCGACGAGCAGCTCAAGGCCAAGGACGTGATCCAGAAGGCTTTGATCCCCGATGCCAACGATCCGGCCTACATCGTGGCGCTGAACCTGGTATCGCGCTCGCCGCAATGGCTCACGGCCGTCGGCGCCAAGCCCATGTACCTGGGCCTGGACCTTCGCGGTGGCGTGCACTTCATGCTGCAGGTGGACATGGCTGCGGCCCTGACCAAGAAGGCCGACTCCTTTGCCGGCGACCTGCGCACCTCGCTGCGCGACAAGAACATCCGCCACGGCGGCGTCTCGCGCAACGGCAACACCGTCGAGATCCGCGTGCGCGACGAGGCCATGCTCACGGCCGCACGCAATCTGGTCACCGACCAGTTCCCCGATCTGGCGGCCACCTCCGAGCCTGATGGCGCCGGCTTCAAGCTGCTGGCCTCCATCAAGCCCGAAGCCCTGCGCAAGGTGCAGGAGCAGGCGCTCAAGCAGAACATCGTCACCCTGCACAACCGTATCAACGAGCTGGGCGTGGCCGAGCCCGTGATCCAGCAGCAGGGTCTGGACCGCATCATCGTCCAGCTGCCCGGCGTGCAGGACACGGCCAAGGCCAAGGACATCTTGGGCCGCACGGCCACGCTGGAAGTGCGCCTGGTCGACGAATCCTCCGAGGCGCGCGGCGCCGAGCTGGGCTCGGGCCCCGTGCCCTTCGGCTCCGAGCGCTACCTGGACCGCAACGCCCAGGCCGTGATCGTGCAAAAGCAGGTCGTGCTGACCGGCGAGAACCTCACCGACGCACAACCCGGCTTCGACAGCCAGACCCAGGAACCCACGGTCAACCTGGTGCTCGATGCCAAGGGCGCGCGCATCTTCAAGGACATCACGCGTGAGAACGTGGGCAAGCGCATGGCCATCATCCTGTTCGAAAAGGGCAAGGGCGAGGTCGTGACGGCTCCCGTGATCCGTACCGAGATCGGTGGCGGACGCGTGCAGATCTCGGGCCGCATGACCACGGCGGAAGCCAACGACACGGCCCTGCTGCTGCGTGCCGGCTCGCTGGCCGCGCCCATGGAGATCATCGAGGAATACACCATCGGCCCCAGCCTGGGCGCCGACAACATCAACCGCGGCATCCACTCCGTGGTCTGGGGCCTGGTGGCCATCGCGGCCTTCATGTGCGTGTACTACATGCTGTTCGGCGTGATCTCCACGGTGGCCCTGTCGGTCAACGTGCTGCTGCTGCTGGCCATCCTGTCCATGCTGCAGGCCACGCTGACCCTGCCCGGCATCGCCGCCATGGCGCTGGCGCTGGGCGTGGCCATCGACTCCAACGTGCTGATCAACGAGCGCATCCGCGAAGAACTGCGCGGCGGCGTCTCGCCGCAGGCCGCCATCCATGCGGGCTACGAGAACGCATGGCACACCATCCTGGACTCGAACGTGACCACGCTGATCGCGGGCCTGGCGCTGCTGGCCTTCGGCTCCGGCCCGGTGCGCGGCTTCGCCGTGGTGCACTGCATCGGCATCCTGACCAGCATGTTCTCGGCCGTGTTCTTCTCGCGCGGCCTGGTCAACCTCTGGTACGGCCGCCGCAAGAAGCTCAAGAGCATCTCCATCGGCCAGGTCTGGAAGCCGGAAGACACCAGCCAGCTGCGCTCCGTGGCTGCCAAGGGTTCCAGCGTCGCCGATTCCGGCGCCAACAACTGAAAGGGGGAAGACCATGGAGTTCTTCCGCATCCGCAAAGACATCCCCTTCATGAAGTACGCGTTGGTCCTCAACGCGATCTCCTTCATCACCTTCGCGCTGGCCGTGTTCTTCCTGCTCACGCGCGGCCTGCACCTGTCCGTGGAGTTCACGGGCGGCACCGTGATGGAGGTGGCCTATACCCAGACCGCCGACATCGCCAAGGTGCGCGATACCGTCTCCAAGCTGGGCTACAGCGACGTCACGGTGCAGAACTTCGGCACGTCGCGCGACGTGATGATCCGCCTGCCCGTGCAAAAGGACGTGTCCTCCGCGCAGCAAAGCGAGCAGGTGCTCACGGCGCTCAAGAAGGAAGACGCCGAAGTCACGCTGCGCCGCACCGAGTTCGTGGGCCCGCAGGTGGGTGACGAGCTCATGCACAACGGCCTGATGGCACTGGGCTTCGTGGTGCTGGGCATCGTGATCTACCTGGCCATGCGCTTCGAATGGAAGTTCGGCGTGGCCGCCGTGATCGCCAACCTGCACGACGTGGTCATCATCCTGGGCTTCTTCGCGTTCTTCCAGTGGGAGTTCTCGCTGTCCGTGCTGGCCGGCGTGCTGGCCGTGCTGGGCTACTCGGTCAACGAGTCGGTCGTGATCTTCGACCGTATCCGCGAAGCCTTCCGCAAGTTCCGCAAGCTCAGCACCACCGAGGTGATCGACCACGCCATCACCAGCACGATGAGCCGCACCATCATCACCCACGCCTCCACCGAGGCCATGGTGCTGTCCATGTTCTTCTTCGGTGGTCCCAGCCTGCACTACTTCGCGCTGGCTCTGACCATCGGCATCCTGTTCGGCATCTATTCCTCGGTCTTCGTGGCCGCCGCCATCGCCATGTGGCTGGGCGTCAAGCGCGAGGATCTGATCAAGGCGCCCAAGGCTTCCACGGACCCCAACGATCCCAACGCCGGCGCCACTGTGTAAGCGAATGTTCTAGCTCCAGACCGGCTTACACTCGCGGGCATGCCCTCCCTGCCCACCCCTTCCAACGCGCCTGCTGGCACCCAGTCTTCACTGGGCCAGCAGGCGCGTTTGCATTGGGTGCGTGGACTGTGCAAGGGCCTGCCCGGCGTGGCCCAGCAGCTGCTGGCCCAGATGGAACAACAGGCCCAGGCCGTGGGCACCGCACGTGAAATGCAGGAGCGTCGCGAGGCTTGGTCCAGCTACCGCCAGCACCAGGCGGCCTGGCTGAATGCCTGCATGCAGGCGCTGCAGGGCGCACTGCAGCCGGGCAGGGCCACACCGGCCTCCTTGCCACAGCGCGGGGCGCTGCAGTTCGAACTGCTCAGCGACGATGTGGTGGAGAACAAGATCCTGGCCTCCCGCATGGCGCTGGCCATGGGGGAAACCACGGCACCCGTCTTCGATACGCTGCGCCTGCGCATGCAGGCCATCGAAAACCAGGAACTGCCATCCGACGACATTCTGCGCAGCGAGTCCGTGTGCCGCCATCTGGTCGAGCAATGGCTCGCCAGCGGCCTGCAGCGCGGCGATCTGCAGCGCGTGATGGATCTGCTGCAGACAGCCCTGGCACCGCTGCTGGTGGCCGGATACCAGGCGGCCCACCTGCTGCTGGACGGCCAGGGCGTCACCCGTTCGCAGGACGTGGCCATGCGGGTGCGGCGCACCGAGGGCGGCCACTCCACGCGCGCCATGGGCCTGGGCCCGGCCACGGCGCCTGCCTCGACCTCGCAGCCTTCCTCGGCCTATGCGCCCACGCAGATGGGTGGCGTGCCGGGCGCTGCCGCCTCCTATCCGCCCAACGGAGCACTGCCCCAGGGCCAGATGCCCGTGGGCCTGACAACACTTTCGCGCGCACGCCACCGCGCCCATGAAGTCGTGGGCCAATTGCGCCGCCTGCTCATGCAGCCGGGCGTGGGCGTGCCGGGCCTGGTGCCCGGCGTGGGCGGCGTGGGCGGTGGCCTGCAGCAGGCCCCCGCATCGGCCGCGCTGACCCAGGCCCTGCTGGAGCAGCGCGTCGTGGCCCAGACGCAGTACCAGCAGATGCTGGCCCGGGGACTGACCACGCTGCAAATCGATGCCAGCCCGGCCGCCATCGGACAGTTGGTGGGCCAGGTGCGCGAGCGCTCGGCCGAGCTCAAGCGCAAGGCCACCACCTCGGGTGAAAAGGCCACCATCGAGATCGTGGCCCTGATGTTCCAGGCCATCCTGACCGAGGACCGCATCCCGCCCTCGGTGCGCGTCTGGTTTGCCCGGCTGCAGGTGCCCGTGCTGCGCGTGGCCCTGGCCGAGCCGGAATTCTTCAGCAACCTGCGCCACCCGGCCCGGCTGCTGATCGACCGCCTGGGTTCGTGCGTGATGGGGTTCGACGCCTCCAGCATCAGCGGCAGCGCGCTGGAGTCGGAGATCCGGCGCATCGTCCAGGTCATCGAGCAGTACCCGGAGACCGGCCAGAAGGTCTTCGTGCTGGTGCTGCGCGAGTTCGAGGACTTCCTGGCGCGCTACCTGACCCAGTCGCAGGACAAGGCCAAGATCGTCAGCGTGGCCCAGCAGGTGGAGCAAAAGGAAACCCTGGCCATCCAGTACACGATCGAGCTGCGCCACCTGCTCACCGACATGCCGGTGCGCGAGGAGATCCGCGAGTTCCTGTTCAAGACCTGGACCGAGGTGCTGGCCCTGGCCGCCGTGCGCCATGGCGCCAAGGACGCGCGCACCATGCGCTTCAAGCAGGCCGCCAGCGAACTGGTCTGGGCCGCCAGCGCCAAGCCCACGCGCCAGGAACGCTCGCGCGTGATCCAGACGCTGCCGACGCTGCTGCAGACGCTGCGCGAAGGGCTGGCCCTGATCGGCGTCACGGGCGAGGGGCAGTCCGCACGCATCAAGCTGGTCACCGACACGCTGGCCGAAGCCTTCGTCTCCAAGACGGCGACCATCGCACCGGCCCGCATCGAGGCCATGGCCCAGCGACTGTCCCATCTGGAGCAGTACATCAGCGAAGACGGCATGCTCGACGAGGACATGCCGCTGTCGCCCGAGAACATCGAGATGATCCTGGGCGTGGACACGGCCGGGCTCAACGTCATCCCGAGCACCAACACCCCCGTGGACCCGGTGATGCTGGAGTGGGCCACCTCGCTGGAGCCGGGCCGCTGGTTCACGCTGGACCACAACGGCGCGCGCATCCAGGTGCAATACACCTGGCGCAGCCGCCGCAAGCAGCTGCACCTGTTCGCCGCGCTCGATGGCACCTGCCACCTGCTGCAGCTGCGGCGCATGGCCTCCTACCTGCAGTCCGGCCTGCTGTCAGTGCATGACGAAGAGGCGCTCACGGTGCGCGCGACGCGCGATGCGCTGGAGAAGATTCAGGCGAACCCTGAAAGACTCGGCACCCCCTGAGGCGCTGCGCGCCTTCCCCCCCGTGGCACGGCGCCTCTCTACTTGCTTCGCAAGGGAGGGGGACGACGCCCTCGGCTAGGCGCCCCCACCGCGAGGCGGCTCTTGCTCGGCATATCCCGCTTGGGGACGCGCCAGTTTTTGAGATCAGGCCTGGGCCAGGCGCTGGAACAGGCCGCCGGGCAGGCGCTCCACGCGGCCGTCCAGTTCCAACTCCAGCAGGTGGGCCTGCAGGGCTGCGGCGTCCATGCCGGTGCGGTCCATGAGTTCGTCCAACGACAACGGGTCGTGGGCCAGGGCGCGCAGGGTGGCGTCGTTCTCATGGTCTTGTGCGGACTGAACAGCTGCCGCTGCCGCCGCTGCTGCCGGTACGGGCTTGGCAATCGGCAGGCGCACGGCCGTTCCTTGCAGTTCATCGAGCACGTCCTGCGCCGTTTCCACGAGCTTGGCGCCCTGGCGCAGCAGCGCATGGCAGCCGCGCGACTGGGGCGCGTGGATGGAGCCGGGGATGGCAAAGACCTCGCGGCCCTGTTCGCTGGCCAGTCTTGCGGTGATCAGCGAGCCCGATTGCAGGGCCGCCTCGACCACCAGCGTGCCCTGCGACAGGCCCGCAATGATGCGGTTGCGCTGCGGAAAGTGCGCGGCCATGGGGCCGGTTCCCAGCGGATACTCGCTGACGATCAGCCCGTGGCTGGCCACTTCGCGGGCCAGGCCGATGTGGCGCCGTGGATAGACCTGGTCCAGGCCCGTGCCCACGACGGCAATGGTGACGGGCGCCGCCTGGGCGCCCGTGCGCAGCACCGCGCGCAGTGCGCCCTCATGGGCAGCGCCATCCACGCCCTGCGCCAGTCCGGAGACGATGCACAGGCCGGCCTCGGCCAGCGCCTGCGCCATGGCGCGCGCATTGGCCGCGCCCTGGACCGTCGGCCCGCGGCTGCCGACCATGGCCAGGGACTGTGGATAGGGGAACCAGGGACCAGAACCTGTCATGCAGCGCTCGCTGCCCTGCACATGCAGCAGCAGCGGCGGATCTTCGGTCTGCAGCAGCGCCTGCGGATACTGGGGATGACCCAGCGCAAGCACGGCATGCAACTGCCCGGAAGCGGACTGGTCCAGCCATTGCGCCGTGGCCGCCACAAGCTGCTCCAGGCGCTGGGGCACGGTCTGCAGCGAATGGGCCTGTGCCGCCGTCACCAGGCCGTGCCAGGCGGCTGGAGGGCCGCTCCAGATGTTCTGCGCGCCACCGCAGGCCGCCAGCAGGCGCCGCGCCGTGGTGCGGCCCACGCCGGGCGTCAGCAGCAGCCGAAGCCAGGCGGACAGCTCCTCGGGAGCGAGCCGGTCGGTGGACTGCAAGGCGGCCGCCATGGCGTTGCCGGCAGGCCGCTGGGGCTCAGGGAGCCGGCGAGGTCAGGCTGTCGCCCACCTCGACGCCGCGCCGTGCCTCCAGGATCAGCGCGTAGGAGACGCGGTCGAAGGTGCGGAACACCATGGCGTGGCCATTGCGTTCGTCGGGCAGCTGCACTTCTTCCTTCTTGTCGCCCGTCTTGTCCACGATGCGCGCGCCACGGCGGATCAGCTCCAGCACCGTGCCCACGTCCATGCCGTCCTGCGTGCCCTTGTTGATGGCAATGACCTGGTTGTTGGCCGCCCAGCGCACGGCCTGGTCGCCGTACAGGGACACCACATGGGCCTTCACGGCAGCCTGCGGCGCATGCGGCGCATAGTTCATGTAGGTTCGTTCCGGTGCGGGCAGCAGGCGGTCGCCAGCACGCATCTCCGTCTTGGCGCGCGACAGGTCCACCGTGGCGGGAGAGGCCTGCTCGTGCTTTTCGCCCTTGCTGTCCACGATCTCCAGCGAGGTCTCGCCCTCGATGAGATCGGCCAGGCCCAGGTACTTGGCCTCGTAGCCCAGCACCTCGCCGGAGATGGGGTCCTTGAGCGCCGCCGCATCGCGGAAGACACGGTACTGGCGCGGCAGGCCGTCGCCCTTGCGCAGCGGCGCCTCGGCCGTGCCGCGTGCATAGGCGCGGTCACCGCTGGCCATGAGCACGCGCTCGTCCGTGGTGGCGATGAGGCGGGGTGCGCGCAGCAGCGTTTCGGCATCGACCACCAGCGGCTCGGCCAGGAAGGGCTCGATCAGATGGGGCTGCAGCGTGGGCAGGGCCGCCTGCGCCAGCGACTCGCTGCGCGTGCTCGGAGACACGCGCACCACACCAGGCTCGCCACCGTCGCCCATGGGACGCGCCGTGCTCAGGCGGGCATAGCCATCACGCTTGTCCAGGTACAGCACCTGGCCCGGATAGATGAGGTGGGGATTGGCGATGGCCTGCATGTTCATGCCCCACAGCTCGGGCCAGCGCCAGGGACGGCGCAGGTACATGCCGGAGATGCCCCACAGCGTGTCGCCGCGCTTGACGGTGTAGCTGTCGGGCGCATCGGGCGCCAGCTCGCCCACGGGAACGCCCTGCTGGGCCACCTGCTGGGCGGCCGAGCGCTGCGATGCCGTCACCGGAAGCTGCTGCGCGTGGGCCGCTGCGAACGCAGCGATCAGGGCCGTTGCGACAGTCCAGGTACGAGCTGTGGCGAATGCAGTCATGGAATTCCTCTTCTTGTGGCTGACGCAGCGTCCCTCCTAGGCACTGCGGCACGGCCGATCTTGTCATGAACGGCCATACAGGTCTTACAAATCAGCAAAGATTCTGCGTGCAAGGCCATGAGAGGGCAACGCTTATTGCGTCGTCCCGCTGCGCTCAGGCAGAAAAGTGGCGAAAATAACGACATTCACCGACCACGCCATGTCCATTCTGCCCATTCTTTGCTATCCCGACCCCCGCCTGCACACCGTCGCCAAGCCGGTTGCCAAGGTCGATGACCGCATTCGCCAGCTGGTCCAGGATATGTACGCCACCATGTATGACGCCCAGGGCGTGGGCCTGGCAGCCACCCAGGTGAACGTGCACGAGCGCGTGGTCGTGGTCGATGTCTCCGAAGGCCGTGACGAGCCCTTTGCGCTGATCAACCCGGAGCTGCTCTGGGCCAGCGAGGAAACGCAGCTGGGCGAAGAAGGCTGCCTGTCGGTGCCCGGCATCTATGACGGCGTCGAGCGCTCCACCTCCATCAAGGTCAAGGCCCTGGACGAGACCGGCAACGAACGCATCATCGAGGCCGAAGGCTTCAAGGCCATCTGCATCCAGCACGAGATGGACCACCTGATGGGCAAGGTCTTCGTCGAGTACCTGTCGCCGCTCAAGCGCAACCGCATCAAGACCAAGCTGCTCAAGCAGCAGAAACAGGCAGAACGCGCATGACCCACCTGCCAGCGCTTCGCTTCATGCCGCGCTGGAAGATGGACGGCGCGGGCCTCGTTGCCTGGGCGCTGCTTGCCCTGGCCTTTTCCTTGCTGCTTGCCGGCTGCGCCGTGCCCGAGTGGCAAAAGCCCGGCACGCCGCGCTCCGAGATCGAGCGCTCCATGGGCCGCCCGACCCTGAGCCTGCCGCTGGACGGTGGCGGCACGCGCCTGGTCTACAGCCGGCAGCCTGCGGGCCAGCAGGTCTACCACATGGATTTCGACGCCAGCCAGCGCCTGGTGCGCGTGGAGCAGGCGCTCACCATCGAACGCTTCCACGCCCTGCGCAATGGCGAGGACACCCGCGAAAGCGTGCGTCAGCTCTTCGGCCCGCCTGCGCTGATCGAGAGGGTCTACAGTTTCAACGGCGACATCTGGACCTACCGTATTCTGGAAAATGGCATTCGCCGCCAGGCACATGTGCATATCGACCCCGCCGGCGTGGTGCGCCGCGTGATGTTCACCGACGAAGTGTTCAACGACGACGACCGTCATTGAGCCGGCACACCGTCCCACTGTCCCTACTGGATTGCATGAGAGTCATTTTTGCCGGCACGCCCGAGTTCGCGCGCGTTGCCCTTGAACGCCTGCTCGCCGCGGGCTTTACCGTCCCCCTGGTGCTGACCCAGCCCGACCGTCCCGCCGGGCGCGGCATGAAGCTGCAGGCCTCGCCCGTCAAGCAGTGCGCGCTGGAGCATGGCATTGCCGTGGCCCAGCCGCGCAGCCTGCGCCTGGACGGCAAATACCCCGAAGAGGCCGCCGCCGCCCGCGCCGCCATCGAAGCGGCCCAGGCCGATGTCATGGTCGTGGCCGCCTACGGGCTGATCCTGCCGCAGTGGGTGCTCGATACGCCCCCGCGCGGCTGCCTGAACATCCACGCCAGCCTGCTGCCGCGCTGGCGCGGCGCCGCGCCCATCCACCGCGCCATCGAGGCCGGCGATGCCGAGACCGGCGTCACCATCATGCAGATGGACGCGGGCCTGGACACGGGCGACATGTGCCTCATCGAGCGCCTGCCCATCACCGCCGACGACACCACGGCCAGCCTGCACGACAAGCTGGCCGACCTGGGCGGGCGCCTCATCGTCGAGGCGCTGGAGATGAGCGCCTGCGGCGGCCTGCCGCGCACGCCCCAGCCCGCCGAGGGCGTGAACTACGCGCACAAGATCGAAAAGGCCGAAAGCCAGATCGACTGGCGCCAGGATGCCGAGGCCATTGCCCGGCGCCTGCGCGCCTTCAACCCCTTCCCGGGCGGCGCCACGCAGTACGGCGATGAAGCCATCAAGGTCTGGGAGGCTCACGCCGACCCCGCCATCGCCGTGGCGACGGCAGCCCCCGGCACCGTGCTGTCCGCAGGCGCCGACGGCGTGCGCGTGGCCTGCGGCCATGGCGTGCTGTGCATGACGCTGCTGCAGCGCGCGGGCGGCAAGCGGCTGGCGGCGGGCGATTTCCTGCGCGGCTTCGATCTGCCTGAAGGAGCCGTTCTGGACGGTGCTGCCAGCGGCGGCACGCCATGAACCTGCAGCCCCTGGTGGAGCGCGCACGCGGCATTGCGCGCGATCCCGCCTTCATGACCGGCGTGCGCGACATGTCGGGCACGGCGCTGGGCATAGGCGCCTGGGGCCTGGTCACGGGCGTGGCCATGATCAAGAGCGGCATGTCCCTGCCCCTGGCGCTGTTCATGGGCCTGCTGGTCTATGCCGGCAGTGCCCAGCTGGCCGTGCTGCCGCTGATGGCCGTGGGCGCGCCCATGTGGGTGGTCTGGTTCACGGCCATCTGCGTGAACCTGCGCTTCGTCATCCTCAGCAGCATGTGGCGCAGCTACTTTGCCCACCTGCGCCTGCGCCACCGCCTGGCCATTGCCTATTTCAGCGGCGACGTGATCTTCGTGGGCTTCATGAAGCGCTACCCCGATGCCCGGCCCCAGCCCGAGCAGTTGCCCTATTTCTGGGGTGCCGCCTCGACCAACTGGCTGGCCTGGCAGATCCCGTCCACGCTGGGCATCCTGCTGGCCGACCAGGTACCCCTGTCCTGGGGACTGGGCTTTGCGGGCGTGCTGGCCCTGATGGGCGTGCTGCTGTCCATGCTCAACGACCGTGCCACCTGGGTGGCAGGCGTGGTTGCGGCCAGCGCGGCCGTGGCGGCCTTTGCGCTGCCGCTCAAGCTCAATATCCTCGTGGCCATCGCTGCAGCCGTGGCCGCAGGCCTGCTGGCGGAAACGCTGCAGCAGCGCCTGCGCGCCCTGCAGGCGCCTGAAAAAGGGGAGTCGGGCCCGGTGATTCTCCCGCCCGATACAGCCCATGGCGAGCGCCATGCCCGGCTGCCGCTGGACGAAGACGCCCGGACCGTGCAAACCAAGGAAAAGGAAACGCTCTGATGGATCTGTCCTGGCTGTGGCCCTGGCTGGCCTGCGTGGGCCTGGCGGCCATCACGCTGTTCACACGCGCCTTCTTCCTGATTCCAGAGCGCGAGGTGCCCCTGCCGCAATGGCTCAAGCGCGGCCTCAAGTACGCGCCGCTGGCGGCCCTGGCGGCCGTGATTGCGCCCGAGATCGTGATGACCAACGGCCGGCTGATCTCCACCGTGGTCGATGCGCGCCTGCCGGCCCTGGCTTGCGCGGTCATGTATTTTTTTTACAAGCGCAGCATCATGGGAACGATCGCGCTTGGCATGGCGGTCTATCTGCCACTGCATATCGGCCTGGGCTGGTAGGCGCAGCGCGGCCAAGAGCGGCCGAGAGCGCCCGGCTCCCCGGCTGAAACCGGATTACAGGCGGCTCCCGATGCCCCGGATCGCCGGTGCGCACGCCCGCTGCCGGGGCGGGCACGCCGCCTACAATGGCCGCGCTTTACCTCTTTTTCGTTTCAATTCCATGGCGATCGCCACCGATCGCAACGCCGCCGTCATGAACATTCTCCGTTTCTCCGATCTGTGCGCCCAGGGCAAGGCCCAGGGCCAGCGCGTCTTCATCCGCGCCGACCTCAACGTGCCCCTGAACGATGCCGGCGAGATCACCGAGGACACGCGCGTGCGCGCCTCCGTGCCCGCCATCGAGATGGCACTGAAGGCCGGCGCCGCCGTGATGGTGACCAGCCACCTGGGCCGCCCCACCGAAGGCGAGTTCAAGCCCGCCGATTCGCTGGCGCCCGTGGCCCGCCGCCTGGGCGAGCTGCTGGGCCGCGAAGTGCCCCTGGTCGCCGACTGGGTGGACGGCGTGCAGGTGGCGCCCGGCCAGGTCGTGCTGCTGGAGAACTGCCGCGTGAACGTGGGCGAGAAGAAGAACAAGGAAGAACTGGCCCGCAAGCTGGCCGCGCTGTGCGACATCTTCGTGCACGACGCCTTCGGCACTGCCCACCGTGCCGAGGGAACCACCTACGGTATCGCCCAGTTCGCGCCCATTGCCTGCGCGGGACCGCTGCTGTCGGCCGAGATCGACGCCATCACCAAGGCCCTGGCCAACCCGCGCCGCCCGCTGGCCGCCATCGTGGCCGGCTCCAAGGTGTCGACCAAGCTGACCATCCTGCAGTCGCTGGCAAAGAATGTGGACCAGCTCATCGTGGGCGGCGGTATTGCCAACACCTTCATGCTGGCCGCGGGCCTGAACATCGGCAAGAGCCTGGCCGAGGCCGATCTGGTCGGCGAGGCCCGCGCCGTGATCGACGCCATGGCCGCACGCGGCGCCGAGGTGCCGATTCCCACCGACGTGGTGGTCTCCAAGACCTTTGCGGCCGACGCGCCCGCCACCGTCAAGAAGGCCACCGAAGTGGCTGACGACGACATGATCCTGGACATCGGCCCCGAGACCGCCGCCCGCCTGGCCGAGCAACTGCGCAAGGCCGGCACCATCGTCTGGAACGGCCCCATGGGCGTGTTCGAGTTCGACCAGTTCGCCAACGGCACCAAGGTCGTGGCCCAGGCGATTGCCGAGTCCGACGCCTTCAGCATCGCCGGTGGCGGCGACACCCTGGCCGCCATCGCCAAGTACGGCATCGAGGACAAGGTCGGCTACATCTCCACGGGCGGCGGCGCCTTCCTGGAGGTGCTGGAAGGCAAGACCCTGCCTGCCTTCGAGATCCTGCAAAAGCGCGCCAACGGCTGAGCACGGCAACATCCGGATACGGGGCACTTTCTTGTCAGTGCCTCGCGGCGAAGCCACAATCGACACTTTGCGCAGCTGCAGCAATCCGCCGCAGCGCGCCCCCGCACCGAGGAGAAATCCATGCGATCGTTCAAATCCGCTGGCGGCCTGGCCCTGGCGGGCCTCTGCCTGGCCCTGGCGGGCTGCGTCAATGCACCGATGACCAGCTACTTCGAAGCCACGGCCCAGCCCAAGATCGGCGCTGCCGGCCACTGGGACTCCGTGGCCAACGATGTCGTCGCCAAGACGCTGGAAACACTGCAAAAGACCGGCATCGAGCGCACCACGCCGGTCCACGTGGCCCTGCCGGCTGAGCCCAGCCAGTTCGACAAGGGCTTTCGTGAGCTCATCATCACCAAGCTCGTGCAAAGCGGCGTGACCGTCATGCAGCAGCCGGCCCAGGCCCAGCTGCAGGTGAGCTACGGCGCCCAGGTCGTGCGCCACGGCAAGCGCCTGCCCAACCCCGAACTCGTGCTGACGACGACGGTGGTGCGCAACAACCAGTACCTGGCGCGCAAGACGGACGTCTACTACCTCGAAAAGAGCGACGCCGTGCTGTTCACGGCCGAGGACGAGCGCCCCGAATTCCCCGCCAAGAACCTGAAGGTGGTGGGCCAATGACACTGCGCACGCCTTTCCTGCCGGCCGCGCTGGCTGCGGCGGCCCTGCTGTCCGCCTGCGCCGTGCCCGCTCCCGCGACCACGCCCGAATCGTCGGCCGCGCGCCGCGGCGAGCCCACCTACCAGTCGGCCGCAGCCAACCCCTTCATCGCCAGCAGCCGCGCTGCCGTGGACGAGCTGGTCAAGGGCCTGAACACCGAGGAACTGGGCGAGGCGCCCGTGCTCGTGGCCACCGTGGTCAACGTCAACGACCTGACGCGCTCGGCCCCCCTGGGCCGCACGCTCAGCGAGCTGTACGCCTCCCAGCTGTCCGCCAAGGGCTACAACGTCAAGGAGCTGAAGCTGCGCGGCGATGTGTACGTCAAGGAAGGCACGGGCGAGCTGCTGCTGTCGCGCGAGATCAAGGACATCGCCCGCAACCACAATGCGGCCCTGGTCCTGGTGGGCACGTACTCGGCGGCTGCCAAGTACACCTATGTGAGCCTGAAGCTGGTTCGCACCGACGACAGCCGCATCGTGCGCAGCCACGACTACGCGCTGCCCAACAACATCGACATCCAGCGCCTGCTGGGCGCCCCGGCCACGGCGCAACGCTGAGGCCATGCAGCCTGACTGCGCCCGTGTGCGCAGTCAGGCTGCGTCGTCTTCTCCCAACCTTCCCCTGCTTGCCCTCAGCGGCCGCGCGCCGGCCACAGCACCGAGGCGATGGCCACCACCATCAGCGCCACGGCCGTCCAGTCCTGCCAGTGCAGCACCTCGCCCAGCCACCAGGCACCGCTGAACACGCCCAGCACGGGGATCATCATCACGCTCAGCGTGGACGCCACGGGCGGCAGGCTGCGCGCCAGGAAGAACCAGACCGTCTGGCCAAAGCCCAGCACCAGCACGCCGTTGAAGACGATGGCGCCCGTGGCCTGGGCGTCGGGCCAGTGCCACAGGTGGCGCTCGAAGACGAAGGCCAGCACCGTGAGCGTCAGCGCGGTCAGCGCCACCATCCACAGCGTCATCGTCAGCAGGGGCACGGGCACCTCGGCGCGGCGCAGCTTCTGCGTGCCGAAGGCCCAGCTCAGCGCGGCGGCCAGCATCAGGCCCACGCCGATGGGGCGGCTGCCCAGGGCGCCGACCTCGTGCCACAGCAGCAGGAGCACGCCCGCCAAGGCCGCCGCCACACCCGCCCAGGCACGCGGCGCCAGCCGGTCATGGAAGAACAGGCTGCCCAGCACGGCCGAGAAGATGGGCATGGTGTAGCCCAGGATGGCCGCCCGCCCGCTGGACAGCATGGGGATGGCAATGATGATCAGGCTGTTCCACAGCACCATGTTGAACAGCGTCAGCTGCGCCAGCTGGGGCCAATAGGCGCGCGGCACGGCCAGAGGCAGGCGGCGCCAGACCACGAAGGCCGCCAGGATGGGCAGCCCCACCCACATCGAGGCCATGCGGAAACTCAGCGGCGGGAAATGCTGCACGCCCAGCTTCATCACCGGCCAGTTGATGCCCCAGATCAGGGTCAGCGCGATCAGCAAAAGGATTTGTCGGGCGGTGAAGGCAGGCATAGGCCGCCGATTGTGCCCGCGGGCCGCCAGGCCCGCTGGATGCCCGGCGACAGGCCCCGGGAAGGGCCGATCGCTAAAATCGCGCCCCATGACCTTTCTCGACATGCTGCGCAATGCCACCGCCCAGAACCAATCCATGCTGTGCGTGGGCCTGGACCCCGAACCCAGCCGCTTTCCTGCGGCCATGCGCGGCGATGCAAGCAAAATCTACGACTTCTGCGCCGCCATCGTCGACGCCACGGCCGACCTGGTGAACTCCTTCAAGCCCCAGATCGCCTACTTCGCGGCCCACCGCGCCGAAGACCAGCTGGAAAAGCTCATGGCCCACATGCGCGCCGTGGCCCCCCATGTGCCCATCATCCTGGACGCCAAGCGCGGCGACATCGGCTCCACGGCCGAGCAATACGCCAAGGAAGCCTTCGAGCGCTACGGTGCCGATGCCGTCACCCTGTCGCCCTTCATGGGCTTCGACTCCATCACGCCCTACCTGCAGTACGAGGGCAAGGGCGCCTTCCTGCTGTGCCGCACCTCCAACCCCGGCGGTGACGACCTGCAGGCCCAGCGCCTGGCCGATCTGCCGGGCCAGCCCCACCTGTTCGAGCATGTGGCGCGCCTGGCCCAGGGGCCCTGGAACACCAACGGCCAGCTCGGCCTGGTGGTGGGCGCCACGCGCCCGCAGGAAATCGAGCGCGTGCGTGAATTCGCGCCCTCGCTGCCGCTGCTGATTCCCGGCGTGGGCGCCCAGGGGGGCGATGCCGTGGCCACGGTCAAGGCGGCGCGCATCGGCGGCGGCCCCATCATCATCAATTCCTCGCGTGCGGTGCTCTATGCATCGCAGGGCGACGACTTCGCTGCCGCCGCGCGCACCGCCGCCCAGGCCACGCGCCAGACGCTGCAAGACGCAGCCGCCGCCTGAGACGGCAGGGAAGCCCGGCCATGCAAGGCAAATGGCTGGAAGACTTCCTGCTGCTGGCCCAGGAGCGCAGCTTCACGCGCGCGGCCGAGCTGCGCCATGTCACCCATCCGGCCTTCGGGCGTCGCATCCGCGCGCTGGAGGCCTGGGCCGGCACGCCCCTGGTCGAGCCCGGCGGCGGCCCCGTGCGGCTGACGCCGGCCGGCGAAGCCTTCCGCGACACGGCCGAGCAACTGGTGCGCACGCTGGCCCAGTCGCACGATGAACTGCAGGCCGTGGCCGGGCGCCAGGCCCGCGTGATCACCCTGGCCACGGGGCGCACGCTGGCGCGCACCATCGTGGCCGACTGGCTGACGCGCCACGGCAGCGTGCTGCAGACGGCCGAGCTGCGCGTGGTCACGCGCACGCTGGACGAGACCGTGGCCATGCTGCAGCGCGGCGAAGTCAGCTTCACGCTGGTCTACCACCACGCCGCCATTGGCGTGCGCCTGGACGGCCGCCAGTTCAGCTACCTGACGGTGATGCAGGACAGGCTGGTGCCCGTGGCCCGCGCCGATGCCCAGGGCCGTCCGCTGTACGAGCTGTCGGCCAGCCACCAGCCCGTCGCTCCCGTGCCCTACCTGGCCTTCTCGCACAGCATGGCCCTGGGCCGCCTGGTGGAAGACCACCTGGCCCGGCATCCGCTGGCGCCGCGCCTGCGCCGCTGCGTGGACTGCGACTCGGCCGACGCCCACTACGAATACGTGCTGCGCGGCCTGGGCCTGGCCTGGATGCCGTGGTCCATGGTGCGCGGCGACTGCCAGGCCGGCCGCCTGGCCGTGGCCGGCGACCCGGGCCTGGAAGTGCACTTCGACGTGCGCCTGTACCGTCCCAAGCGCCACCTGGGCCCCGCGGCCGAGCAGTTCTGGAGCGACATCACGGGCGCCTGACGGGTGCATGCATGCGCCCTCCTGGTGCAAACCCGCACCGCGCTGTGGAACAAGCGGGTTTTGGTGCTGCAATGGCTCCACCTCGTGCCGAATCAGCACCAAATGCCTGGGTAGTCCTTCGCACAATCAATCTCATACATTTCAGGAATAACCCCATGCCCAGCAACTCCCTCCTGCGCCGCACCGCCCTGGCCTGCGGCCTGCTGATCGCCGCCACCGGCAGCGCCTTGGCCGACGACGCCGCCAGCTACCCCAACCGCGCCATCACCATGATCGTGGGCTACCCCGCCGGCGGCAGCACCGACCTGGTGGGCCGCTTCGTGGCCGATGGCCTGGCCTCGCGCCTGGGCCAGCCCGTGGTGGTGGAGAACCTGGGCGGCGCAGGCGGCGCCATCGGCGCGCAAAAGGCCGTCAAGGCCACACCCGACGGCTACACGCTGTTCGTGGGCGCCAACAACGAGCTGGCCATCGCACGGCTGATCAACAAGAGCATCAAGTACTCCATCGGCGACTTCACGCCCATCGGCATGATCGGCTCCCAGCCCATGGTGCTGGTGGCCTCGCAGAAGGCCGGCGTCAAGACCGCCGCCGAGTTCAGCGCCCTGGTGGCCAAGAACCCGGGCAAGTTCAGCTACGGCAGCTCGGGCGTGGGCACGGCATTGCACCTGGCCGGTGAAATGATCAAGGAGCAGGGCAAGCTGCACATGACCCACATCCCCTACCGCGGCGTGGCGCCCCTGACCACGGACCTGGTGGGCAACAACATCGAGTTCGGCATGTTCGTGCTGTCCTCGGGCCTGCCCCAGATCCGCGCGGGCAAGGTCATCGCCCTGGGCACGACGGAGGCCAAGCGCTCGGCCATCACGCCCGACATCCCGGCCCTGTCCGAGCTGCCCCAGTACAAGAACGTGGACATCAACGTCTGGTTCGCGCTGATGGCGCCCAAGGGCCTGCCCGCACCCGTGGCCGCCAAGGTCAAGAAGGCGCTGGACGAGACCATGGCCTCGCCCGAGTTCCGCAAGAAGATGGAAGAGGCAGGCTCGGTGGTGGCCGATCCCAAGACGGATGCCGGCAAGTACATCAACGCCGAGATCGCCAAGTACACCAAGATCGTCCAATTCGCCCATATTGAGAACTAAATAACCCCCTGAGTCGCTTCGCGCCTTCCCCCTTGAAGGGGGACGACAGCCTCGCTGCGGGGCGGCCCTTGCTCGCTGTCCCTCGCCTGGGTCATGCCAGTTCCAAAGGCAGTGCGCATTGCATCAGGGTTGTAGACCACGGAGTGAGTGATGGAAACTTTGCGATTTGATCTTCCCCTGCCCGACCTGAGCGCCTGGCGCGCGGGCAATACCGGTACCGAGGGCGTGTGGCAATTCGACTCGGGACGCCCGGGCCGCCACGTGATGATTTCCGCGCTGGTGCACGGCAACGAGATCTGCGGCGCCTGGGCCGTGTCCGGGCTGCTTCAGGCCCTGAACAACGGCCTGGCGCTGGACAACGGCCGCCTGACCCTGGTGCTGGCCAACCTCGATGCCTTCGACCGCTTCGACGCGGCCAGCCACGATGCCTCGCGCTTCGTGGACGAGGACATGAACCGCCAGTGGATAGACGCACGCATCGACGAGGGCAGCACCCGCGAACGCCGCCGCGCCGCCGCGCTGCGCCCCTTCGTGCAGCAGGCCGACTGGCTGCTGGACCTGCATTCCATGCACGAGCCCTCGGCCCCGCTGCTGCTGACCGGCATGCAGCCGCGCAACCGCGATCTGGCACGCCAGATGGGCGCGCCGGCGAACATCGTCGTGGATGCCGGCCACAAGGACGGCACGCGGCTGCGCGACTACGGTCGCTTCGGCCTGCCCGACGCCGAGGCCGGCGACTCGCGCTCGCTGCTGATCGAATGCGGCTTCCACGGCGATCTGGCCAGCCGCGACGTGGCGCACGACCAGTGCCTGCGTTTCCTCGAAGTGGCCGCCATCTTCGACAACAGCGCGTTGCACGCCGCCCTGCCCGGCTGGAAGCAGGCCGACGCACCGGCCCAGTGGGCGCTGGAAGTCACGGCGCCCGTGGTGGCCAAGAGCAGCGGCTTTCGCTTCACGGCGCCGTTCACGGGGCTGGAGCGCTTCGAGAAGGCCGGCACGGTGATCGGCGACAACGATGGCGAGCCGGTGATCACGCCCTATGGCGACTGCGTGCTGGTCATGCCCTCGGTGCGCCAGGCGCGCGCGGGCGTGACCGTGGTGCGCTTCGCGCGGCGCTCGCCGCTCTGAGCGGCACGCTTCAGCCGAACCTCAGCCGCGCTGGCAGCGCGCGGGCGACAGCCGTTCAGGCTGCACGCCCTGCGCGGCCAGGCGCGCATCCAGCGGCTCGCCGCGCAGCAGGTTGCGCGCCAGCAGGCTGTAGCCGAAGGCACTCTGTATTCCGTAGCCGCCCTGGGCGGCCACCCAGAAAAAGCCCGGCAGCGGCGCAGGCGAGGCATCCCAGCCCACGGCCATCTCGCCATCGGCCACAAAGCTGCGCAGCCCGGCCCAGGTGTGGGAGGGGCGGCGGATCTGCAGCGTGGTCACTTCCTCGATGCGCCAGATGCCCGTGGCCACGTCCAGCTCCTCGGGCGCCACGTCCTGCGGCGCCACGGGGTCGGCGTTGGCGGGCGAGCCCAGCAGCTGGCCTGCATCGGGCTTGAAGTAAAAGCCCTCGTCGGCGCTGATCACGGCGGGCCAGTGCGCGGCGTCCATGCCTTCGGGCACGGCAAAGGTGAAGGCACTGCGCCGCTTGGGCACCAGGCCGATGGGCGCTGCGCCCGCCAGCGCGCCCAGCGCATCGGCCCAGGCGCCGGCCGCGTTGACCACGCAGCGCGTACGCACCTGGCTGCCGTCGGCCAGGTCCACGGTCCAGACACCGCCGTCCTGCGCCAGCGCACGGACCTCGGCGCTGCAGCGCAGCTCGCCGCCGCACTGGCGCAGGCCGCGCAGGAAGCCCTGGTGCAGGCCATGCACGTCGATGTCGCGCGCGCCGTCGTCCGCAAAGCCATCGACCAGCAGCGCGGTATTCAGGCAGGGCACCAGAGCCTTGAGTTCATCGGGGCCCAGGCGCCGCGCATGGGGCGAGTGCAGGAGCGCCTCGGCATGGGCGGCATCGAGCAGGTCCTTCTGCGCGGCCGTGCCCACATAGAGCACGCCGCGCGGCGCCAGGATGGGCGCCTGCACAAAGCCTTGCGGCGGCTGCTCGTAGAAGGCGCGGCTGGCGCGCGTCAGCGCCTGGACCTGCAGCGGGCCATAGTGCTCCTCATACAGCGCGGCCGAGCGGCCCGTGCTGTGGTAGCCGGGCTGGGATTCGCGCTCCAGCACCAGCACCGAGGCGCCGCCATCGCGCGCCAGCTGCCAGGCCACCGAGGCACCGGCCATGCCCGCGCCCACCACCACGAAATCACGGATGCTGCTGTCCATGGCCAGCCTCACTTTGCGTTCTTGCGGCCTGGCTTGGCCTGCGCAGGAGCCGACGCTGCCTCCAGATAGGGCCGCAGATAGCGCCCCGTATGGCTGGCCGGGTTGGCCGCCACGTCCTCGGGCGTGCCCGTGGCCACCACCTGGCCGCCGCCCGAGCCACCTTCGGGGCCCATGTCGATGATCCAGTCGGCCGTCTTGATCACGTCCAGGTTGTGCTCGATGACGACGATGGTGTTGCCCGCATCGCGCAGCTGCTGCAGCACCTTGAGCAGCAGGGCGATGTCGGCGAAGTGCAGGCCCGTCGTGGGCTCGTCCAGGATGTAGAGCGTGCGTCCCGTGTCGCGCTTGGACAGCTCCTGGGCCAGCTTGACGCGCTGCGCCTCGCCGCCCGACAGCGTGGTCGCGCTCTGGCCCAGGCGGATATAGGACAGGCCCACGTCCAGCAGGGTCTGCAGCTTGCGGGCGATGGTGGGCACGTCCTTGAAGAAGGCATGGGCGTCCTCCACCGTCATCTCCAGGATCTGGGAGATGTTGCGACCCTTCCACTGCACCTCCAGCGTCTCGCGGTTGTAGCGCTGGCCGTTGCAGATGTCGCAGGGCACGTAGACGTCGGGCAGGAAGTGCATCTCCACCTTGACCACGCCGTCGCCCTGGCAGGCCTCGCAGCGGCCGCCGGCCACGTTGAACGAGAAGCGCCCGGGGCCGTAGCCGCGCTCCTTGGCGGTGTTGGTCTCGGCCATCAGGTCGCGGATGGGCGTGAACAGGCCCGTGTAGGTGGCCGGGTTGCTGCGCGGCGTGCGGCCTATGGGCGACTGGTCCACATTGATGACCTTGTCGAAATGGCCCATGCCGATGATGTCGTCGTGCGGCGCGGCCTCGCCGCCGGCGCGGTGGATCTGGCGCGCGGCCTCGGTATAGAGCGTGTCGTTGACCAGGGTGCTCTTGCCCGAGCCCGAGACGCCGGTCACGCAGGTCAGCAGGCCCACGGGAAAGTCCGCCGTCACGCCCTTGAGGTTGTGACCGCGCGCGCCCACCACGCGCAGGGCCTGCAGTTGCGGCGCGCCGGGGGCAGTTGCGTTGTCGGGATTGGCGGAGGGCTGCTGGGTGCGGGCAGGGAAGCCCTTGGCCGCTGGCCGGGCCTCGCCCTCGGCCGTTGCCTCCAGCACGGGTTGCCAGGGCGTGCGCCGCCCAGGCACTTCGATGCGCTGGGTGCCCGCCAGGTAGCGGCCCGTGGGTGAATCGGGATTGGCGCGCACCTCTTCGTAGCTGCCCTGGGCCATGACGCGGCCGCCATGCACGCCAGCGCCGGGCCCCAGGTCGATGATCTGGTCGGCCGCGCGCATCATGTCCTCGTCGTGCTCGACCACGATGACGCTGTTGCCGATGTCGCGCAGGTGCTGCAGCGTGCCGATGAGCTTGTCGTTGTCGCGCTGGTGCAATCCGATGCTGGGCTCGTCCAGCACATACATCACGCCCGTCAGGCCGCTGCCGATCTGGCTGGCCAGGCGGATGCGCTGGGCCTCGCCGCCGGACAGGGTGTCCGCGCCGCGCTCCAGGCTCAGGTAGCTCAGGCCCACGTCGTTGAGGAACAGCAGGCGCGAGGCGATCTCGCGCACCACCTTGCCCGCGATCTCGGCCTTGGCGCCCGACAGCTGCAGGGACGCGCACCAGGCATGGGCCTCGGCCAGCGTGGCATGGCCCACCTCGTAGATGGCGCGTGCCTGCTCGCCCTCGCCGATGCGCACGAAGCGCGCCTCGCGGCGCAGCCGCGTGCCGCCGCAGTCGGGGCAGACGGCGACGCTGCGCAGCCGCGCCAGATCGTCGCGCACCACGCTGGACTCGGTCTCGCGCCAGCGCCGCGTGATGTTGGGGATGATGCCCTCGAAGGGATGGCTCTTGACCATGGACTCGCCCTTGCGCGCGCCGCTGTCGAAGACGTAGCTGAAGGGCATTTCCTCCTCGCCCGAGCCCCAGAGCACCACATGGCGCACCTTCTCGGGCAGCTCCTCGAAGGGCAGCTCCACATCGGTGCCGTAGTGGCGCGCCACGCTCTCCAGCATGGAGAAGTAGTAGCCGTTGCGCCGGTCCCAGCCCTTGACGGCGCCGCTGGCCAGGCTCAGCGTGGGGAAGGCGACCACGCGCTCGGGGTCGAAGGACTCCGTGCAGCCCAGGCCGTCGCAGCCCGGGCAGGCGCCCATGGGCGAGTTGAACGAGAACAGGCGCGGCTCCAGCTCGGGCAGCGAATAGCTGCACAGCGGGCAGGCGAACTTGGCGCTGAAGAGGTGTTCCTTGCCGCTGTCCATCTCCAGGGCGATCACGCGGCCGCCGGCGTCGGCGCCACCCGCGCGCAGGGCGGCCTCGAAACTCTCGGCCAGGCGCTGCTGGGCGTCGGCGCGCACCTTGAGGCGGTCGATCACCACGTCGATGTCGTGGCGCTCGTTCTTCTCCAGCGCGGGCAGGGAATGGGACTCGTGGATCTTGCCGTCGATGCGAAAGCGCACATAGCCCTGGGCCTGCATCTGCGCGAACAGCTCGGCGAACTCGCCCTTCTTGTTGCGCGCCAGCGGCCCCAGCACCATGAGGCGCGTGTCCTCGGGCAGGGCCAGGGCCGCATCCACCATCTGGCTGATGGTCTGGGACTGCAGCGGCAGGTTGTGGTCGGGGCAGTAGGGCGTGCCGGCGCGTGCGAACAGCAGGCGCAGGTAGTCGTTGATCTCGGTCACCGTGCCCACGGTGGAGCGCGGGTTGTGGCTGGTGGCCTTCTGTTCGATGCTGATGGCGGGCGACAGTCCCTCGATCAGGTCCACATCGGGCTTGTCCAGCCGCCCCAGGAACTGGCGCGCATAGGCCGACAGGCTCTCCACATAGCGGCGCTGGCCCTCGGCATACAGCGTGTCGAAAGCCAGGCTGGACTTGCCCGAGCCCGACAGCCCGGTGATCACCACCAGCCGGTTGCGCGGAATGTCCAGGTCGATGTTCTTGAGGTTGTGCGTGCGCGCACCTCGGATGGCGATGCGTGACTGCGCCAGCGCCAGGCCAAGGTAGCGGCCGTCGGGCTGGGAGCGGGAGTCGGCGGCCCGGTCCAGGCCGCCGTCTTCGGAAATCGTGTGGGAACCAGGCATCGGGAAACCCCCTGCGAAGGCGAACCCGCCATGATAGGTCAGAACCCGTGCCACCGCATGGCGGCTCGGTCTGCGGGGCGGCAGGGCCTTCTGCGGCGCCCCTTCACAAAACTGTCTTGCATAACCCAGCCACCCCGCAGCGCCGGCCTATGGGCGAGAATGGCGGATTGCTTGCCCCCACAACAGTGCACCCCGTGCTCGATTCCCCCACACCCGTCCACGGCGCCCAGGCGCCAGCCCCCTCCTCGGCCGCATCGGGCCGCATGACCTCGCAGGAACGCCGATCCAGCGCCAGCCTGGCGCTGATCTTTGCGCTGCGCATGCTGGGCCTGTTCCTGGTGCTGCCGGTGTTCGCGCTGGAGGCCCGCAAGTACCCGGGCGGGGATGATCCGGCCATGATCGGCCTGGCCATGGGCCTGTACGGGCTCACCCAGGCCGTGTTCCAGCTGCCGCTGGGCCTGGCTTCGGACCGGTTCGGGCGCAAGCGCGTCATCGTCGCCGGGCTGCTGGTCTTTGCCGCGGGCAGCCTGCTGGCGGCCACGGCCGACTCGCTGCTGGGCCTGATGTGGGGCCGGGGCCTGCAGGGCGCAGGCGCCGTCTCGGCTGCCGTGACCGCGCTGCTGGCCGACCTCACGCGCGACAGCGTGCGCACCAAGGCCATGGCCATGGTAGGCGGCAGCATCGGACTCATGTTCGCGCTGGCCCTGGTGCTCAGCCCCCTGCTGGCGGCCTGGGGCGGGCTGCCTGGCATCTTCGGCCTGACCTGCGCCCTGGCGCTGGCGGGCATTGCCGTCGTGCTCTGGGTCGTCCCGCCCGAGCCCGCGCGCCACGCCGACCAGCCGCGCGGCCGCATGGCCGAGCTGTGGCGCCATGGCGATCTGGTGCGCCTGAACCTGGGCGTCTTCGTGCTGCACACCGTGCAGATGTCCATGTGGGTGGCCGTGCCCGCCATGCTGGTGCAGGCAGGCCTGGACAAGCAGGCGCACTGGCATGTCTACCTGCCGGCCGTGGTGCTGTCCTTCGCCGCCATGGGCGGCCTGTTCGCCATGGAGCGGCGCGGGCGCCTGCGCGCGGCCCTGCTGGGCGCCATCGCCCTGATCACCCTCGTGCAGATCGGCCTGGGCCTGCTGGCAGTCGGTGGCGCGCAGCCGCCGCTGTGGGCCATGGCCGTGCTGATGTTCGTGTTCTTCTGCGGCTTCAACGCGCTGGAAGCCACCCAGCCCAGCCTCGTCTCTCGCATGGCCCCGGCCCCGCTGCGCGGCGCGGCGCTGGGCGCCTACAACACGCTGCAATCGCTGGGCCTGTTCGCAGGCGGCGCGCTGGGCGGCGCCGTCGCCAAATGGGCCGGCATGCCGGGCCTGTTCACCCTGACGAGCGTCCTGGCCGTGCTGTGGCTGGTCGTCACCTGGCCGCTGCGCCCCGTGGGCCGCCACGGCTGAACGGCGGATTTTCAGACGGTTACAAGCCTCCGCCACAGGCGGTTGCCACGGGATATCCGCCCCCTGCCATCGGCGGACGGCTTGCGGCACAATGGCGCGTCTGGCCCGGGATCCATCCCTCTATGCCCGGGCCACTTCCCTATGTAAAGGTATTTCACTCATGGCATCCGTCAACAAAGTCATCATCGTCGGCAACCTCGGACGCGACCCCGAAATGCGCACCTTCCCGAGTGGCGATCAGGTGGCCAACGTGACCATCGCCACCACCGACCGCTGGCGCGACAAGAACACCGGCGAGAACAAGGAAGCCACCGAGTGGCACCGCGTGGTCTTCAACGGCCGCCTGGCCGAAATCGTGGGCCAGTACCTGCGCAAGGGCAGCCAGGTCTATGTCGAAGGCAGCCTGCGCACCCGCAAGTGGACCGACCAGGCCAGCGGCCAGGAACGCTACGCCACCGAAATCCGTGCTGACAGCATGCAGATGCTGGGCAGCCGCCAGGGCGGCGGCGGTGGCCAGCAAGGCGGCGGCTACGGCGATGAAGGCTACGGCGACAGCGGCTACGACGCCCCTCCCCAGC
>NZ_JFYT01000100.1:0-16751 GCF_000632165.1 Delftia sp. RIT313 | reverse complement strand
CCCCCGCGCCCCCCCGCCCCCGCCGTCACAGCACGGCCTTGGAGCCTCCCACTGCCGCCTCGCGCGGCAATTCCACCCTGAAGCTGGTCACTCCGTCGGCGGAGCGCACATCGATGCGCCCGCCGTGCGAACGCACGATCTGGTGCGCAATGAACAGCCCCAGGCCCAGTCCCTGGTGCTGGCCGGGACGGCGTTCACCACCGCGAAACGGGTTGAACAGCGTGGGCAGCAGTTCCGCGGGAATGGTGCCGCCGTTGCGCACCGTGATGGACACGCGCTCGTCCTGGCGGCCATCGGCCGTCACCTGCACCGGCTGCGCGGGATCTCCGTGGTGCATGGCATTGCCCAGCAGGTTGGTCAGCACCTGGCACAGGCGTTCGCCATCCCAGATACCTTCCAGATTGCCCAGCATCTCGCTTTCCAGGCGCCGCTCCGGGAAGCCCGTCTCCACCTCCTGCAGCGTGCGCTGCAGCAGCGTCTGCAGGCTGGTCGGCTGGGGCGACAGCGGCAGGCCTTCTGCCTGGCGGATGCGGGTCACGTCCAGCAGATCCTCGATCATGCGCGACATGCGCTGGCTGCTGCTGAGCATGCGCTCGGCCATGTTGGCCACCTTGCCGGGATCGGGCTGGCGCGTGAGCACGGTGGCCGCCGCCTTGATGGACTGCAGCGGCGTGCGCAGGTCGTGGCTGAGCACGGCCATGAACATCTCGTTGATGCGCAGCGCCTCGGTGCGCTCCTGCAGCTGCTGGGCCAGCGCCTGCTTGCGCTGGTGCAGCTCGAAGAACACATTGGCCTTGGTGGTCAGCATGTGCGGGTCGATGGGCTTGTACAGAAAGTCCACGGCGCCGCTTTCATAGCCGCGGAATTGCCAGTTGTGCTCACGCGAGCCGGCCGTCATGAAGATGAGCGGGATGTGGCGCGTGCGCTCGCTGCCGCGTATCAGCTCGGCCAGCTCGAAGCCGTTCATCTCGGGCATCTGCACGTCCAGCAGGGCCAGCGCCACATCGCCATGGTCGAGCAAAAGCTCCAGCGCCTCGGGGCCGGAATGCGCCTTGAGGAACTCGATGCCGTCGCGCTGCAGCAGCGCTTCGATGGCGATCAGATTCTCGGCAATGTCATCGACGATCAGGCATTTGACGCGATCTGTTTGGGACATGGATTCTCTCTCGGTATTTTGTCTGGTGGGAGCGCGCTGAATGGACATTCAAAGCCTCCCCTGGCCGTGCAGCGATGCGATGAGCGCGGCAATGCCCTGCGGCGCCAGCACCTGGGCCTGTGGCACGCGGGCCAGGGCCGCCCGCGGCATGGTCTGCATTGCGGCACTGTCTGGCGACTGCACCACCGCCAGGCCGCCGGCCGCGTGCACGCTGGCCATGCCCTGGGCGCCATCCTCGTTGGCGCCGGACAGCAGCACGGCCAGCAGGCGCTCGCCATAGCAGTCGGCAGCCGACTCGAACAGCACATCGATCGAGGGCCGCGAAAAATGCCAGGGCGCATCCAGCGACAGCGCCAGCCTGGGCCCGCTGTCCACCAGCAGGTGGTAGTCGGCCGGCGCAAAGTACAGGCAGCCCGGCTCCAGCCACTGCTGGTCCTGCACCTCGCGCACCGGCAGGGCGCAGCGCGGCCCGAAAAGCTGGCCCAGCAGGCTGCGCCGGTCGCGCGGCAGGTGCAGTACCACCAGCACCGAAGCGCGCAGGCTGGCGGGCAGCGTGGGCAGCACCACGGACAGCGCATCAAGCGCGCCGGCCGAGCCGCCGATCACGATGGCCTCGTAGGCTGTGGCGGCGTCCGAGGCGGGTGTGTTCGTGGTCGCGGGCATCACAGCCCGGCCCTCTTGCGGTAGATGCGGTCTTCGAGCACGAAGTCCTCGAAGGCCTCCGAATGCCCTGAAAACCGCAGCGACTCCTTGGAGCCCAACCCCAGGAACCCGCGATGGCACAGCGCATCGCGGAACAGGCCCAGCGCCCGGTCCTGCAGCTCGCGCTCGAAATAGATCAGCACGTTGCGGCAGGACACCAGGTGCATCTCGGCGAACACGCTGTCGGTGGCCAGGCTGTGGTCGGAGAACACCATGTGCTCGCGCAGCCCCTTGTCGAAGACCACACGGCCATAGCGCGCCGTGTAGTAGTGCGACAGCGAGCTGTGCCCGCCCGAGCGCGCATGGTTGTCGGTGAAGGCCGCCACGCGCGCCATGTCGAACACGCCCTGCTCTGCCGCCTTCAGCGCATGGGGATTGATGTCGGTGGCGTAGATCAGGGTGCGGTCCAGCAGGCCCTCTTCATGCAGCAGGATGGCCAGCGAATACACCTCTTCGCCCGCGCTGCAGCCGGCCACCCAGACCTTGAGCGAGGGATAGGTGCGCAGCAGCGGCACGACCTCGGTGCGCAGCGAGCGGAAGTAGGTCGGGTCGCGGAACATGTCGCTGACCTGGACCGTGAGGTACTCGAGCAGGGCCGGGAACACGCTTGTATCGTGCAGCACACGGTCCTGCAGCTGCGACAGCGTCTTGCAGTCGAACTGCACCAGGGCCGACTGCAGGCGCCGCTTGAGCGAGGCCTGGGCGTAGCCCCGGAAGTCGTAGTGGTAGCGGTGGTAGATGGCATCGATCAGCAGGCGCTGCTCGATGTCGGCGGTGCGGGCTTTTTTCAGCTGCGGCATCGCGTCCTCCTTGCTACTTGGGCATCCACACCCGCACCAGCGACAGCAGCTTCTCCACGTCCAGCGGCTTGGCGATGTAGTCGTTGGCACCGGCTGCCAGGCATTTCTCCTGGTCGTCCTTCATGGCCTTGGCGGTCAGGGCGATGATGGGCAGGCGGCGCCATTGCGGGCGGTTGCGGATCTCGCGCATGGCGGTGTAGCCATCCATCTCGGGCATCATGATGTCCATCAGGACCAGGTCGATGCCGGCCTGCGCCGTGCCCCGCGCTTCCAGGGTTTCCAGCGCCTCGCGCCCGTTGCGCGCGATCTCCACGCGGATGCCCGTGGGCTCCAGGATGCTGGACAGCGCGAACACATTGCGCACATCGTCCTCCACCACCAGCACCGTGCGCCCTTCCAGCGCCGACTCGCGGCTGCGCGCCACCTGCAGCATCTGACGGTGCTCGGCCGACAGCTCGGACTCCACCTGGTGCAGGAACAGCGTGACCTCGTCGAGCAGGCGCTCGGGCGAGCGCGCGTCCTTGATGATGATGGACTTGGAAAAGCGCCGCAGCTGCTGCTCTTCATCGCGCGAGAGCGCGCGGCCCGTGTAGACGATGACAGGCGGGAAGGAAACATCGTCCTGGTCCGTCATGCGCTGCAGCAGCTCGTAGCCGCTGATGTCGGGCAGGTTCAGGTCCATCACCATGCAGTCGAAGGTGGCGCCGCGCAGATGCTCCAGCGCCGCCGCCGCCGTGCCCGCGCAGACGATGTCCACATCGCTGCGGCTGAGCAGGTGGCGCACGCTCTCGCGCTGGCGCTCGTCGTCCTCCACCACCAGCACGCGGCGCAGGTCCTGGGTGAACTTGGCCTCCAGCCGCTTCAGGGCATGGACCAGTTCCTCGCGCTTGACGGGCTTGAGCGCGTAGCCCACGGCGCCGCGTCCCATGGCCTCCTGCGAATAGTCGGCCACCGAGACCACGTGCACGGGAATGTGGCGCGTGACGGGGTTGCGCTTGAGCTGGTCCAGCACGCCCAGGCCCGAGAAATCGGGCAGGTTGATGTCCAGCACGATGGCGTTGGGCTGGTTGCTTGCCGCCATGGCCAGGCCGTCGGACGCGGTGTTGGCCACATCGCATTCGAAATCCATCTCGCGCGCGAGCTCGGAAAGAATGTCGGCAAAGCGCAGATCGTCCTCGATGACGAGGATGCGGCGCCCGCTCTGCCCGCTCTTTCGCAGGGCATTCGCCGCGGACGAAGTAGGCAACATCGGCGCAAACTTGGCTGGCGACATGGCCGGCGCGAACGCGGGCGCAGCCGGCGCGACATGGGCCGAGGCGACGGCGGGCACGGACGCGGGCGATGACACCGGCACCTGCGTCTGTGTCTGCGCATTCGCCAGCGATTCCCGCGCCGGGCGGGGCAGCGGCGCGGCAGCCAAGGCCTGGCCAGGCTCCACCAGCTCCAGGATCACAGGCACGGTCAGCGTGAACACGCTGCCCTGCCCCGGCGTGCTGGAGACGGTCAGCGTGCCGCCCAGCAGCCCGGCAAGGTCACGTGAGATCGACAGGCCCAGGCCCGTTCCGCCGAACTTGCGATGCGTGCTGCCGTCCGCCTGGCGGAAGGCATCGAAGATGAATTGCTGCTGCTGCTCGGCAATGCCGATGCCGGTATCGCGCACGGCAAACGCCAGCATGCCCCCGGGCACGCGGGACACCTGCAGTTCGACCGAGCCCTTGGCCGTGAACTTGAGCGCGTTGGACAGCAGGTTCTTGAGCACCTGGGCCAGCCGCATGGGGTCGGTCTGCATGGAGGCCGGCACGCCGGGGTCCACCGTCCATGTCAGCTCCAGGCCTTTTTCGCGGGCGATGGGGCGCAGCGGCTCCATCAGCGCCTGCAAGGCGGTGGCGATGGTCATGGGCTCCACCAGGACGCTGACCTGGCCAGCCTCGATCTTGGACAGGTCCAGGATATCGTTGATCAGCGCCAGCAGGTCGCTGCCCGCCGCATGAATGGTCTGTGCGTACTTGACCTGATCGGCCTGCAGGTTGCCGGGCTTGTTGTCGGCCAGCAGCTTGGCGAGGATCAGCGTGGAGTTCAGCGGCGTGCGCAGCTCGTGGCTCATGTTGGCCAGGAACTCGCTCTTGTACTGGCTGGCCAGCTCCAGCTCGTGCGCCTTGTCGGTCAGCGCACCCTGGGCGCGCAGCAGTTGCTCGCGCTGGTACTCCAGCTGCTGGGTCTGCTCCTCCAGATGGGCATTGGTCTGCTCCAGCTCGCTTTGCTGGTGCTCCATCTGCGTCTGCGACTCCTGCAGGATGCGGCTTTGCTGCTCCAGCTCCTCGTTGCTCACGCGCAGCTCTTCCTGCTGGGCCTGCAGCTCTTCCGACTGGCGGCGCGTTTCTTCCAGCAAGGTCTCAAGGCGCGAACGGTCCAGGCCCGAGCGGATGGCCACGGCCAGCATTTCGGACGCCCGCTCCAGCAGGCTGCGCTCTGCCTCGCTCACCCCGCGCAGAAAGCCCAGTTCGATGACGGCGAACACTTCGCCGTTCTCCATGGCGGGCGCCACCATCAGCTGCAACGGGCTGGACTGGCCGGTGCCCGAGGAAATCGGCAGGTGCTGCGCGGGCACGTCCCTGACATGCAGCAGCTTGCGCGAGGTGACCGCCTGGCCCGCCAGGCCCTCGCCGGGCAGCAGCTTGTGCTGCAGGCGCTCGCGCGGCAAGGCATAGCCGCCGAACAGGCTCAGACCGCCGTCGGTGCAGTCCACCACATAGCCGGCGCCCACCTCGGCGCGCAGGTAGGTGGCCAGGTATTCCAGTGCCTTCTGGCCCAGGTCTTCCAGCCGGCGGTCGCCCTGCAACTGCTGGCCCAGGCCGGACAGACCGGACGTCACCCAAGACTGGCGCGCCTTGACGCGGTACTCGCGCACCGTCAGCGCGGCCGATGCCAGGATCAGGCCCAGCAAGATGAGGGAGCCGCCCCAGGAGTAGTACGTCGAGGTGGTGGAGGCCTCCACCCACAGCTGGCGGCGCTGCTCCAGCTCACGGGTCTGGCGGGTGTAGAGATCATCGATCAGCTCGCGCAGCCGATCCATGGCGTTCTTGCCCACGTCCAGGCGCACCAGGGCCATGGCGGCGTCCAGGTCGCCGGCCTTGCGCAAGTCTATGGTTTCCTGCAGCTCGCGCAGCTTCTGGGTCGAGATGTCCTCGATCTGGTCCAGCAGCCGGTGCTGGACGGAGTCGCTGGACGTGCGCGCCTTGAGCGCCTCCAGCTGCTTTTGCAGCACATCGCGCGCCTGCTGGTAGGGCTGCAGATAGGCCTGGTCACCCGTCAGCAGAAAGCCCCGCTGTCCGGTTTCGGCATCCTTGAGCGAGGCATTGAGCTGGCTGAGCTGGCGCATGGCCAGCGTGGTGCGGTCCATGGCATCCACGGCCTGGCCCCGCGCCTCGGACGCCCGGAAATTGACGAAGGCGATGACCAGGGTGGCCAGGGCCGCTGCACCAAAGCCTGCAACAAGCGTCCATGGAATGGCAAAGCGCTGGGTGGTCTGGTGGCTGGAAGATCGTGGCATGCAGTGGAATTTCTGGCGGAAATGGACGAAGGAATCCGCCAGGGACTGTAACGGTTTTGCGCGGCCCTCGGCAGCACTCGACCACACTCGGCCGCAGTCCGCGCTGGTTTCAGCGGTGCGCGACGCACGGCGCCACCACGACAGCCGTTAACATGGCCCGATACCTTCCTTCCGACATCCCGCTGCGGTCGTCGGCCCACACTCCAGGAACCATTGCATGAAAACCTTTGCCCTCACCGTCGCATCGCTGGCCGCCGCCGCCTCGCTGGTGTCCACCAGCGCCAATGCCGCAGCGTTGATCTTCCTCAACGACACCATCGCCGCACGCATTCCCGCCAGGGACCTGCCCGACGCAAAGGCCGCCGTGGCCAAGGTGCTCAACGAGGCTGCCGACGGCTCCGTGACCGAATGGACCAGCCGCCCGAACCGTACCAACCAGCGCGTGACGATGGCCTTGCAGCCGCAGCAGACCGTGCAGACCGGCTCGGCCGGAAGCTGCCGCCTGCTGTCGGCCGACGTGCGCCTGAAAAAGACCTCGGAAAACTGGCGCTTCTGGTTCTGCAAGCAGTCCGATGGATCGTGGAAGGCCAGCGGCAGCCAGCCCTGAGCAAGGATTGCGGTGGCCTGTCACCGGGAATCCGGCATGGACCTACGCCACCAGTCCTGGACACATGGGAGCATGTCGGCCGGAAGATCGACATCGGAGAACAACCATGCCCCATGAATTTGTGCAGGCCACGACACTCGCCAGACGGCTGGCCCTGGGCGTCGCCGCAACCTCTTTGCTGACGCTGGCCGCCTGCTCGGGCGAGACCTCGTCGACGCGCGCGGGATTTCCCATGGCCGAAGTGCCGCGCTTCAACCAGCCCCCGCCGGACAAGCCCCTGCTGGGCCAGCCCGTGATCATGGCCGAGCAGGTCATGCCCCATGCCAAGGGGGATCCGCACGAGCCCTTGCCGCCAGCCGCGCCCCTGCCCGCCAAGGCATCGGAGCCCGCAAGCGGCGCAGGAGCCACGAACAAGGAAGATGCCGGCGGCGTGAACCCTGCCGCTGGCCAGGCCGCCGCCATCTCCGATGGCCAGGGCGAGGGCTCCAAGTACCAACTGGGCGCCCCCAAGTAGCTGAACTCGGCCAAACCCGGCAGAACTCCACCGGAGCCGGACGGACTCAGAACGAAGTCCAGTCCCCGTCGTCATTGCCCTTGGCCGCCACGGTCTGCCGGGCAGCAGGCAGCTTTGCTGCGGGCGCTGGGCCGGCAGATGCACTACGCGCGGCAGCAGCGGGTGCAGTGCCAGCAGCAGGGGCGGACGCGGCCAGCGGTCTGGCCGCAGGGCGCATGGGCGCTGCCGCAGAAGGCGCGCGCGCGGCAGGTACTGAAGACGAAGCTGCTCCCGTCCCTGCACGGGCCGGCGCCACGCCGTCGATGCGGAACACGCTCACGGCGGCCGCCAGCTGATTCACCTGGGATTTGAGCGAGCCGGTCGCAGCTGCTGCTTCCTCGACCAGCGCGGCATTCTGCTGGGTCACCGTGTCCATCTGCGAAATCGCCTGGTGCACCTGGTTGATGCCGCTGCTTTGCTCCTGGCTCGCGGCCGTGATCTCGGCCACCAGGTCGCTGACCTGCTGCACGCTTTGCACGATGCCGTCCATGGTGCGGCCGGCCTCGGCCACCTGGCGCGTGCCCGCGTCCACCTTGGACACGGAATCTGCAATCAGGTCCTTGATGTCCTTGGCCGCCGAGGCGCTGCGCTGGGCCAGCGCACGCACCTCGCCCGCCACCACGGCAAAGCCACGGCCCTGCTCACCGGCACGTGCCGCTTCCACGGCAGCGTTCAGCGCCAGGATGTTGGTCTGGAAGGCAATGGAGTCGATGACGCCGATGATGTCGGCAATCTTGCGGCTGGACTCGCTGATGCCGCCCATGGTGTCCACCACGCCCGCCACTACCTTGCCGCCCTGCACCGCAGTCTGCGATGCCGAAGCGGCCAGCTGATTGGCCTGGCGTGCGTTCTCGGCGTTCTGCTTGACCGTGCTGGTCAGCTCCTCCATGGCGGCAGCCGTCTGCTCCAGCGAGCTGGCCTGCTGCTCGGTGCGCGAGGACAGGTCCTGGTTGCCCGCATCGATCTCGCCCGAAGCCGTGGCGATGCTGTCGGCACCCGAGCGCACCTGCCCCACGACCTGGGCCAGGTTGTCGTTCATCTGGCGCAGCGCCTGCAGCAACTGGCCGGTTTCGTCGCGCGAATCAACGGTGATGCGGCTGGTCAGGTCGTTGTTGGCCACGGTGCGCGCCACGCGCAGGGCTTCGGCCAGCGGCACGGTGATGCCGCGCGTGATCCACCACGCGGCCAGCGCGCCCAGCACCACGGCCAGGGACACCACGGCGATGATGGTGGCGCGGCTGGCAGAAAAGCGCACCTGCACTTCACCGGCGGAGCTGTCTATGGCGGCGCGCTGCATGTCCAGCAGGCGCTGCACGATCTCTATATAGCGCTGCGTGGCGGGCTGGTACTCCTGGGTGAACAGGCGCTCGGCATCTTCTGCACGGCCTTCGGCCTTGGCCTTGGTCACCACGTCGCGGCCCGCCAGGTAGCCGGCGCGCGCCTTCTTGATCTCGACCCAGATGTCCTTTTCTTCCTGCGTCTGCAGCAGCGGCTCGATGCGGTCCTGCAGCTTGCCCGACTGGCGCGAGGACTCGGCCGCGTCTTCGGCAAAGAAGGTGGCCAGCGAAGGATCGCTGCTCTTGGCGATGGCCGTGGTCCGGCGCGAGCCAGAGTGGATGTTGCGGAACCAGTCGCTGATCATCCGCTCCTTGGCCAGGGCCACCTCGGTGATTTCCGTGGTCGAGCGGGCCATGTGCCCCATGCTGACGATGCTGGTGACACTGATCAGCAGCATGATCAGCAAAAGAATGGTGAAGCCGCCTCCGAGACGGAGGCCGATGCGCAGGTTTTTCATGTTTTCCGGGAGCAGGATGCAGGGCGGGGATGGTGCTGAAATCAGTTCTTGAGGTAGGCGTCCAGCACCATGCGGTTCCAGTTGGCCGAACCGACCAGAGAGTCGCCCAGCTTCTCGGCCGTGGCAACCACCGCACTTTGCTGCTGCTGCAGCGTCTTGACCCGGTCACCCAGACTGGCCATGGACGAGCTGAGGCGGCTGCCCGTGGACAGCGCAGAGTTGGCGCTGCTCTCCACCGCCTTGCCAATGCCGGCCAGGGCCGAGGTCACGCCTGCGGCATCGGCGGCCATGGACTTTTCCAGGGCCTTGGCATCCATCGCCAGCGTGCCGTCCTGGCGCTGGACGATGCCGAGCTTGCCCAGGCTGGGCGCGGTCGCGCTGCCCGTGACACTCATGATGGCCGAGCGCAACTCGCGCAGGGCGCGGGTGGCACCCACATCGGTGGAAGAACCGGCCGCCGCACTCACGCTGCCCTTGGCAACGCTGGAGTTGTAGCGCGCCACCAGCTTTTCCAGCGCGCCTTGCACCGACTGGGTGGTGCTGGTGGCCGAGAGCGCGGCCACATCCTTGCCCGCCGAGGCCAGGTCCACCAGGGATGACTTGAACTGCCCCAACGCCGACAGCGAGGTCGATCCCGCCTGGGCCTGGGCCGCAATGCGCTCGTGCGCCTTGGTCAGCGACGGCGCCAGCTTGCGGACCTTCTCCGCTTCGGTGGTCTCCGTCTTGGTGCTGTCCGTCTTGGTGACGCTGGTCTCCGCAGCGCTCTTCTTGCCGGCCGAATCCGAAGCCGCCTGCGTCGTGCTGCTGTTGAGCTTGGATTGGGCGCGGGCCAGCAGGCTTTGCACGTTCAGGTTGTCGGTTCTGATGCTCATGTTCTCTTCCCTGTGAGTTGGCAGATGGCGCGGGCGCGAGGCCCGTCCACGGTTTGGCTGGAAGACTACCGGGACGCCGCCGCAGCGATGCGGGGAAAAGCAGGCCCCTTGCCCACGACTTGCAGGCTTTGCTGCGCCGGAACGGATGTCCGCCGCCTTCCCGCAGCGGCCCGGCCATGAAAAAGGGCCTCCGAAGAGGCCCTCCACCAACACAATGCAGCCCTCAGGCCATCTGCGTCAGGGCGCCATAGCGCTCGCGCGCCGTTTGCAGCATGTAGAACGTGATGCGCTTGACCTCGGCCCGGCTGTCGGCGATGTGCTCCCTCAGGCAGGACTGGGCCCGCGCCGCATCGCCAGCCTCGATGGCCGCGAGGATGGCGGCATGGTCGTCATAGGTAGCCGAGACCCGCGGCAGCTTGATGACATCCAGGCGCCGGATGATGCGGATGCGCTCGGTGATGTCCAGGTGGATGCGCGCCATCTCCTGGTTGCCGGTCGCGGCCACCAGGCCGGTATGGAAGGCCTCGTCCAGCGAGGCCACCACGGCGGGGTCGGTCTCGCGCTGCTCCTCGGGCACGCACCAGACCTCGCGCAACGGCTGCAATGACTTCAGCGATTCGCCCACCAGGCTGGCCACGGCGCTGGTCTCCATCAGGGTTCGCACCTCATAGAGATCCTCGAAGTACTTGAAGTCGAAGGCCTTGATCTGCCACCCGCTCTTGAAATGCACATCGACATAGCCATCGCGCTGCAACCAGAACAGCGCCTGGCGCACGGGCGTGCGGCTGACCTGCATGCGCGTGGCGATTTCGCCCTCGCTGAAGCGGTCGCCGGGCAGCAGGCGGAAGTCGAAGATGTCGTTCTTCAGGCAAGCGTAGATCTGCGCGGCCAGCGAGTGCGCGCTGCTTGCAGGCCCCTGGCGCGTCTCGCACACGGGCGGGGAGGCAACCGCGATGCTCATGCGACTGCCATGCCGGTTGGAGAACACTGCCCCTGCCGTTGGCGACAGCCAAGTCCAGCCAGGACCCGGCTCAAGGCGGTGGAAAAGTGCGAAGCCATGCCTTCGGCACCGTGCAGATTTGCGGCCGGTGACAGGGTATACGCCGATTGCTGCTGCAATCTCTCTGACGGATTTGCACGCCGGCAATGGGCAATGGTCCATTCACGCATTTAGTACTCTTTCTTGTACACAAGTTGGCAGTGGAATTTATTAAAGAAACGAATTGCGTTTTAATAATTGGACCGGCAAAAATATTCTCGACAACGTCCGATGTTCGTGTATGCTCCGCCACTCGCCGCAGTACGGGCCAAACGCACCACAACGGTTCGCAGGCCCCGGCACCAGGCATTCAATGTGCCTGATCAATAGACACAGGAACCCACGCGCGGTAATCCTGCGCATATCCACGGCAATTCATTTTTATCAGAAATTTTCTGCACATTGATAGTGCAGCGAGCAAGTCGATTCCCCATGCCCGCGGCCATGGGTTTTTGTGTTTGTCAAAGATTGACAAGCCTAACGACATTCAGCTTTTGACAGGAATGGAAAGCTGGCCCAAGTCAAAAAAATGACACAAAAACCAGCCAGGCACGCGGTTACCCACGCGGCCTCAAGGCACGTCTCTCCGATATTCACCCAACAGCCTGATTTCGGCTTTCCATACTGAAAAGCCTCCATCGATAGATGGAGGCCATATTCCCGCACGTCCACGGCAACACCCGCGCCAGACGCGTCCGACGCGGGTTGCCGCAGCAGCACAGCTGCGGGAGGAAGCTCAGGCTTCGCGGTTTTCCTTGATGTTGAAGCCCATCTGGCTCTCGGCACCCTTGCCGCCCTGGTTGGTCTGTTCCCAGTACTGGGTCTTGACCTTGGCAGCCTGGAACGAGTAGTTCACGGTCACGGTGTCAGAGGAGTTGGCGCCGCTGACGGTCACGTTCGTCACCATGACGTCGGTCAGGGTGATCTTGGTGAACTCGATCTGCGAGCCGCCGGCCTTGCACAGCGAGATGTCGACCTGGCCCAGGTGCTTGCCCGTGGCGCAGTGCTTGAGCACGGCGGGGTAGCACTTGTCCACCTTGGCGATGACGTTCAGGTCATGGAAGCTCACCTTGCCGGCGCCGGCACCGCCGCCGCTGGACATGGTGTTGGGCTGGGTAGCACCCCAGGTGAAGGAGTCGATGTCGGTCCAGCCCTTGTGGTTGGAATCCTGGGACTCGCCACTGGCGCCCTCGACCTTCATGAACATATCAACGGACATTGCACACCTCTCGAACTAATGGATTAAACGTTCGCATGCAACCCAATAGCCTGATTGCATCGGATAGTTCACACGCGAACAAAGGGAAACCACTCTCGGGTAGAGCGCACGAAACCGATTCACTTAACACGTGATTCAGATCAGTGCGGCGCATACCCTGGATGGTCAAGGAATGTATTGACAATCGCCTGCAATCCTCACTGTCGTGAACCGCCCTCCTTTGTTGGAGCCGCGATGATAGTGGATAAGGCCGACAAAATACAAACAATTGAGCAGACTGAATTGTTACGGCGGATACATCTGAAAAAAAATGTATCCACCTCATATCCATTCGATTCGTGTCATGGCTTTTTGCGGAACTCAAGCTACACTCACGCCGCATTCGGAGTCCGATTGAAATACGATCTTGTATTCATGACGAATCCATGACGCTCGTCTTTGGCCCCTGGCTTCAGACAATAGGCTGATTGAGGAAAACCAACGGTTTACAGAGACAGATTGCCGGTGTGATGCCGGCTTTCTCCTTGTCCAATGGCCTCGAACAGGTTCGGCACCCTGGCTGCGCGACAGACATCGCCCGCCAGGGTGTGAAACAACATCTTGGGTGGGATTGCATGGATAGCGAAGCAGCATGTTCGACCAACTGCCTTCCGGCAGGTGTCCAGATTGGCGAATACCGCGTGCTCGATGTCATCGGCGAAGGCGGTTTCGGCATCGTCTACAAGGCCCGTGACCTCTCGCTGGACCGCGAGGTCGCGATCAAGGAGTACATGCCTTCGGCCCTGGCCGGGCGGCAAAGCTCCCATCAGGTGCATGTGCGCTCGCAGCACCGTGGCGCGTTCGACGCCGGGCTGCGCAGCTTCATCAACGAGGCCCGCCTGCTGGCGCGCTTCTCGCACCCCACCCTGGTACATGTCTACCGATTCTTCGAAGCCGGCGGCACGGCCTACATGGTGATGCGCCACTACGAGGGCCAGACGCTGGGCCGCGTGCTGCAGGCATCGTCGGGCCGCATCGACCAGGCCCAGCTCAGCACCCTGCTGGCCCCGCTGCTCGATGTGCTCGAGGTCCTGCATGCACAGGACTGCTTCCACCGCGATATCGCGCCGGACAACATCTTCGTGCAGCGCGATGGCAGCCCCGTGCTGCTGGATTTCGGTGCCGCGCGCCGCATCATCGGTGACATGACCCAGGCGCTGACCATGGTGCTCAAGCCCGGTTTTGCGCCCATCGAGCAGTACGTGGACGACGGCGCCATGCCCCAGGGCGCGTGGACGGACATCTACCAGGTCGGCGCCCTCATTCACCAGGCCGCCACGGGCCGCACTCCTGCCACCTCGGTGGCGCGCATGGTCACGGACCCCATGCAGCCGCTGACTTCCGAGCAGGTTCCCGGCTACTCCGACGCCTTCCTGCAGGGCATGCAAAAAGCCCTGGCCGTGCGCCCGCAGGACCGGCCCCAGTCGATTGCCGAACTGCGCAGCCTGCTGGGCCTGTCTGCCGAAAACCGGGCGGCGCCTGCGCCTGTGGAGCCCAGCCCCAGCCCCATCTACATCCCGATCACGACGCCTGCGGCCGTTCAGGCCGCCATGGCCAGTGAGTCGGCATCCGCGCAGGCACCCCGTTTCCTGCCGATCACGGAAACCTACGTTCCCGCACCCACCCCACAGGTTGCGCCCGTGGCGACGGTCATGCCGGTGGCACCTGTGGCACCTGTGGCACCTGTGCTGCCCGTGCCGCCTGTTGCAACGGTTCCGCCCGTGGCCCCGGCATCACTGGCCCCCAGCACACCTGCTGCCATGGCCACGCCTCAGATGGCACACCCATCTGCGCCCCAGGCCTCTGCCGCCGACCCGATGGGCCTGGGCAACGGGCCGTTCATCGACATCGACCAGGCACTGCCAGGCATGCCGGCGCCTCAGACTACGCTTCAGGCTCCGGCTTCACCACCGGCTCCCGTTCCCGAGCAGCCCGCCGCAGCGCCGGCCGTCCAAGGCAAGCCTCCGGCTGCCCGGCCTCCAGCTGCGGGGGCCCAGGCTGCGCCCAAGGCCAGGCGCAGCAGCATGGCCGTACCGTTGGCCATCGGCGCCCTGGTGCTGGCTGCCATCGCGGGCGGCGGCGTGCTGTGGTACGACCATTCCCAGGACCAGGCACGCGCCAAGACCCTGGCAGCACGCGACAGCCTGGCATGGCAGCAGGCGCAAAGCCAGTCCAGCCTGGCCCGCCTGCAGGACTACCTGGACAGCTTCCCCGAAGGACAGCACCGCACCGAGGCCCAGGCGCTGCTCAAGCAATTGCTCAACGAGGCCTCGCTGGCCTCCACGGAGCAGGTGCAGCCGACGACCTCGCCCGAGCAGCAGGCCGCGTTGCCCGAGATTGCCCCGTCGCAGCCCGAGCAGAGCACGCCCGTCGTCCCCGTCACGGTGGCCACCGGGTCCGAGCCGTTGCCCACCGAGCCGCCAAAGACCGAAGCCCGCCCCGTCAAGCCCGCAGCGGCCACGGGCAAGGTGGTGTTCCGGGTCGTGCCCTGGGGCTATGTCTCCGTGAACCGCGCCCCGGCACGGACCAGCCCGCCGCTGACCCAGATGGAGCTTCCAGAGGGCGAGTACCGCATCGACATCAGCAACCCGGGTGCGGCCTCCACGGTGACCAAGACCATCACGGTCACCAAGGGCGAGTCGGTGACCGTGAACCATCTTTTCGAATGAGCGCGGCCCATGGCTCGACTGATGAACCACCGCTGGCGATGGATGCTGTGCACTGCAGTGCTCGGCCTGCCCTGCCTGGCGCATTCCCAGGCGGCATGCGAAGAGGCGGCGCCGGCCCAAACCGGCTCGGCAGGACGCCCGCAGCTGGCGCAGGGCATTGCGCTGTTCGAGGCGCGCGACCTGGGCCAGGCCGAGCGTGCGCTGCAGGCTGCGCTGTTTGGCGGGCTGGCCGATCCCATGGAGCGGGCCTCCGCCCACAAGTACCTGGCCTACACCTATTGCACGCACAAGGAATGGGCGCGCTGCGAGGCGGCCTTCGACTCCGCGTTCTCCGCACACCCGGGCTTTGCACTGCAAGCCTACGAAACCACGGGTACGCCGTGGCGGGACGCCTACAGCCGCGCCCAGGACCGCTGGATCCAGCGCTGCCCTTCCGCGCAGCGGCTGCGCACGGCGCCTGCGGCACCCACGGCCGGCGGCTTTGCACTGAACAGCCGCGTGATCACCTCGATCACCGCCCTGACACCCGGCCTTGCTCCAGCGCGCTCCGCCGCGCTGGCCGCACGGTCTGAGACGCCACGGACAGATCACAACCTGCGCCTGAGGGTCAGCCCCTGGGCGAATGTGCTGATCAACGGCAAGCCGTCCGGCGTCACCCCTCCCGTCGTGCTGCTCAAGCTGGCGCCAGGCTCCCACACGGTGGAGCTGCGCAATCCCGGCTTCGAGAGCTATCGGCAGGTGATCCGCATCACCGACGGCCAGTCGGTGACCCTTTCCCATGACTTTGATGCCCGCTGACCATGTCCATGACCCTGAATATTCCTCACTCCATCCAGCGCCTGACCCTTGCCCTGGCCGTTGCCTTCGGCCTGGCCGCGTGTGAAACCGCGCCCAAGCCCGTGGAGCCCGAGCCGGCCCCGACCGTGGTCCAGCCTCCGGAGCCCGTCAAGCCCGTGGACCCCGTGGTGATCAAGGAGCAGGAGCTGGTCGAAGCCATCCAGCTCTATGTGGACGGCCGCTATGAGGACGCCATCACGGCGCTCACGCCCCTGTCCACCGCACAGGAACTGCCCATGAGCAGCCAGGTCAAGGCGCTGAAGTACATCGCCTTCAGCCACTGCGTGGAAGGCCGCCGCAAGCCCTGCCGCCAGCACTTCGACATGGCCCTGGCCCTGGACCCCACCTTCCAGCTGACCGAGGCCGAAAAGGGCCATCCCATCTGGGGCCGGGAGTTCAACAACGCCCGTGCCGCGCTGCGCAACAAGCGCCCTGCGCCCGCGCGCAAAGCCTCCTGAGGCATCCCGACGCTTCCTGAAAACTGCCTAGCCTAAGACTCCATGGACAAAATCGAACTCAGGGTCGTGGACCACGATGGCGTTCCGGTCGATCGCCACTGGCATGCCGTATTCGGCATGGCCGGCGGCACGATCGGACGCAGTGGCCAGAACAAGCTCATCATCTCGGACCCGGACGCTTCCGTCGCGCGCGTGCACGCCATGGTCAGGCTGGATTCCGAGGGAGCCTTTGTTGCGAACCTGAGCGAGCGTGATCCCATCTGGGTGGCAGAGCAGCCCGTGCGTTCGGGTCAGGAAGTGGGCCTGCCCCTGGGCGCGCGCATCCGTATCGGCGCCTACACCCTGGCCGCCGTGGCGCCGGGCACACCTTTCGAGGCACCGCCTTCGGCTGCAATGCAAAACGCGCAAGCCACACAAGCCGGGCAAGCAACGCAGGCGGCGGCCAGGGTGTAGGC
>NZ_JFYT01000099.1:0-17518 GCF_000632165.1 Delftia sp. RIT313 | reverse complement strand
AGGCCGGGCGCTGACCACCCCGCCCCGCTCCCCCGCACCACGCCCCGCACCGGACGGGCTCAGCGCGCGTACTTCTTCGCCCCGGCCACGCAGACCACGGCCGCCATGGTGACCAGCACCATGCCCCAGCTCACCTGCTCGTGCAGCAGCAGGGCCGCCAGGCCCAGGCCCATGAAGGGCTGCAGCAGCTGGATCTGGCCCACGGCCGCAATGCCGCCCTGCGCCAGGCCCCGGTACCAGAACACGAATCCGATGAGCATGCTGAACAGCGAGACATAGGCCAGGCCCAGCCATGCGGGCCGGCCCACATCGGCCAGCGATGCCGGCATGCTGATCAGGGCGGCCGGCAGCATGACGGGCAGGGCCAGCACCAGCGACCAGCTGATGACCTGCCAGCCGCCCAGCGTGCGCGACAGGCGCGCGCCCTCGGCATAGCCCAGGCCGCAGACGATGATGGCGGCCAGCATCAGCAGGTCGCCGCGCAGCGAGCCCCCAGCCCCGCCCACGGCCGCATAGCCGGCCACGAAGGCCGCGCCCGCCAGCGAGAACAGCCAGAAGGCCGGGCGCGGGCGCTCGCCGCCGCGCAGCACGGCAAACACGGCCGTGGACAGGGGCAGCAGGCCCACGAAGACGATGGAATGCGCCGAGGTGACGTACTGCAGCGCCAGCGCGGTCAGCAGCGGAAAGCCCACCACGCCGCCCAGCGCGCTCAGCGCCAGCGAAGGCATGTCGGCACGCGCGGGCCGGGGCTGGCGCAGCGCCAGCAGCATGGCCAGGGCCAGCAATGCCGCGATGCTGGCGCGCGCACAGGTCAGAAAGGTGGGGTCCAGGTCGGCGACCGCCACGCGGGTGGCCGGCAGCGATCCCGCAAAGATCGCCACGCCGATGAATCCGTTGATCCACCCGCTGCTTGTCTTGTCCATCAAAAAGCTCCTTGGTTTGCAGCAGGCAGTGGGCCATTGCACGGCCGGATCTTCCATAGACAGTCCAATACAATTCAAAAGAACTGTTATGCACACAAATCCACTACAGAAGAGAGAACGGCCATGCGCAGCGGCACACGCATCCAGGCGGTGATGGAAGAGATCCAGTCGCGCATCGCCGCGCGCACCTACCTGCCCGGCACGCGCCTGCCCTCGGTGCGCGCGCAGGCGCAGGCCATGCAGGTGTCGGTGTCCACGGTGGTGGAGGCCTATGAGCGGCTCGCGGCAGAGGGGGTGATCGTCTCGCGCCCGGGCTCGGGCTTTTATGTGGCGGGGCCGGTGGCGCCGCTGGCGCTGGGCGGTATCGGGCCGCGCGTGGACAGGGAAGTCGACCCCCTGTGGCTGGCCCGCCAGTCGCTGCAGGCAGATGCCCACGCGCTCAAGCCGGGCTGCGGCTGGCTGCCGCCTTCATGGCTGTACGAGGAAGGCGTTCGCCGCGCGCTGCGCTCCCTGGCGCGCTCGGGCACGCTGGAGCTGACGGAGTACGCAACGCCGCTGGGCCACCCGGCACTGCGCCGCCTGCTGGCGCGGCGCATGGCCGCCATGGGGCTGGAGACCTCGCCCGAGCAGATCCTGCTGACGGAGTCGGGCACGCACTCCATCGACCTGGTCTGCCGTTTCCTGCTGGAGCCCGGCGATACGGTGCTGATCGACGACCCCTGCTATTTCAATTTCCATGCACTGCTCAAGGCGCACCGCGTGCAGGCCGTGAGCGTGCCCTACACGCCGCAGGGGCCCGACGTGGCCCGGTTCGCCGACGCGCTGCAGGCGCATTCGCCACGCCTGTACATCACCAATTCGGCCATCCACAACCCGACGGGCGCCACGCTGTCGCCACTGGTGGCGCACCGCATCCTGAAGCTGGCCGACAGCTCGGACCTGGTGATCGTGGAGGACGACATCTTCTGCGACCTGGAGACCCATGCGGCGCCCCGGCTGGCGGCCTTCGACGGCCTGTCGCGCGTGATCCAGATCGGCAGCTTCTCCAAGACGGTGTCGGCCTCGCTGCGCTGCGGCTTCATCGCGGCGCGGCCCGACTGGACGCAGGACCTGGCGGACCTGAAGATCGCCACCAACTTCGGCGGCGGGCGCATGGCCGCCGACATCGTGCTGCGCACGCTGACCGACAGCGGCTACCGCAGGCACATGGAGTCCGTGCGGCTGCGGCTGGCGCAGGAAATGGAACGCACGGCCGCGCGGCTGCAGGCCCTGGGCATGAAGCCCTGGCTGGTGCCGCAGGCCGGCATGTTCCTGTGGTGCCAGTTGCCCGGGGGCATGGATGCCACGGCGCTTGCGCGCACCTGCCTGGAAGATGGCGTGGTGCTGGCGCCCGGCAATGCCTTCAGCCAGTCGCAGAGCGCAGGCGATTTCCTGCGCTTCAATGTGGCGCAGTGCTCGGATGCGCGGATCTTCGAGGTGCTGGCGCGGGCGCTGAAGGGCTAGGCCGGTTCAGCCTGCAGCAGGCCGCGCACCCGTGCCTGCACGTGTTCCAGGGACGGCGGCAGGTCGAACAGCACGCGGTAGACGATGGGCGCGGCCAGCGCGTCGATCAAGGTGTCCGCAGCGGGCATCGCCTCGCCACGCCGCGCTGCGCGCTCGCCGATCTGCGCCAGTTGCCCGCGCAGGATTTCCACGCAGGCGCAGGGCGTGTGCTCGTTGCCCGCTGCGGCGGCCATGTCGCGCAGCATGGTGCGGCCCAGCGGCGAGGCCGATTCCTCCAGGAACTGCTCGGCCCAGGCCAGCAGGTCGCCCTCCAGCGTGCCCGTGTCCAGCGGCGGCGCCGTGGGCCGGATGATTTCCACGGCCACATCGGCCAGCAGCTGCTGTATGTCGCCCCAGCGCCGGTAGAGGGTGGACGGCGTCACGCCCGCCTGGGCGGCGATGAGCGGAAAGCTCAGTTCCTCGCGCGGCATGGTTTCCAGCAGGCCCTTGACGGTCTGGTAGACCGTGGCCTGGATGCGCGCGCTGCGTCCGCCGGGACGGGCGGGACCGCCTGTTTTGGAAAGGGATGGGACTTGCGTGCTCATGGTTATTAAAGCTAAAAATTTGCGTTAGCAGCGTACAAGCGCAGAATTCGCTAACGCAAAAACTTTGCATTAATTGTGCAGCAGGGCTCTTAACCATGTCGGTACTGCAACCATCCAACTCCACTCCCGCTGCCCGGCCCGGCCGCAGCCTGGCCGTCCTGGCCTTCGGCCTGGGCAGCTTCTTCGCGGCCTCCAGCGCGCCCACGCCGCTGTACCGCCTCTACCAGCATGACTGGGGCTTTTCCTCCGGCATGCTGACCCTGGTCTTCGCGGTCTATGCGCTGAGCCTGCTGCTGGCCCTGCTCACCACGGGCGCGCTGTCGGACCACCTGGGCCGCAAGCCCGTGATCCTGGCGGCGCTGGTGCTGGAGATCGTCTCGCTGGCGGTGTTCGCCCGCGCGGGCGACGTGCAGGCCCTGGTGCTGGCGCGCGTGCTGCAGGGCTTTGCCACCGGCATGGCCAGTGCGGCCATGGGCGCGGCGCTGCTGGACCTGCACCGCGAGCGCGGCACGCTGGTGAGCACCATGGCGCCCATGGTCGGCATGGCGGCGGGCATTGTCGTGGCGGGCGAGTTCGCGCAGCTGTGGCGCCAGCAGCTGGGCCTGGTGTTCTGGCTCATGGCGCTGATCTTCGTGGCCGTGGCCGCCGCCATGGCCGTGCTGCCCGAGACGGGCGCGCGCCGCCCCGGCGCGCTGGCCGCCATGCGCCCGCGCGTGCGGATTCCGGGCCAGGCCCGGGCCGACTTCATGCGCGTGCTGCCCATGAGCATCACGGTGTGGGCACTGGGGGGCTTTTACCTGTCGCTGGGCCCGTCGATGATCCGCTCGGTCACGGGCTCGGAGATCGCCGCCAGCTTTGCCGTGTGCATCAACACGCTGAGCGCCGCCGCCGCCATCTGGACGCTGCGCAGCCGCGCGCCGCGCGCCATGCTGCAGTTCGGCGGCAGCGGCCTGCTGGCCGGGGTGGCCCTGCTGCTGGTCGGCGCCCATCTGCAAAGCCTGCCCCTGGTGCTGGGCGCCTCGGTGGTGGCGGGCGCGGGCTTCGGCGTGGGCTTCCAGGGCGCGCTGCGCAGCGTGATCCCGCTGGCCGAGCCGCACGAGCGCGGCGCCCTGATCTCGGCCATCTACATCGCCAGCTACCTGGCGTTCAGCGTGCCGGCCATCGCGGCGGGCATGGCCGCCGCGCGCTTCGGCCTGTTGCCGGTCACCTATGCCTACGGCCTGATGCTGATGCTGTTCGCGGGCCTGGCGCTGGCGGGGACGCGCCAGCCCAGGCCGGTGGTGGTGTCCTGAGGCATTGGTCGAAAATAAAACCATAGCGATCCAGCCTTATTCCACCTGGTGATAAACGGGAAATAATGGAGAAAATCTCAGCGGCAGCGCAAAAAAAGTCCAGCCGAACTTGCAGGATCGGCAGGGCTTGTTCGGCATACGGGGAGTCACACCACTTTTCCCAGCCCCATGCCCCGCACCCACCCCCACCAGCCCCAGGACGGCCTTGCAGCCGCACGGGGCTGGCCTGCGTCCATGGGGATGGCTGGGGTGGCAGCGGTGCTGGGGGTGGCGATGCTGGTTGCCACGGCAACGGACTGCGTCCATGCGGCGCCGTCCGCCCAGGCCGCCCAAGCCGGCCAGCGCAGCGTTTCGATTGCGGCCGGCCCGCTCACGCATGTGATCGCGCAGTACGCCAACCAGGCTGGCGTTGCGCTGTCGTTTGATGCCGCGCAGCTGGGCCGGCTGCAGTCCCCGGGGCTGCAGGGCAGATATGGCGTGGAAGACGGTTTTGCCAGGCTGCTGCAGGGCACGGCGCTGCAGGCGGTGCGCGAGTCCAGCGGCGTCTATACGCTGCGGCCGCTGCCAGCGGCGGCCTCGGGCACGGGCGGGCAGACTCTGGGCACGGTCACGGTCCGGGCCACGGCGCCGGCCAGTGCCACGACCGAAACCTCGGACAGCTACGCGGCCAGCCTGGTCACGGGCTACAAGGGGCTTCAGTCGGTGCGCGACATCCCGCAGCCCGTGACCGTGCTCACGCGCCAGTGGCTGGACGAGCAGGCCCTGCCCGACCTGCATGCCGTGCTGCAGCACACGCCGGGCGTGACGGTGGAGTACATCGACAGCGAGCGCATCGCCTATTACTCGCGCGGCTACCAGATCGATTCGCTGCAGGTGGACGGGCTCAATGTGAACCAGGTGGCCTCGGCCTCCACCTTCATCCAGCCCGACATGGCCATGCTGGACCGCGTGGAGGTGCTGCGCGGCGCCACGGGCCTGCTGCGTGGCGCGGGCTCGCCCTCGGCCATGGTGAACATGGTGCGCAAGCGGCCCACGGCGCAATGGCAGGGCTCGGCCGCGCTGACGCTGGGCTCCTGGGACCGCCAGCGCATGGAGGCCGACCTGTCCGGCCCGCTGAACGCAGCCGGCACGCTGCGCGGCCGGCTGGTGGCGCTGGCGGACGACAAGGCATCGTTCCAGACCGCGCGCAAGGAAAAGCGCCTGGGCCTGTACGGCGTGCTGGAGGCGGACCTGGGGCCGCGCACCACGCTCACCGCCGGCCTGCAGCACACGGACCTGCAGGCCACGGGCTCCTGGGGCGGCCTGCCTGCCGCCGCCGATGGCAGCCAGCTCGGCCTGCCGCGCAGCACCTACCTGGGCACGCCCTGGAATACCTGGGACCGCCACAACCAGCAGGCCTTTGCCGAGCTGGAGCACCGGCTGGACAGCGGCTGGCAACTGAAGGCCCAGGCGGCGCACACGCGCTTTCGGTCGGACGGGTTCAAGCAGACCTCGTTTTCCAGGGCCAGCGACAGCAATCCCTATCTGTTCGACGTGAGCACCTCCATCTATGGCGGCGACGGCAGCACGCAGAACGCGCTGAGCCTGCTGGCCAGCGGCCCCTTCGAGGCCCTGGGCCGCAGGCACGAGCTGTCGCTGGGCGCCGACCTGCAGCGCATCCGCAGCACGGGGGCCACGGGCTACTGGGGCGTGAGCCCGCTGCGCAATGTGGACATCCGCGGCTGGAATCCGTACACCAGCTACCCCGAGCCCTTCTACAGCGAGGGCAACGGCAACGCCTATTCATCGCCCGTGTCCCACATCCACCAGTACGGCGGATTCGCGCGGGCCCGGCTGTCGCTGACCGACTCGCTCACCGCCATTGCCGGCGCGCGCCTGAGCTGGTGGAGCTATCTCGAACCCGGCAATGCCCAAAGCGGCTACAGCGTGCGCCGCGAGCTGACGCCCTATGCGGGCCTGGTGCATGCGCTGTCGGACACGCTCGACGCCTATGCCAGCTACAGCGAGATCTTCAGCCCCCAGGACAAGAAGGCCGCCGACGGCAGCATCCTGGCGCCCGCCCGGGGCGAGGACCTGGAGGCCGGGCTCAAGGGCAGTTTCATGGACGGCCGGCTGCAGGCCAGCGTGTCGGTGTTCCGCATCCAGCGCGTGGGCAGCGCCATGCAGGACACGGCATCGGCCATGCCCTGCCTGCCGTACTACCCGACCAGCCACTGCTTCATGGCCGGCGGCAAGAGCCGCAGCCAGGGCTGGGAGCTGGAGCTGTCCGGCGAGCCAGCGCCAGGCTGGCAGGTGCTGGCAGGCTACACCTACACCCAGGCCAGGTACCTGCGCGACGCCTCCGAGGCCAACGTGGGCCAGCCGCTGCGGCCCGTGGACCCGCGCCATGCGCTGCGCCTGTTTGCCAGCCACCGCTTCAAGGGGCCCTTGCAGGGATGGACCGCAGGCGCCGGCGTGCGGCTGCAAAGCGATGCCTACGCCAGCGTGGGCGATGTCACCACCCGCCAGGGTGGCTATGCGCTTTTTGACGCGCTGCTGGCCTACCGCCTGGACGACACCTACTCGCTGCAGCTGAACGTGAGCAACCTGCTGGACAAGCGCTACTACGCCAAGTTCTCGCCCAACAGCACCTACTTCAACAACTACTACGGCGATCCGCGCAACGTCACGGTGTCGCTGCGCGCTCGCTTCTAGGGCCACGGCCGGCCTGCCCTCCTTTCCCGGCTTTTTCTTCCCGGTTTTTCCTCCCGCTTTTTCCAACCTTTGCACATGACTGCCATGACGCACCACAGCACTCCTGCGGACTTCCGCTTCGCTCCCCACCCCCTCACGCGCCTGATCCGCCAATGCCTGGGCGCCGGCCTGGCCCTGGCCGCCGTGGGCGTGGCGGCCCAGACGGCCGAGGGCCCGGCCCTCAAGGAAGTGACAGTGAGCGACCAGGCCGAGGCCATTGGTGGACTGCAAAAGACCTATGCCGGCGGCCAGATCGCGCGCGGCGGCGACCTGGGCATCCTGGGCAAGACCGACCAGATGAACGTGCCCTTCAGCACGACCAACTACACCTCGGAGCTGATCGAGAACCAGCAGGCGCTGACCATCGCCGACGTGGTGATGAACGACGCCTCGGTGCGCACGCTGCAGGCGCGCGGCGGCTATGGCGATGACTTCCAGGTGCGGGGCTTTTCCCTGTCCATGCGCGATGTGTCGGTGAACGGCCTGTACGGCCTGTCGCCCTCCACGCGCCTGCCGCTGGAGGTGATCGAGCGCGTGGAAGTGCTCAAGGGCCCCGGCTCGCTGACCAATGGCGTGGGTCCCAGCGGCAGCATCGGCGGCAGCATCAACGTGGTGACCAAGCGCGCGGGCGACGTGCCGCTGAACCGCCTGACCGCCACCTACATGGGCAAGGCCCAGTTCGGCACCCACCTGGACGTGGGCCGCCGCTTTGGCGAAGACAACCAGTGGGGCGTGCGCGTGAACGGCGTGTGGCGCAATGGCGAAGGCAACATCGACGGCGGCCGCCAGCGCCTGGGCCTGGCATCGGTCGGCCTGGACTACGAAGGCCAGGGCCTGCGCTGGTCGCTGGACGCGCTGACCACCAGCGGCAAGACCACGGAATTCCGCCCGCAAAGCGCCTTCCTGGCCGGCATCACCCAGGTGCCCGCCGTGCCCGACAGCCGCACCAACTTCAACCCGGGCACGGAGCTGCTGGACAAGGCCAAGACCGTGATCTCGCGCGTGGAATACGACATCAACGCCAACACCTCCGTCTACGGCGGCGTGGGCTACAGCGATGTGTCCAGCGACCAGAGCTTTCCCACGGCCGTGCAGCGCATCGACTCGCTGGGCAACTTCACGGTGCGCAACGGCTTCTACGACGAGTTCAACAAGACCACCTCGGCCGACGTGGGCCTGCGCACGCGCTTCAAGACCGGCGCCATCGGCCACACCGTGGTGGCCGCGGCCAACTACATGGACCGCGAGAGCGGCTACTTCTACCAGCTGACCACCAAAGCCGTCCCCTCCAACATCTACAACCCCTCGCCCCTGCCGGCCATCGACTTCGTGCGCGGCGCGCCCACCAAGAACGCCGAGCTGACGCAGCACAGCCTGGCGCTGGCCGACACCATGGCGCTGTTCAGCGACCGCGTGCTGGTGACCGTGGGCCTGCGCGACCAGACCATCGACCAGAAGAACGCCAGCGGCACCACGCTGTACAAGGCCAGCGCAGTGACGCCACTGGCCGGCGTGGTGTTCAAGCCGCAGAACAATGTCTCGGTCTACGCCAACTACACGGCAGGCCTGTCGGCAGGCGGCACGGCCGGGCCCAACACGGCCAATGCCGGCCAGGTGTTCGCGCCGCAGAAGTCCAAGCAGTACGAAGTGGGCGTGAAGGTGGACTGGGGCCGCATGACCACGCAGGCCGCGCTCTACCAGATCCAGCGCCCGGGCTCCATGACAGACCCGGTGACCAATGTCTACAGCTTCGGCGGCGAGACGCGCAACCGCGGCCTGGAGCTGACCGCCTACGGCGAGATCCAGAAGGGCCTGCGCCTGCTGGCCAGCGCGGCCTTCAACAACGCCAAGCTCTCGCGCACGGCAGGCGGCGTGAACCAGGGCAACGATGCCAACGGCGTGCCCGAGCGCACCTTCAACCTGGGCCTGGACTGGGATACGCCCTGGGTGGAGGGCCTGAGCCTGAACGGCCGCGTGATCCACACCTCGTCCATGTACTACGACGCGGCCAACATCCTGCGCATGCCCGGCTGGACACGCCTGGACCTGGGCGCACGCCTGCGCACCCACGTGGCCGGCAAGCCCGTGGTGCTGCGCGCCAGCCTGGAGAACGTCAGCAACAAGAGCTACTGGGTGACTGCCGCCGGCTACACCACCACGGGCGCGCCGCGCACGCTGATGCTGTCGGCACAAGTGGACTTCTAAGCCCCCGGCCACCGGCAACCGCCCCGCCCCCGGCATGGCGCCGGGGGCGCGGTGATGGCGGGGGCCGCAGGCCCCCTTCTGTCAGAGAAAAGAACACCCCATGCAAAGCCACACGATCAAGACCTGGGCCTGGTTGCACAAATGGAGCAGCCTGGTCTGCACCGTCTTCATGCTGCTGCTGTGCCTGACCGGCCTTCCGCTGATCTTCCACCACGAAATCGGCCACCTGCTGGGCACCGAGGTGGAGGCCCCGCCCATGCCCCAGGGCACGCCCCATGCCAGCCTGGACAAGGTGCTGGAGGTGGCCCGCGCCCAGCACCCGGACCGCGTGGTGCAGTTCGTCTCCAAGTCCGACGACACCGATGACCTCTGGTTCGTCACCATGACGCCCACGCCGGCGCCCACGGACGATTTCCGCTCCGTGGTCATCGATGCGCGCACGGCCGAGCTGCTGGCCCAGCCACGCTTCGACCAGGGCTTCATGTGGGTCATGTTCAAGCTGCACGTGGACCTGTTCGCGGGGCTGCCGGGCAAGCTGTTCCTGGGCTTCATGGGGCTGCTGCTGCTGATCGCCATCGTCAGCGGCGTGGTGCTGTACGCGCCCTTCATGCGCAAGCTCGATTTCGGCACCGTGCGCCGCACGCGCCAGCCGCGCCTGAAGTGGCTGGACCTGCACAACCTGCTGGGCATCGTCACCCTGGTGTGGCTGTTCGTGGTGGGCGCCACCGGCATGATCAATACCTGGGCCGACCTGCTGATCAAGTACTGGCAGCATGACCAGCTCAGCAGCGTGCTGGCGCCCTACCAGGGCCAGGACACGGTGCCGGTGGCGGAGCGCGCCTCGCTGCAGCAATCGCTGCAGGCCGCCCAGCAGCAGGTGCCAGGCACCAAGCTGTACTTCATCGCCTTCCCCGGCACCACGTTCTCCAGCCCGCACCACCACACCTTCTTCCTGCGCGGCAACGAGCCCCTGACCTCGCGCCTGTTCCTGCCCGTGCTGGTGGACGCCAAGACCGCCCAGGTCACGGCCGCGCCCGCCCTGCCCTGGTATCTGACGGCGCTGCTGGTGTCCCAGCCGCTGCACTTCGGCGACTACGGCGGGCGGGCCATGCAGATCCTCTGGGCGCTGCTGGACATCGCCAGCATCATCGTGCTGGGCACGGGCCTGTACCTGTGGGTCAAAAAGGGCAAGAGCGTGCCGGCCCCGCAGCCCGCGCCGCGCGGCAAGGAGATCACGGCATGAGCGGCGCGCAACACCGGGGCTTTCTCGCCCTCTGGGGCTGGCCCATCGCACTGGGCGTGCTGACGGCCATCGGCCTGGTCTCGGCCCTGTTCAGCGACGGCGGCTTTGGCGACATGCTGGCCGGCGTCTGCCTGGCCATTCCCACGGCGGCGGGAATCTGGCACGGCTGGGTGCCGCGCAGCCCGCCGCAATGACGGCGGGATGGCGCAATGGCGGGCGCGGTGTCAGCCGCGCCGGGGCCGCTGGCCCGCGCCGTCCAGCATTCCCAGCAGGGCCGCGCCCAGTTGCCGCCAGGCATCGGTGGCGCCCGCCCAGTCGCTGGCCAGGCAGGCCTGCTCCAGCGTCTGCGCCAGGCCGCTGGCTTGCTCGTGCCCCAGCAGGCGCAGCACGCTTTTGAGGTTGTGCGCCAGCCGGCGCAGCGCCGCGGCGTCGCGCGCGGCCAGCAGGTTTTCGCCCAGCGCCACATCGTCGGGCAACTGCGCAAGACAGCTGGCGCGGTAGCTGTGGAACAGGGCGGCATCGCCGCCGAAATAGCTGGAGACGGCGGCCGGGCCGCCATCCGCCGGCATATCCGCCTGCATATCCACCGGCATATCCGCATCGGCAGCTTGCACGCTGGCTGGCGCGGGCGAGCCGGCCGGTTGCGCCGCCAGCACCGATTCCACGCAGTCCACCAGTTGCGCCACCGACACGGGCTTGCGCAGCACGCCCCAGACCTGCAGTTGCTCCAGGCGCAGCGCCACGTCGGCCCGCACGCCGGCGCTGAAGACCACGGCGCTGCAGCCTGCCTGCGGGGAGCTGCGCAGCCATTCGATGAGCTCGACCCCGGAGGCGCCGGGCAGCATCAGGTCGGTGATCAGCAGGGCAAAGGGCTGGCTCTGCAGCAGGCTCTGCGCCTGCTCCGCACTCGCGCAGGACACCAGGGTGAGGGGCATGCCCTCCAGCGCCAGCGTGACGAATCGCGCAATCGAGGCATCGTCCTCCACCAGCAGGACCGCAGGATGGGCCGGATTCACGCTGCCTGCCTGCCCAGCAGTTCGCCCAGCGCCTCGGGCAGCTCCTGCACGAGCTGGGGTTTGTGGATCACGCGCGCGCCGCCCAGTGCAAAGGCGTAGGCCTCGCGCTCTGCCGCATCCAGCGAGGTGACCACCAAAAGCTTGCAGCGCGCGAACTGCTCATGCGTGCGCAAGGTGGTGATGAGGGCGGCGCCGTCGATGTCGGGCAGCAGGATGTCCACCAGCAGCACGTCGGGCTGGATCTGCCCGTACAGCGCCATGCCGGTGATCCCGTCGTGCGCCACGTGCAGCTGCACGTCGGGAAAGTGGCGCTGCACCAGCAGGCGCACCAGGTTCTGGAAGTGCACGGAGTCCTCGATCAGCAGCACGCGCGGGCCCGTGCCGGCCTGCGCGGGAGCGGGCGCCGGGGCCGCCGCTGGCGCCCCGGACGTGGCGGCCGCATCGCCCTGCCTGCCGCGCCAGCGCTCCACGGAGGCGCGCGTGATGCGCCGATGCCCTCCGGGGGTCTTCCAGGCCTCCAGATCGCCGCGATCGACCATGAGCTGAACCGACCGCACCGCCATGCCCAGCAGCTTGGCCACCTCAGCGGTCGTGTAGTGCGGAATTTGGCCTGGTGGGGTGCTGTTCTCGGACATGGCAGCAATTTTGCATCAAATACGATTAAAAAATTCAATACAAATTTGATGAATTTGATATTTATGATTGAATCCAACGCAGAACCCTTCAACTGCGTTGCGAAAGGCCCGCCATGAAGAAGATACTGATCGCCGAAGACCAAGCCGACATCCGCAAGCTATTGCGCATGACGCTGGAGTCCAGCGCATACGAAGTCATGGAGGCGCCGACCGGTGACGAAGCCTGGGCCCTGGCCCAGCGCAGCCAGCCCGATGTCGTGCTGCTGGACATGATGATGCCGGGGACGCTGGACGGCCTGGAGGTGTGCTGCCGCATCAAGACCTCCTACGACCTGCGGCACACGCGGGTGATCCTGCTGACGGCCCGGGGCAGTGCGCAGGACCGCGAGGCGGGCTTCAATGCCGGTGCCGACGAATACCTGCTCAAGCCCTTCAGCCCGAACCGGCTGCTGGAGACCCTGGCCAGTCTTTACAGGAGCGACTGATGACGATGCACACGCAGGCCGCCGCGGGCCGATGGCAGATACCGTCCGGGGACGCCGCGCGCCTGTCCGCGCTGGTGCGGGCCGCCGTGCAGGCCGTTGTGCTGCCCGTTGTACAGGCGCTGCTGCTGGCACTGGTGCCGGTCTGGGTGGCGGTGCTGGCCATGGGGCCTGGCGCAGCACGGGCCGGCGAGGTGCTGGACCGCGTGGCCAGCAGCCACACGCTGAAGGTCTGCATCTGGCCCGACTACTACGGCATTACCTACCGTGACGCACGCACGGGCAGGCTCACGGGCATCGACGCGGAGCTCTCGGCAGAGCTGGCCAAGGACCTGGGCGCGCGGCTGCAGCATGTGGACTCGTCCTTCTCGCGGCTGGTGCCCGACCTGCTGGAGTCGCGCTGCGACGTGGCCATGTTCGCCGTCGGCATCCTGCCGCAGCGCCAGCAGCAGCTGCGCTTCACCCAGCCCTACCTGAGCAGCGATATCTACGGCATCACCACCAAGAGCAACCCCGCCGTGCGCAGCTGGGCCGACATCGACCAGCCCGGCGTGCAGGTGGCCGTGCAGCGCGGCACCTTCATGGAGCCGGTCATGCGCGAGTCGCTCAGGCATGCGCACCTGGTGCTGGTGGAGCCGCCGCAAACCCGCGAAAAGGAACTCATGGCCGGGCGCGTGGACGTGTTCATGACCGACTACCCGTACAGCCGCAAGCTGCTGGACAGCTCGGACTGGGTGCAGCTGATCGCGCCGCCCCAGCCCTTCCATGTGCTGCCCTACGGCTATGCGGCCAGCCCTGCCGACGCCCAGTGGCTGGCGCGCCTGAACCAGTTCGTCTCGGACATCAAGCGCGACGGCCGCCTGGCCAGGGCCGCGCGCCACAACGGCCTGACCGCCATCGTCGCGCCCTGAAACTTCCGATGGAGCACCTTCATCATGTCTGAACGAGCTGCCGCGCATCATTTTCTCGGAGCCCGGCGCAGTGCCCACATCAAGGCGCTGGTGCTGACCTTTGCACTGTGCGTGCTCGCCGGACTGGTGCTCTTCGTCTGGAGCCAGCTGCATGCCGATGCGGACCAGAGCAAGTCCCAGGCCTCGCTGCTGGCCCGCGTGCTGGAGGACCAGACGGCCAAGACCTTCGAGAACACCGAAATGGCCCTGGCCAGCCTGGCGCACAACCCGGCCATCGTGGCCGCAGGCAGTGGGCGCGGCACGCGCGAGGCCGCCATGGCCCTGCTGATCGCCCAGTTGCCCTACCTGCGCAGCATGGCGCTGATCGACGACAAGGGCCTCATCCTGGCCAGCACCCAGGCGGGGGAGGCCGGCCAGCAGATCAACACGCAGGATCTGCTGCACGACAAGGCGGCCGTCCTCATCCCCGGCAAGCCCCAGCTGGGCCGGCTGGTGCCCGGCCGCAGCCTGTCGTCGCTGGCGCCACGGGCGCATCCGACGCCGCGCGGCGTGTCCTTCCTGCCGCAGTTGCTGGCCTTCCACCAGGACAACGGCATGCCCGCCGTGCTGGTGGCCCTGATCAATCCCGACGCCGTGGCCAACTTCTACCAGTCCACGCTGGAGACCCTCAGCTACGAGGCCGTGCTGCTGACCTATGACGGCCGGCCCCTGGCCAGCACCAATGAGGGCACGGGCGTGCAGGCAGCCGCCGCGCTGCAGACGCCGCTGTTCCAGGAATGGCTGCCGCACAGCGAATTCGGCTCCTACATCGGCGCGGGCATGCTGGGCCGCCACCAGATCGTGTCGTTCCGCACCGTGCGCAACTGGCCGCTGCTGCTGGTGGTGGAGGAGCCCTACGCGGCCATGGTGGCGCGCTGGCGGGACAACGCCTTTGCCTTCTTCGTGGCCGGCGTGGCCCTGCTGGCCCTGGTGCTGGGACTGAGCTGGTCGGTGCTCAAGACCCGCAGGGTCCAGAAGTCGGCACTGCAGGCCATGGAGCAGGCACAGGCGCGCCTGGCGCGCAGCGAGCATGAGATGGCCGTGCTCATGCGCAGCGTGCAGGAGCTGATCTTTCGCACCGACAGCCAGGGACTGCTGACCTTCGTGAACGCGCGCTGGGAGCAGCTGACCGGCCAGCCCAGCGCCGAGGCCGTGGGCCAGCCGCTGGAGAACATCGTGGACGGCTCGTACCTGGCGCAGATCCAGGCCCTGCTCGATCCCCTGGCACGGCTGGCACCGCGCAACTGCCAGGCCATGTTCCGCCTGCCGGGCAACCGGGAGATGCTCTGCGACATCGCCGTGGTTCCCCTGCTGCGCGACGGCCGGCTGGTGGGCTTTGCCGGCAGCGCCGTGGACGTGACCGCCCGCTGGAAGGCCCAGCAGGAGCTGCAGACCCAGCTGGCCTTCCAGCATCTGCTGTTCGAGACCACGCCCCTGCCCATGCTGGTCACCGACGCGGACCAGCGCGTGGCCCTGGTCAACAAGGCCTGGGAGGACTTCTTCGGCCGGGGCCGCTACGCCGTGCTCGGCCACGAGATCAAGGGCCTGCACGCGCGCGACGATGCCCTGCTGCAGATGCGCAGCAACCAGGTCGTGATGCGCTCGGGCCAGCGCATGATGGTTGAGGCCCGGCTGCCCCATGTGGACGGCAGCTACCGCGACGTGCAGATCTCCAAGGCCGCGGTGAAGAATGCCCAGGGCCAGATCACCGGCGTGCTCAGCATTTTTGTGGACGTGAGCGAATTCCGTGCAGCCGAGCATGCCACCCGCGAAGCCCGCGACGCGGCCGAAGAGGCCTTCCGCGTGAAATCGGAATTCGTGGCCAACATGAGCCACGAGCTGCGCACCCCGCTGCAGTCCATCATGGGCTTTGCCGAGCTCGGCGGCCTGCGCTCGCGCGGCAATCCCGCCATGGCCGACATGTTCAACGACATCCACGAGGCGGGCATACGCATGCTGGCCCTGGTCAACGACCTGCTGGACGTGGCCAAGCTGGAAAGCGCCGTGGGCACCATCCACGTGGAGCGCACCGACCTCAGGAGCCTGATACGGCCCGTGGTGCGCGAGCTCGAGCCGCAGCAGCAGCAAAAGCTGATCGACCTGCGGCTGGAGCTCGACGACACGCCGCTGATCGCCAAGGCCGACCCCGTGCGCTTCCAGCAGGTGGTGCGCAATGTGCTGGCCAATGCCATCAAGTTCTCGCCCATTGGCGGGCGCATCGATGTGCAGGGCCGCATCGATGAGCAGGGCGATATCTGCATCGCCGTCTCCGACCAGGGACCGGGCATTCCGCCGCAGGAACTGGACAAGATCTTCCAGCCCTTCGTGCAGTCCAGCAAAACCCGCAACGGCTCGGGCGGCACCGGCCTGGGCCTGGCCATCTGCCGCAAGATCATCGACGCCATGGACGGCACCATCGCCGCCAGCAACCGCTCCGAAGGCGGGTCGCTGTTTCGCATCACCCTGCCCTGCCGCACCGGCGCATCGGAGACGCGGCCGGCGGAGTTGCTGTAGCGGAGCCAGACCGGGCAGAGCGCGCGTGGGCATTCGGCAACAAATGAGAAAAAGTCTCATTTAGAATGCCGCAACCCTGCTCCCTGAACCTGCCGGTCGGCACGCCCGGCCTCCATTCCCGTTCGTATGACACGCCATCCGACTCCCGCAGCCTGGCTGGGCCTGGACCTGCGCTGGGCCTACGGCAGCCTGCTGCCCGCCATCTGGCGCAGCACGCGCTGCATCCACCGTGCGCAGGATGTGCTGCATGACGCCTTCGTGCGCTACGCCCTCAGCGGCAGGCATGAAGGCATCGCCCAGCCGCACGCCTATCTGCGCGTGGTGGCGCGTACCGTGCTCGCGGACCAGATGGCGCATGAACGCCGCTTCGTGCCCCTGCCCGACCTGGCAGGCGAGCCGGACTCCACGGCCCCCGGCAGGCGCGCGGACGCCATCGCCGTGCAGGAAGCATTCACCGCGCCTTCCGCCGAGGTGCTGGCCGATCTGCAGCAGCGCCTGGCCGCTGCGCAGCGGGTCATCGAAGGGCTTCCCCCGCGCTGCCGCGAGGTGTTCTGGCTGTGCAAGGTGGAAGGCCATTCCCAGCCCAGGATTGCCGCCACGCTGGGCATCAGCCTGAACATGGTGGAGCGCCACCTGATGCGCGCCCTGCTGGACCTGCGCGCCGCGCGCGAGCTGCTCGCGCCATGACCACGCCGCGCGAAGAGGCCGCGCGCTGGTTCATACGCATGCACCGGGATGCGGGAGCGCAGCCCGGCGCCGCCGACGCCGCCGCCTGGCGCACCTGGATGGACGCCGACCCGCGCCACGCCGCCGAATACGCCGCCTTCGAGGCGCTGTGGCAGGACTTCGACTCCACGCCCCGCACCGAGGCCCTGGCCACGGCCGTGAACACCGCCGCGCGCCAGCGCCGCAACACGCGCCGCGCAGCCATCACCCGCGGCGTGCTGGGCGTTGCCGGCCTGGGCACGGCGGGCCTGCTGGCATGGCGCGGCTGGCTTGAATGGCAGGACGCCACCGTGTTCGCCCTGGCCCGCGACAGTGCGATTGGCGAACGCATCGTGCTGAACCTGCCCGACGCCAGCGTGCTGACCCTGGGACCGGCCAGCCGCATCGCCACGCGCTACACGCGCCGCCAGCGCGCCGTGGTGCTGGAGCGGGGCGAGGCCCTGTTCGACGTGGCCAGGGATGCAGACCGCCACTTCACCATCGACGCAGGCCAGGCGCGCATCACCGTGCTGGGCACGCGCTTCACCGTCAACCGGCTGCCGGGCCTGGTGCGGGTGAGCGTGGAGCATGGCACGGTGCGTTTGGCGGTGAAAGGTGCTGAAGGAGCACCGTCCTTGCTGCTGCAGGCCGGCGAAGTGGGGGAACTGCCGGACGAAAGCGCCGGTGCCGCCCCCGGTGCCGCCCCCGGTGCCGATGGCGCCCACGCCAGCCC
>NZ_JFYT01000098.1:0-18414 GCF_000632165.1 Delftia sp. RIT313 | reverse complement strand
TCAACGCAGAGCAACTGCGCGAAGTGCTGCGCTCATCCGGCGTGGAACCCGCCGCCCCCACGCCGGATGAGCGCAGCACTTCGCGCAGTTGCTCTGCGTTGATGGCGGTGTCTTCGCTGCGCATGGCGGCCTGCTCCAGCACGTTGCGCAGCTCACGGATGTTGCCGCGCCAGGTCTGGCCGGCCAGCAGGGCTAGGGCGTCGGGCAGCAGTTCTGGCGGGGGCATGTCGTTGCGCAGGGCCAGTTCTTCGGAGAGGACTTCGACCAGGGCCGGGATGTCGCGCCTGCGTTCGCGCAGCGGCGGCACGCGGATGGGCAGCACGTGCAGGCGGTAGAAGAGGTCTTCCCGGAAGCGGCCATCGCGCACCATCTGCGGCAGGTCGCGCGAGGTGGCTGCCACCACGCGCACGTCAAAGCGCACGAGCTGGTTGGAGCCCAGCGGTTCGATCTCGCCCTCCTGCAGCGCGCGCAGCAGCTTGGCCTGCAGGTTCAGGGGCATGTCGCCGATTTCGTCGAGGAACAGCGTGCCGCCGTCGGCCAGCCTGAATTTGCCGTCGCGCGGCTTGCGGTCGGCGCCGGTGTAGGCGCCGGGGGCAACGCCGAAGAATTCGGCCTCCAGCAAGGCGTCCGGCACGGCGGCGATGTTGACGGTGACGAAGGGGCCGCCGGTGCGGGCCGATGCCGCGTGGATGGCATGGGCCAGCAGTTCCTTGCCGGTGCCGGTTTCGCCCAGCAGCAGCACGGGGCTGAGCGACTGGGCCGCGCGGCGCGCCTGGCGCTTGACCTCCACGGCCGCCGGGCTGCTGCCGACAAAGCTGGCAAAGCTGTACTTGGCGCGGCGCTCGCCCTGCACGGCCACGCGCAGGCTGCGGTTGCGCTGGGCGGCCAGCTCGCGCCGGGCCTCGTCCAGGTCGCGCTGCAGAACGGCGAACTTGCTGATGAGGGGCTGCAGCGTGGTCTCCGGCTGGTCGAAGAGCACGATGCCGATGGCACCGATGACCGCGCCCGCATCGTCCTTGAGCGGGATGCGGCTGACCACGAAGGTGCCGGCGCGGTTGGTGAGCAGGTCGATGAGTACGGGCTCGCCGGTTTCCAGCACGCGGCGCATGCGGGTGTTGGGGATGACGTCCTCGACCATGTGGCCCAGGAAGTCGTCCACCGAGGCCACGCCCAGGTCGGGCAGGAAGCGCTGGTAGCCCTCGTTGACCCAGACGATGCGCCCTGCCCTGTCGGCCAGGAACATGCCCTGGCTCATGGTGGAGAACAGCTGGAACATGGAGCGCGCTGCCAGCGCGAGGATGCCGTCGGCATCGAGCGGCAGGGGCTGGACCAGGGTGGGTGTGGGCGGCATGGATGGCATCCTAGCGGAGTCGCCTTGGGTCCCCTTGAGATCCCTTCTTGCAGCCTGCGGGTCTGCCGCGCTCAGCCCTGCGCGATGGCGACCTGGGCGCAGATGGCGCGGCACATCTGCGCCGCCTGCGCGTTGGCGATGAAGTAGTAGATGCTGACGCCTTCGCGACGCCGGCCCAGCACGCCGGCCTGGTACAGCGTGTTCAGGTGCTGGGACATGTTGGGCTGCGTGGTGGTGATGTCGGCGAGCAGTTCGGTCACGTTCTTCTCGCCATGGCACAACACGCTGATGATCTTCAGGCGCACGGGCGCCGCCATGGCACGGAACAGCTCCGCAGCGCTCTCAAACACGCTGTCGTCGCTCAGGTCCATGCTGTCATTGCGGCTGTCCATAGGCGTCTGTCATCCTGGTAATGGAGGGTGGGCGGTTGGCGGGCCGGCATGCTCGCCGCCCCATCGGGCTAGTTTATAGCCCGCAGGACGGCAGCGCAGGCTCGGCCCGGCTCGGGTTCGGCTTGATCTACGGCAAGGCGCCGTGTCATCGCTCAGAAATCAACCGTGGCCGACAGCATGAAAGTGCGCGGCGCGCCCAGACCCAGGCTGGTCCACAGCGGCGTGGCCCAGTAGGCCTTGTTGGCCACGTTGGTGATGCTGCCGCGCAGCGTGAGCGGGTGGCCGGCCGCCGTGGTCACATAGCGCGCGCCAACGTCGAACACGGTGCGGCCCGGCACGGACAGCGAGTTGTCGGCATTGATGTACTGCCTGGATGCCGTGGTGGCATTGGCCGTCAGCGTCAGGCCCTGCAGGGCAGGCACATCCCACTCCACGCCCAGCTTGCCCTGCAGCCTGGGCACGCCCGCCGCCAGCTTGCCCTGGTTCACGCCGCCGGCCGTGCGGGTGAGCTTGGGCTGTACGTAGGCAATGCCGCCCATCAGGCGCACGCCCGTGGCCACGTTGCCGAAGAAGCCCCATTCCACGCCCCGGTTGCGTTGCTCGCCGCCGAAGGAGAAGACGTTGGAGACAGGATCGGTGTAGCCGTTGGGGCGCTGGATCTCGTAGAGGCTGAAGGTGTGGGCGAAGTCGCCCAGGTCCAGCTTCAGGCCCAGCTCCTTTTGCCGGGACTTGTAGGGAGCGAACACTTCGCCCGCGTTGGCCGCCGTCATGGGTGCGGTGGCGCCCTGGCTCAGGCCTTCGATGTAGTTGGCGTAGACCGAGACACGCTCGCTGGCCTTCACCAGCAGCGCGGCGGCGGGCGTGGTGGCGCCTTCGTCATAGCGCGAGGTGCGCGCGCCCGTGGCCACGTTGAAGGTGTCGCTGAGCACCTGCTGGCGGCGCAGGCCCAGGGTGAGCTGCACGCGGTCCTGCGCGAAGGAAAGGGTGTCGGCCACGCCGATGCTGGTCAGCCGCAGTTCGGTGCGCGAGATCGGGGGCGCGTTGAAGCTGGTGGCCGGGCCCCAGATGGGGTTGTAGATGTTGGTGATCCAGTCCTGGGCCAGCACGTTGCGGCGGCCGAACTGCTTGTCGGTATGCGTGTAGTAGGTGGCGTTGAGCGCCCACTGGTGGCCCACGCCAGCCGTCTGGAACTTGCCCTTGAGGCCGGCCTCGGCCGACTTCTTGTCCATCTCGAATCCCAGGTCGGCCAGGTTGGTGCGGTAGTCGCCTGCCGTGTTGAAGACCTGGATCAGGTAGGCGCCCGTGGAGCGGTACCGGGTCTTGCTGGTGCCCACGGCGGCATAGGCCGTGACGCTGTCGCCCAGGTCAAGCTCGCCGCGCACCATGGCGCCCTTGTCCTTGGTGTCGTAGAAGGCCCAGCTGGGGTTGAGCAGGGCGTCGGCCTTGGGCGGCTTGGGCACGGGCAGGCCTGCGGCCAGGTTGATGCCGCGGTTCAGGCCGTCGGTGCGGTCATCGCTGCTGTACAGGTCGGCAGACAGGCGGGCACGGTCGCCGCGCCAGTCCAGGCCCAGCGAGGCCAGCCGGGTCTCTTTTTCCTGGTGGTTCACGGCGCCGTCGCCGTCGCGCAGCACGCCGTTGAAGCGGATGCCGAACTGCTTGCGCTCGCCGAACCGCCGGCCCAGGTCGATGTGGGCCCCCAGTTGCGCATCGGACATGAAGGATGTGGTCAGCCGCGTGAGCGGCTCGTCGCCCGCGCGCTTGGGCACGAGGTTGACCGTGCCGCCTACCGAGCCGCCGGGCGGCATGCCGTTGAGCAGGGCCGATGGGCCCTTGAGCACGTCCACGCGCTCGAACATTTCGGGCGATGCGCGGTAGAACGGCGCCACGCCAAACAACCCGCCAAAGGTGACATCGCCAATGCTGGAGCTGAAGCCGCGAATGGAATAGTTCTCGCTGATGATGCCGGTCATGCCCGTGCTGAACACGGTGGGGTCGGCGGCGGAGATCACGTCGGTGATGTCGCGGGCCTGGCGGTCGGCGATGAATTTCTCGGTGTAGCTGATGGTGTTGAAGGGCGTCTCCATGAAGTCCTTGTCGCCCAGCAGGCCGATGCGGCCGCCCGTGGAGACCTGGCCGCCCGCATAGGCTTCCGGCGCCTGCTGAGCCTGTGCGCGCACGGTGACGGCGGGCAGGAGCACGCCGCCCTCCACGGGCGCTGCCGCGTTGCGGTCACGGCCCAGGGTGTAGCTGCCGTTGGCTTCGCGCAGCGCGCGCAGGCCCTGGCCGCGCAGCAGCTCGGCAAAGCCTTCGGCCACGCTGTAGCTGCCCAACAGGCCTGCACTGCTGCGGCCTTGCAGCAGGCTGGAATCCACCGTCAGCTCCACGCCGGCCGCTGCGGCAAAGGCGTTGAGCGCCTGGCCCAGCGGGCCGGCGGGGATGTTGAAGGCGCGTCGGGCCTCGCCGGGTGCCGCCCCGGAGGCTGCTCCAGATGCGGCCCCCTGGGCAGCCGCCTGCGCCAGCGCGGACGGCATGGCCACGGCCAGGCCGCCCAGTGCCAGGCCCGCCATGCAAAGCATTTGCACGGCGATGGCCGTGTGCCTGGAGGCAAAGGCCGGGTGCGGCAGGGGGCGCGATGCGCCGTTGTGCGCGGGGCGGGATGGATGGCGTAGTGCCATGCGGGACTCCTTTCGATTCGGGTAGGCGTTGGGTGTTTCACCTTGTCTTCCGAACGAGAAAGCCAAACCCTCAATCGAGAATGCGATCAATTTGCAACCGCAGCGGCCACCGGGCCCGCGCCCGCTGCCGGCGCATCGCCGTAGCCCTTGAGCACGTCATCAACCATGAGCTTCACCGAGGTCACGCTGGCCGCCGTGACGTACCAGGCCTCTGAATCGACGAAGACCACGCGGTTGTTCTTCCAGGCGCTGGTCTGGCGCAGCAGCGGGTTGTCCATGCCTGCGGCGTCCATGCCCGGGCGGCGCTGCATGATGGCCGTGCGGTCGATCACGTAGAGGATGTCCGGGTTGGCCTGCTGTATGAATTCGCTGGAGATGGGCTGGCCGTGCAGGTCGGCCTCGGCCGCCGTGCTGGCGGGCTTGACGCCCAGCGCGTTGAAGACAAAGCCGTAGCGCGACTGCGGCCCGAAGGAGCTGAAGGCGCCGTTGTTGTGCATGACGATGAGGGCGGTCTCCGCACGGCCCTCGGTGGCGCGCCGGGCCTGGGCGACCTTGTCGTCCATCTCGGCGGCCTTGGCGCTCGCCAGGTCCTCCTTGCCGAAGATGCGGCCCAGGGTGAGCAGGTGATCGCGCACGGTGTCCAGGTGCCGGGTGCCGCTGTTCCTGAAGTCCACGTCGAAATGCACCGTGGGCGCAAAGCCCGAAATCTCCTGGTAGGCGCTGGCCTGGATGGGCGAGATCAGCACCAGGTCAGGCTTGAGCGCGTGCACGCGCTCCAGGTTGGGCTGGACGATGGAGCCCAGGTCCTGCACGCTGGCATCGTCCTTGTACCGTGCCAGGAAGTGGGGCACGAAGTCCTTGGGCATGCCGGCAATGGGCACGCCGAGCTGGTCGAGGAAGTCGGCCTCGTTCATGTCCAGCGCGGCCACGCGCTGCGGAAGGTGCTCCACCACCGTGGTGCCCAGCTGGTGCTGCACGGTGACGGGCTTGAACTCGCCGGCCGCCGCCTGCGGCGCTGCGGCCTGTGCCGACGGGTTGGCGGGCCGGTCGCAGGCCGACAGGGCCAGGGCAGCGGCCAGGGCCAACATGGAAGCGTGATGGGGAATGCGGAACAGACGGGTCACGGCTTTCTCTCCTGAAAAATGGGATGCATTGCGTTGGGTGTTTTTGGGAGGCCGGGGGCCGGCTCAGGCCCGGCCGCGCCCGCGCACCATGAGCGCGAGGAAGTAGCTGCCGCATACCAGGTTGACCAGGATGCCCACCGAGGTGCGGTAGTTGAAGACATGCTCCACCGCCAGTTGCGCCGCGATGAAGATGGACACGGCCACGGCGCAGCCCAGCGGCAGCGTGATGCGGTGGCGCGCCGTGCCCGCCAGCGCATAGCTGATGTGGGCCACGAAGATGCCCATGAAGGCCGTGGGCCCCAGCAGGCTGGTGGACACCGCCACCAGCGCGGCAATCAGCGCCAGTTGCAGGCGCAGCTGGCGCTGGTAGTGCACGCCCAGCGAGATGGCCTGCTCGCGCCCCAGGGCCAGCACGTCCAGCACGGGCAGGCTGCGCCGCACGATCACGCAGGCCACGGCCACGATCAGCGCCGACCACAGCAGCTGCGCGGGCCGCGCGCGATTGAACGAGGTGTAGCTGTAGCCCTGCAGCACAGAGAATTCGCCCGGGCTGATGCGCAGCTGCACGAACTGCGTAAAGGTGCCTATCACCATGCCCAGCACCAGGCCCAGCAGCAGCAGGAAGTACACGTTGTCCCGGCCCCCGCCCAGCAGCCAGCTTTGCAGGGCCCAGGAGTAGCCCAGCATGCAGGCCACCGACAGCCAGAAGTTGCCGCCGGGGCCCAGCACCACCAGGCTTTGCACGCCCATGGCCAGCACCAGCAGCGCCTGCAGCAGCAGGTAGACCGCCTCGTAACCCATGATGGCGGGGGTGAGGATGCGGTTGCCCGCAAGCGTCTGGAAGACGATGGACGACAGCGCAATGCAGATGCCGCCGATGACGATGGCCGACAGCCGCGTCAGCCGCCGTGCAATGACATAGCCGAAATCCAGCCCCGAGCCCAGCAGCACGAAGCAGGCCGCCAGCCCGACGGCAACCACGGCAGCCGCAATCCACGCGGTGGTGTGAGGCAAGGCCTTGCGCATCACGGCCTTCTGCGCAGGATGAGCACGAGAAAAAGCACGCCGCCCACGCTACCCGCAGTCAGGCCGATCGGCACCTCGAAGGGGTGCATGATCAGCCGGCCCACGATGTCGCAGGCCAGCAGCAGCGAGGCGCCGCTGAGCGCGACGATGGGCAGGGTGCGGCCCAGGTTCTCGCCGCATCGCATGGCCACCAGGTTGGGAATGACCAGGCCCACGAAGGGAATGGCGCCCACGGTGATGACCGTGGCCGAGACGGTGACCGCCACCAGCACCAGGCCCAGCGTGGCCAGCGCCGGATAGCTCAGCCCCAGGCTGGTGGCCATGCCCTCGCCCATGCCCAGCACGGTGAAGCGGTGCGCAAACGCATAGGTCAGCACCACGATGGGCACGATGAGGTAGATGATCTCGTAGTGGCCCTGCACGACGCGCGAGAAGTCGCCCAGCAGCCAGCCCTGCATGCTTTGCAGCAGGTTGTGGCGGAAGGCATGGAACTCGGCGATGGCGCTGAGCACGCTGCCGTACATCAGGCCCACCACGGGCACCAGCACCAGGTTGCGCAGGCGCATGCGGCGGATGATGGCCACGTACAGCAGGCTGGCGCCCAGGCAGAACACCAGCGCGAACACCATGCGCCAGGCCACGCCCCACGCGCCCGAGGTGAAGGCCGAGGCGGGCGCCACCGTCAGCGACACCAGAATGCCCAGCTTGGCCGCGTCCAGACCGCCGCAGGTAGCAGGCTCCACAAAGCGGTTCTGCACGATCTGCTGCAGCACCACGCCGCACACAGACAGACCTACGCCCGTGAGTACCAGCGCTGCCAGGCGCGGCAGGCGGCTGGCCGTGAGGGTGAGCCAGGCATCGCCCGACAGCGACAGCAGCTGCCCCCAGTCCACCTGCCGCGCGCCGATGAGCACGGACGCGCAGCACAGCGCGGCAAACGGCAGCAGCCACGGCGCCAGGCGCGGGGCCTGCGTCCCTGTCTTTGGCTTCGCAAGCTCGCTCAACGGAGGTCCTCGCCCGTGCCCGTGTCCGTTCCCGTGCGCGTTCCCGCAATGCGCCAGCCCTTGGCGGCGCGCCGCCGCGCCAGAAAGCGCGCGTACAGGCCCTGCGCCTGCGCCAGCTGCTGCGGCGTACCCTGCTCGCTGACGCGGCCCTGGTCCAGCACGATGATCTGGTCGGCCATGGCGACGGTGGACAGCTGGTGGGCAATCACGATCAGCGTGCGCCGGCCGCGCAGCCGCGCCAGCGCCTGGGCGATGGCCGCCTGGTTCTCGGCATCCAGCGCGGCCGTGGCCTCATCGATCAACAAAATGGGCGCATCCTTGATGAGCGCACGCGCAATGGCGATGCGCTGGCGCTCGCCGCCCGACAGGCGCGCCCCGCCCTCGCCCACGGGCGTGTCCAGACCCTGCGGCAGGCGACCGATGATTTCGGCCACGCCGGCCTGGCGGGCGGCCTCCATCACCTCGGCATCGCTGGCCTGCGGGCGGCCCATGCGGATGTTGTCGGCAATGGAGCCCTGAAAAAGGTAGCTGTCCTGAAAGATCTGGCTGATCTGCCCGGCCAGCCGCTCGCCCGCGATCTGACGCACGTCGATGCCGCCCACCAGAACGCTGCCCTGCTGCACATCGAAAAAGCGCGCGATCAGCCGCAGCACGGACGACTTGCCCGAGCCGGAGGCGCCCACCAGCGCCGTCATCGACCCAGGCTCCACACGCAGGCTCAGGCCGCGCAGCACCTCGGGCTGGCCCGGCGCGTAGCGGAACACCACATCGCGCAGCTCCACCGAGGCATCGCGCGGCGCGTGGGGTATGGCAGGCTCGGGCAGCGGCTGGACCGCGAGGATGTCGCGCACGGCATCGAGCTGCACGCGCGCGGCGCGCAGCGAGTCGGCGTAGCCGGCCACCTCCAGCAGCGGATCGACATGGCGGCAGGCCAGCAGCAGGGCCACGATCACGGGGATGGCGGCTTCCATTCCCATGCCCTGTGCTGCAACGCCGCCCAGGCGCTCGTCCAGCCACAGCGCGCCGGCCACCAGCAGGGCCGCAAACACGGCCTGCACGGCCCAGCCATTGAGCACGCCCGACAGCGCCGCCAGGCGGATGGATTGCGCGCCCGATGCGCGCTGCCGGCCCAGGGCCTGCTCCAGCCAGCGCGTGCCGCCGCCTTCGCCGTTGAAGGCGCGCAGCACGGACTGCGCCTGGGCAAACTCCACCATGCGCTGGCTGGCACCGGCCATGCTGCGCTGCAGGCGCTCGTCGGCACGGCGGCCCAGGTGCGCGGTGACCTGCAGCACGCGTGCCAGCAGCGGCAGCGCCAGCAGTGCAATCAGGCCCATGCGCCAGTCCATGGCACACAGTGCGGCCACTACGGCAAAGGGTGCCACGGCGCCGCTGAACACGGGCGTGAACACATGGGCCGGCAGCTGGGCCACTTCCATCATTCCCTGCGAAACGACGTGGTTGAGCCGGGCCGTGTTCTCGGGTGTGAACCATCCCACGGGCAGGCGGGATACATGGTCACCCAGGCGGTGGCGTGCCACGCGCAGCACGGCGGCGCCCAGGCCCAGGCCGGCTTTTTCCACCTGGCGCTGCCAGGCCCAGCACAGCACCACGCCCGCCAGCAGCACGGCCAGCCATGCCGCGGCGCCGCGCACATCGCCCGCCAGCAGGCGCGAAAGCACGGGCACCAGGGCCGTGACAACCAGGCCGCTGAGCAGGCCATGCAGCACGGCCATCCAGGCATAGCGGCGGAAAAGCCTGGCATCGTCGCCCAGCAGTTGCATCAGGGTCTTCAGCATGGCGGCAGCTCCGGGGCCAGGGCGGGGGTGGAAGGCTGGGCTTGCGTGGGCGGTGGGGCATACCCGCCCAGCGCCCACAGCCGCGCGTAGCGTCCGCCCAGCGCCAGCAGCTCGGCATGGCGGCCGCGCTCGCGGATGGCTCCGCCCTCCACCACCAGGATCTGGTCCGCATGCATGACGGTATCCAGCCGGTGGGCGATGACCAGCAGGGTGCGTCCGGCGGCCAGGCGCGACAGGGCCTGCTGGATGGCAGCCTCACTCTCGGCATCGGCGGCGGCCGTGGGTTCGTCCAGCACCAGCACGGGCGCATCCAGCAGTACAGCGCGCGCAATGCTCAGGCGCTGCTGTTCGCCGCCGGACAGCTGGGCGTCTTCGCCGATCACCGAGTCATAGCCGCGCGGCAGCGCCAGGATGCGCTCATGGATGTGGGCGGCGCGCGCCGCCTCTTCCACCTCCTGCGCGCCGGCCGAGGGCCGGCCCAGGGCGATGTTCTCGCGCACGCTGGCGTGCACCAGGCGCACGTCCTGCAGCACAAAGGCCAGGTGGCGGTACAGCTGCAGGGTCTCGATCTGCCGCAGGTCCACCCCGCCCAGCGTGATGCGGCCTTCGTTCGGGTCGAAGAAACGCAGCAACAGCCGGGCGAGCGTGGACTTGCCCGCGCCCGAGGCACCGACCACGGCGGTCACCGTGCCGGGCCTGAGCGTGAAATCCATGCCCTTGAGCACGTCATGCCCCGCCTCGTAGGCATGGCCCACGCCTTCGAAGCGGACTTCGCAGCCTTGGGGCAGCCTGCATTGATCGGCGGCCGGTTGCTCCAGCACGGGCGTGCGCAGCAGCGCCTGCACACGCTGGGCGGCGCCCGTGGCGTGGTTGAGCGCATGCAGGTTGAAGCTGAGCAGCTGCAGCGGCGCGCTGATGCCCGGCGCCACCAGGGCAAAGGGCAGCACGTCCACGGGCGCCATCCAGCCCAGGGCCGTGAACAGCGTGCCGAAGGCCAGCACCACGCCCAGCACGGCCACGGGCGCGATCAACGCATTGGCATTGGCGCGCGCCGACACCAGCGGACGCGCAAAGCCGAGGAAGGCGTCGGTAAAGCCATCGACGGCCTCGCGGTAGCTGCCATGGGCGCGCCCGCTGGCACCAAAGGCCTTGACCACGGGAATGCCGTGCACGAACTCCACCACCGCGTTGTTGATGCGCGCCAGTCCCGCGCCAAAGGCCGGCATATGGGCACTGCTGGCCTGCATGGCATGGCGCATCACCAGAAAGAAGATGCCGAACGGCAGGGCCGAGACCAGGGCCATGCGCCAGTCCATGGCCACCAGGTAGACCGCAGAAGCGGCCACCGTGCCCGCACCGCGCCCCACGGTGGTGTAGAAGTGCGCAGTCAGTTCGTGCAGGGTGGCCACGTCGTCCTGCATGGCCTGCTTGACCTGGCCCGAGGCCCGCTCGGTAAACCAGCCCAGCGGCACGCGCGCCAGCCGCTGCATGGCCGACAGGCGCAGCCCGTGGGTGAGGCGGTTGTCGGCCAGATGCGCAACCAGCTCGCCCGCCGACACCAGGGCCATGCCCGCGAACAGGCAGACAAGGCACAGCGCGATGACGCGCCAGGCCTCGGCCGCCACCATGCTGCCATCGGCCAGCGCAAGCCGCGCGATGTGGGCAATGCCGGCCAGCGGCGCCAGCGCCAGCACGGCGCCCGCAAACGACAGCAGCGCGGCAAGAACAAGCTGCGCACGGATGGGCTGCAGCGTCTGCGCAATGGGGCCGAGGCCGGCCTGGGGGTCATCGGCATCGGTGGAGTGCATGGGATTTCCTGGAAGGCATGGCGGAACAGAAAACAAGGGCTCTTGCCTGTCTTCCGAACGAGAACGCCAAACCCTCAATCCGCAGGGGCAGGAATTTGAATCAGCCGGTAACGGGTTCCGAGAAACGGGGAAGGCGCCGCGATGAAAGGCGCCTCAGCCCGCCGCCTGCACCATGACCCAATAGCGCGTGCGCGCGACCACCTGCACGGGCAGGCCCAGCGCCAGGTTGTGCAGGGCGCGGTCGGTATCGCGCAACGAGAACACGCCCGTGACGCGCAGGCCGGCCACCTGCGGGTCGCAGCGCAGCAGGCCCGTGCGGTAGCGCGCCAGTTCGGCCACCAGCTCGCCCAGCGGCATGTTGTCGGCCACCAGCACGCCGCGCGCCCAGGCGGCGGCGCTTTCCTGCGCGGCCACCGGGGGCTGGGCCAGATCGCCGGAGAAGACGGCGCCCTGCCCTGCCTCCACGCGCACCACCTGGCCCGGCGCCCGGGCGGGACGCACTTCCACCGCGCCCTCGAACACGGCCACGCGGGACTGCTCATCTTCCTGGCGCAGCGTGAAGCGCGTGCCCAGGGCCTGCACCGTGCCGTGGCGCGAGCGCACGCGCAGCGGGCGCGGTGTGCTTTGCGGATCAGGCGCAGTGGTCACGAGGATTTCGCCAGCGCGCAGCAGGATCAGGCGTTCGGCCCCGTCAAAGCGCAGGTCGATGGCCGAGGCCGAGGCCAGGACCACCTGCGTGCCATCCGGCAGCGTGATCTCGCGGACCTCGCCACGCGCCGTGCCATGGCTGGCAGCGGCGATTTGCCAGGCATCGGTGCCGCGCACCACATGGGCAATGCCACCGGCCATGGCCATGAAGCCCAGCAACTGCATGGCGCGGCGGCGGCCACGGCGTGGCGCCGGCGACGCAGCGGAGGTGTCCGCCAGCGCATGCCGCGCAATGCCGCCGGGCACGCTGCGCAGCTTGTCGTCAAAGGCCTGCAGCCGGCTCCAGGCCAGTTCGTGCCGCGGATGCTCGGCACGCCAGCGGGCGCAGGCGGCGCGGTCTTCGTCGCTGGCGTCATCGGCCCACAGCCGGGCCATCCATTCGGCGGCGCGCTGGACAATGGCCGGCTCCAGCAGCTCGCTGGAGGCGTCGGGCGATGCCGATGATGAGGACATGCGGGCGGGCCGGCCGTTCAGCACACCGGGCCGTGCAGCGCCTGGTAGCAGGCCAGCAGGCCGGCGGCGATGTATTTCTCCACCGAAGACACGGACACGCCCAGCTCGGCCGCGATGTCGCGGTAGGCCATGCCGTCGAGCTTGCACAGCAGCAAGGCCTTGCGCGCCTTGGGCGGCAGGCCGTTCAGTGCGGCGTCGATCTCCACCAGCGCCTCCAGCGCCAGGGCACGTGTTTCTTCGGAGGGCGCCATCTGCTCGGGCAGCAGGGCCAGCGCTTCAAGATAGGCCGCCTCCACGCGGCGGCGCCGGTACAGGTCGATCACCAGGCCGTTGGCGATCTGGGTGAGATGGCGGCGGTGCTCGTCGGCCGGCGGAACACGGCCGGTGCGCAGCAGTTGCAGGTAAACGTCGTGCGCCAGATCGGCCGCATCAAAGGCATTGCCCAGCTTGCGGCGCAGCAGGCCGCGCAGCCAGCCGTGGTGATCGGTGTAGAGAATTTCGACTTGTTGCTGAAGCGCAAACTCGGCGGCGGCCACGATACCCCTCCCTGTATCCCAGGGCGCAGGCAGGCCAGGGACGAATGACAAATGAGAACCATTTGCATTTTATAGGGAGACAGCCCCGCCGCCGCCAACGCCACCATCAACGCCACCTCCACCGCGTGCAGGCGCGGCTAGCGCGGCAGCAGGCCCGGCAGTATGGCGTTCAGATCCACCGCATCGGCCATGGCGCGGTTGCCTTCGTCGCCAGGATGCAGGCGATCGCCCGAGTCGAAGCGCGCCGCCATGCGGGAGGGATGGGCGCCATCGCGCAGCACGGCATCGAAGTCGATGACGGCATCGAAGGCACCGCTCAACCGTATCCATGCATTCACCTGCCGTCGCAGGTCGTCCTTGTCGTCCTGGTAGTAGTCGTCCAGCGGCGTGCCTGGCAAGGCGCCCTCGAAAGGCGGCAAGGTGGCGCCGATCACGCGCAGGCCGTGGCTGCGCGCCCTGGCAATCAATTGGCGATAGCCCTCTGCCATGTCCTGCAGCGTGGGACGCGGCGCCTGCCGCGCAAAGGCCGTGCCGGGCCAGGAAATATCGTTGATGCCCAGCAGCACGATGAGGCTGCGCACACCGGGCTGGGCCAACACATCACGCTCCAGCCGCGCCAGCGCATGCTCGCCCATGCCATCCGACAGCAGGCGCGCGCCCGAAATGCCGGCATTGACCACCGCCGCGCCGTGCGGCGCAAGGCGCGCAGCCAGGAAATCCGGCCAGCGGCTGTCCCGGTCCAGGCTGGCCGTGGCGCCGTCGGTGATGGAGTCGCCCATCACCGCTACCACGGGCGCCGCGGGCGCCGCGAGGTCGGCCTCGATCTGAATACCCGCCAACAGCGGGCGGGCCGTGCTGCTGATTGCGCCAGGGTCCGAAGTCAGCAGCGCCGCAGCAGCGGACTGGTCGCCCGCCACGATCCAGCCGGTCTGACGTCCATCCCAGTGAAAACTCTGCACAGGCGTGGCGCCGGGCACGTACAGGCTCACGGCCACCTGCGACAGCGAGGCCAGCGGCAAGGCCACAGGGTCGCTGACCAGGGATGCGCCTGCGGCAATGGTGGCTTGCGCGCTGCCGCCAAAGGTCACGGCCTGCAGGCTGCCAGCGTCAATGGCGCCCGCCGGCAACGGCTTTGCCACGGTCGCCCTGCCCACGGTCACAGGCTGGCCGCCATAGGCGTTGGAAAGCACGATGCGCAGGCGCGGCCCGCCCAGGCTGATGCGCGCCACCTGGCGCACGGTCTGATCCTGCAGCACAGCGGGCAGGTTGGTGGGAAAGAGGAAGTCCGCCCCCCAGACCGGCTGCGGGCTGGCCTGCCACGTGGCAGCCCAGTTGGAGGTTTCAGCCGAACCCGCCGGCACCGTCGAAGCCGCCAAGGCTGGCGTGGAAATCACAAGCGCCAGAAGTACCGCGCCCGAGGCCGTAGAAAGCGATGGAAAAAGTTGCCGCATGCAAGGAATCCGATGTCTGTCGATGGTGGGATCATGGATTCAAGGGCTGCGCGGGACTAGACAGTCTGCTGGAACACCATCTGTGAATTTGATTCACGATGAGGCCTGTGCTGTGCTTTGGTAGCGAGGATTGGGTGCGTATTCAAGCGCTTTTTTATAGGAGCGATGCAAGGCTGAGGCGGTCTTCTGACGGCAAAAATCACATCCTAGAGATTCACCCGCGTCAATTACCTGATGTCCAGATATTGCATTTCAGGCTTGAAATCGCCATGCTCACAATATTTCTTCGCCATTTCCGAAGTGTATTCAGTCGAATTCAAATTATTAGCCGTTGTCGCCTTCGTCACATAATAAATTTCTTCACTAGAGCTTACTTTTCCCACCAGATATAGATTTTCACCAAATCCATTCGAAATGTCCTGAAAAGCGCACCACCCTGATTTTATTTTCTCAACGCCCTTTTGAAGCAGCGCCACTCCATTTTTTGATGCTTTCATATTCATCTTTTTCTGAAAATCAATAGATTGAATTTTTTCCAGCTGAAAGAACATATAAAAATGATTAGTTTCCACATCAGCATATATTCTGATATTAAAGGCAGTTTTTGGTAAAAAAACGGGAACCCAAGAGATATATCTTTGCCCATCTTCATCCAATAGATCATAGGAAGAGAAGAAGCTCTCCTTTTCATTCTCGACTGAAGAAATAAGAAAAATAAATCCCAAAAGTGCAACCACAACGAATGATCCGAAAGATACTTTTATTATCTTCTTCATGGACATATATACTCAATACTCATAAAACAAGCGCTTATTTCGCAAAATCCAAAAATGAAAATCAAAAAATTCCTGTGGAGCCTTTATCCCTTACAGCCTAACCAATCTACGTCCGCCACCAAAAGCACCGTGACTTGGCGGGTGTCCCTGCCGTGCTGCATGCGTTCGGCGTGGGTGAGGCAGCTGCCATCCCTGTCGTAGTAATGGATATGTTTAGTACTATATGCGTGATACGCATGCTGCCGACAGTCACTCAGGTGCTGAGCTTAGGCGAGAAATTCATCATGCGTCCTAGAGAAAATCATCCTTGGTGGCTTTTTCATGCTACTGTGAATAAGTATTTTATTTTTAAAAATCTTTTCGCACAATAATTTCGTGACCAGAATTATTTCAATATTATCTTCTTTGCTTTCAATGATTATCGCATTTTTTCTATTGAAATTCTTAAAAAATGATCTCTCATTTAATCCAATCTTCTCTCCATCTATTTTTTCTTCTTTTATATAATCAAGAAATGGTTTAATGGTTGTTGTTTTATATTTTTTCTTCACCTCACTAAATATTTCACTAGGAGTTTTCTTTTTATTCAGATATTGATACTCAAAATACAACTCCCCCAATGATATGCATCCATCGGATCTACTCAGCAACATCCATTCTTTTTCATCTGCAGCCATGGAATTTTGAGCAAAAGTTAAAATAAATAGACTTATAGTTAATGCCAATTTTTTCATTTTTATTTGCTATCAATTTCAGGAAATAAAATTCTCCAATCGAAACAATAGCAGTCAAATTTTATTCCATTTTTGAAATCAATAATTTTATCTGCAGCAGATTCTACCTAGCTTTGCCCAGGATCGTTTTCTATTAATTTTGGGAATGGGCCATGTCTATGAAAGTCGCGCTTAATACAGCCCGTCTCCCTGTCATGGTGCTGCCCTCGTAGCCAGAAGGACTGGTGGATCTCTTCGGGTTGTATTTCTGGAAAGAATAGCCTCAAGGGCCAAGTTTTGCAGTCCGTATCACATATCTAGCCCAGTCCGTCAGGGCCTGCAGTGCGCTGCCCAGAGTACGCAGTTGCAGTGGAGGAGAGCAATGCTGCGCTATTACTACCATTGTGTCTGTGCACCACTCGGCATGCGCGCGGTGCTTCCGGTCTGTTCGCTCGGGGCGGGTGCGCTGGGGGTCCCATATTTTCCGAGTTTATGGCATATTTCAGCTTATATATTTTGCGGGCAATGTCTATAAAAAAACAGTCTATCAAACCTAATGAATTTGTTATTTTTTATTTGAGGGATTTTTTTCAAGAAATAATTTATTTATCTCAACATTGTCTTTCCATTTCTTAGCTAGCGAATTTGCTTTCTTTTTGTTTCCGTTGTCATAAAAATGCTTTACATAGTTGAATTGCGCCAGTTCATGCCCCAACAAGGCAGCTTTTTCCAGCCAAGTCATGGACTCTTCTTCATTGTATTCAGAAAGTGTATAGTACTCGTAAAGCCTATAAGAAGCCTTGGAATCAATTTCGGCCTTCTTTTTAAGATTAAAGATTTCATTTGGATTTAAATGATAAATTGACCCGGATGATTGATCTGAATTGGCTATGTTGGTCATTGTTATGAGTATGAATAGTATAAAAATGTACCGCATCATTTCCCCTTTGACGAAGGGTTGAAATCTATCATCTTTCCAGGGGCGGTCTTATCTTGAGCTCCTGCCGATGTCATTCCCATCGGCGTAGTGCTTCCATCACTGGAATACCACATGTATTGATCCGGTGCACTTACTTTTGCGCCCAATTCGTTTGCTAGTTTTTTCGCATATGGGTCATTTACCGATGCCGGTTGTAATATAGCCCCGTCTCCCTGTCATGATGCTGCCCCGGCAGCCGGATCGCCTAGTGGATGCCCTGCGGGTTGTATTCCTGCAGCACATTGCCCCAGGGGTCCAGCTTTGCGGCCCAAGCCACTTGGCCGGTCTGGTCCGTCAGAGCCATTGGCGTGCCAAGATGGTCGCAGTGGTAGAGGTCGATAGCGATGTGGGCGCGCTGTTCTCTCTCTTGTTCCTGGAGTTGGGCCTGCATGCCGCCGAGCAGGTAAGTGGTGCCGTCGGCCTGTTCGCCCAGCAGGGCCTGGGCACTGGGCGGCAGGCCGTGGTTCACGGTGTCGTAGATGTTTGGCGGTGTCTTGCTACATGTCACGCGGCATGGTGCTGAGCATGAAAATCTATCAGAGCAGCAGCTACTTTATGTTATCGAACTCTTGTCATACTTACAGTATGCCTACGCAAGAGTACAGCGCTTCGCCAGATTGCAGGGCCTAAATAAGAGTCAGGTGTCATTTCTTTTTATTCTCCTCCTCTGACGCTTACTATTACTTCTCCAAAAAATCAACACGAGAATAATTATCGGGCTAGTGAGCAAATAAATTGTTAACAACGTTTTTATATTTTTTGGAACTTCATAATAAACAGAGAAAAATACGCTTATTATCCAAATTGATGTGTATATTATTTTTCTTGCTGAATGAAAATATATAGATCCAATAATGCAAATTAAAAATATGAAAAATATTGCCCAGAAATAATACATCACCTCATCGGTTGCAAAAGCAAAAGCCGGCATAGGTAATGCAAGAAGAAAAATCAGCCTAATCGCATCCACAAGTAATTTTGAACGCATTGATGTCATTCCCTTTGAAACCTTTCCAAGCTTGTTCTGTGATTTTTCTTAGATCACTATTCTCACCCGGTTGTACTATTTCCTGGCTTACATGGTGTGCTTTATCAAGAAATCCTTCTTCACCGCTCCATACCTGAAAACCCCTGTGTGACGGGGATGTAGAGTCTTGCATTGCGTGTAATGCGGCTCCAAAATGGAAATATGCCTCATCCATATTTCCTGATTTTTTCTTTGCCAAGGCTTCTGAAGCATGTTTATTTATGAATTCATTTGTTTTTGAGCATGCATCTTTAATTGACGTGTGTGGTGAGTTACGCATTGCATGCATATACGAATATTCTCCCGTCTGATGCTGAGGAGCATCTGCCCATATTTGCCCGTCATTTATTTTCCTAACGGAATCTAGACTTATTTCTTTTCCGTAGACTAAGTATCCGGCTCTTTGGTGAACATATGCTCCTTTTTGAGATCCCCACAGACCCAATGGATCAATTCCCCAATTTGGGTCTTTTATGTAGATTGATAGATTGATTCCGCCACTCAATCCCATCGGATCTTGATTGATATAACTCCCCACCACCGGATCGTAATACCGATGCCGGTTGTAATACAGCCCCGTCTCCCTGTCATGGTG